>NZ_JBFRHD010000003.1:0-325273 GCF_052115685.1 Cupriavidus sp. 2KB_3
TGATCGTGACCGAGTGGAAGGTATTCCGCAGCCCGGATTTCAGCGAGATCCGCGCCAAGCTGAAGACCCCGGTCATCATCGACGGCCGCAATCTCTATGAACCCGATGCGATGGCGACAGCCGGCATCGAATACCACGCGATCGGGCGCAGCGGTGCTGAGGGGATGCCGCGGTAAATGGCGCCTTGGCACATCGCCACGGCTTCAGAAGTAGAAGTTGGCCGACAACTCCGCCGAGCGTGGTCGGCCCAGCAGCCATTGCTGCCCCCCATTCGAGACCGATTCGGCATAGTCCTTGTTGAACAGGTTGTAGACGCGCAGCGTCAGCGCCGCCTGCTTCGAGACGCGCCACGACAGGGCCGTATCGACCGTCGTATAGCTCGGCACGCGCACGCGGTTGGCCGTGTCTGCGTAACGCCCGCCGACATAGCGCAGGCCCGCGCCGAACGTCCACTGCGGGATAATGTTCCACGTCAGCCAGGCGTTGGCGGCCTGCTGCGGCACGCTGGTCGGCACGTTGCCGGCACGGGAGACCAGCACGCCGCCCACCGATTCGTTGAAGTCGTCATAGCGCGCGCGCAGCACGGTGCCGTTGATGTCGAGCCGCAACCCGCGCAGCACTTCCACGCTTGCCGATGCCTCCAGCCCGCGCGACGACTGCTCGCCCACCTGCTGGGTGATCGTCGGGTTAGCCGGATCGCGCGAGAGCAGGTCGTTCTTGCGAATCTCGTAGGCCGCGAAGGTCCATTCGCCGCGATTACCCCAGAACGCCTGCTTCACGCCCACTTCCGCCTGCTTGCCGGTGGCGAGGTTGAAATTGCGCTGGGCGTCGGAGGTGGTGACCAGCGCGCCTAACGGGTCGGTGGCCGTGGCGTACTGGGCATAAACGGCCAGGCTCGGGGTGAACTGGTAGACAGTGCCCACGCGCCATGTGGTATTGGCGAAGGTCTTGTCCCAGGCCGAGCCGGCCAGGAGATCGGTGCGCGTCAGGTCGGCATGGTCGAAACGCACGCCGCCGATGACCGACCACTGCGGCGTGAAGGCGATGCGGTGCTCGCCGAACAGCGCGTACTGCGTGGTGTTGCTGCGGAAGCGCGGCGACGTGACGATGCCCGGCGGGCTGAAGAACAGGCCCGGATCGAAATCGCGCGCCGGTACCGTGGATGCACCGCCGTAGGGCGAGTTGTTCGAGTGGGTGAAGTTGATCTTGTTGACGTCGACGCCGACCGTGGTGGTGTTATCGAGCCCGAACAGCTTGCTGCGCACCGTCATGTCGGCGCGGTTGCCCACCTGCTCCTGGTCGTGCAGGATTTCCAGATAGTCCGTGCGGCGCACCTGCCCGGTGGCCGGCAGGTAGCTGTAGGTCTCGCTGTCTCGCCAATGACGGTGGCTGGTCAGGTAATAGAACTGGTTGCGCACGGTGACGCGGTCATTCGGCGTCCATTCGGCATTCAGCCGCGTCCAGCGGTCGCGATAGCTGATCTCGGCGTCGCCCACGTTGTAGTTCTTCTTGCGCAGCGAGCGGTCCAGGCTGCCGTTGACCAGTGGCGTGCCGAGGTATTGCTGCGGATGCTGGCTGCCGTCGTCATAGGACAGCGTCAGGTTGAAGTCCGGATTCACGTCCAGCCGGACGGACGCCGACACCATCAGGTTGTTGGCATCGCCCCGATCCACCCAGCCAGCCGTCCGGTTGTAGGCCGTGGCAAAACGGTACGACAGGTTGTCGTTGACCTTGCCGCCACTGTCGAAGGCCACGCGCGCGGTCTTCTCCGTGCCGCCCGTGATCTGGAGTTCGTTCTCGATGGGGCCGCGGATCGGCTTCTTCTGCACCACGTTGACGACGCCACCGATCGCCCCCTCGCCATACATGACCGATGCGGGACCGCGCAGCACCTCGATGCGATCTACCGACCACGTATCGAACGGGAAGGTCACCGTGCCGGAGGCCACATACATGCGCGTGCCGTCCAGCAGTTGCATGACCGAGCCCTGGCCGGCGAAGCCGCGCGCGCTGAGCGCGGTGCCGCCGTTGCCCGGGGATGGATTGCCGGTGATGCCGGTCGCCCGGGTGACGGCCTCGCGCACGCTCTGGTCGCCCCGCGCGCGAATGGTCTCGCCGCTGAGCACTTCTACGCTGGCTGGTGTCTCCAGCGGCGTCAGACCCATGCGGCTGCCCGTGTACTCGGGTTTCGAGAGCGCCATGCCGGGATAGGCGGCGTCGCTGACGACCACCGGCGGCAGAGACCTGTCATGCGATTCGGAGGTGTCCTGTGCGAACGCACAGGGAAGATTCAGGCCGGCCATGGCACCGAGCGACGCAGCCAGGACACGCGGCCGACGCCCCCGTGCGGAACGTGACGAAGTCTGGGCCGAGCGCGGGCGGCCAGCGGAATGCGCGAGCAAGTTGTATTTCATCGTAAAGCCGGACGACCCCGCCCGTGCAAAGGATTTCGATGATGACAACAGGCCGGTATCCGGGCTGACAGGCGGGGAGCACGTGCTCCCGGGAATCCGTCGCCTTCCCACGCCATGAGACGGGCGCAGTGGCCGCCGATCCGATGGACCGGCATGACAGATTCTCGAACCTGCTTACCGTTGCGGGGGCAGCACAGGCTTGGTCGCGGCTGGGCGACGCACCTGTTTCCCGTTTAACCCACGAAAATCGCGGGCACCTGCAATCACGGTCGGCACTGAGAAAGTGCCGCGGTGCGCATTCTACTCGTAACCGGGGGTTAGGCAGCGAGGCGAAGAACCAGACGATGCTCCCCGTCCTCCACACGCACGCGCACCGCGCCGTTGACACAGGGGATGGGCAGGTCATCAAGCATCGCGGTACACACCGTATCGCCGGCGCCCCGCCGCTCGACGCGAATATCGTAATGGGCGACACCGAGGGCGACACCGAGGGCGATGGTAGCCTGGAACCCCGGCCAGCTTCCGGGAATCCGGGGGGCGACAAGCAGCCAGGCGCCTTCCCGCCGGATGCCGAGGATACCTTCGATGCCTGCCCGCTGCATCCATCCCGCCGCGCCGGTGTACCACGTCCAGCCGCCACGGCCAACGTGAGGCGCCACCGAATAGACATCCGCGGCGACCACATAGGGCTCCACCTTGTAGCGATCGACCGCCGCCGGCGTCAGCGCGTGGTGGATGGGGTTGAGCATCGAGAACAGTTCGACGGCAGTGTCCGCGTCACCCAGTTCCGCGAAGGCCAGCACGCTCCACATCGCGGCGTGACTGTACTGGCCGCCGTTCTCCCGGACACCAGGCGGGTAAGCCCTGAGATAACCGGGGTCATCCACGCCCCCGTCGAACGGCGGCGAGAACAGCAGCACAAGCCCTTCCTTGCGGCGGACCAAGAGGTTGTCGAGCGACGCCATCGCCATCGCGCTCCGGGCAGGGTCGCCCACGCCAGACAGCACGGACCAGGACTGGGCGATGGCATCGATCTGGCAGGCCTCGCTGTACGCCGAGCCCAGCAGCGTGCCGTCATCGTAGGTGGCCCGGCGGTACCATGCCCCATCCCAGCCATGCTGCTCCAGCGCCTCGCGCAGCGCCAGGCCATGGGCGCGCCAGCGGGCGGCACGGACGGCATCGCGCGAATCCGCCAGCGGGGCGAATAGCGCGAGGGTGCGGGCGAGGAACCATCCCAGCCAGACGCTCTCGCCCTTTCCGCCGGCGCCGACCAGATTCATCCCGTCGTTCCAGTCGCCCCCACCGATCAGCGGCAGGCCGTGTTCGCCCGTCAGCCCGATGCAGCGGTCGATGCCGCGTGCACAGTGCTCGAACAGCGATGCGCTGGTTTCAGCCACCATGGGTTGGAAAAAGAGGTCGTGGTCGCCGGCAGCCAGTGTCGGCCCGTCGAGGAAGGGAATGCACTCGTCCAGCACTGCGGCGTCATCCGCCCCCATCACATAGGTGGCCGTGGCGAACGCCAGCCAGACACAATCGTCCGAGATCCGCGTGCGCACGCCCTGCCCTGAGTGCGGCAGCCACCAGTGCTGGACATCGCCTGGCTCGAACTGCCGCGCGGCGGCGCGCAGCAGATGGCGCCGCGTCTCGGCGGGGCTGGCGAAGGTGAGCGCCATGGTGTCCTGCAACTGGTCGCGAAACCCGTAGGCGCCACTGGCCTGATAGAACGCCGAGCGGGCCCGGATGCGACAGGCGAGCGTCTGGTAGCGCAACCAGCCATTGAGCATGATGTCCATCGCGCGAACCGGCGTCCTGACCTGCACTGCGCCCAGCAGATCCGTCCACCGCGCCGTCACGGCCGCGAGCACGCCGTCGAGGTCCGCGCCGCGATAGCGGGCGATCATGGTACGGGCCTCATCGGCGCTGGCGCATTGCCCGAGCAGCACGGTCACCTCGGTGGATTCGCCGGGTGCGAGCGAGACGAGGCATTGGAGGGCCGCACAGGGATCCATCCCCGCCCCGGCCGTGCCGGAAAGCGACGGCGAGCCAGCGGGGGCGACGAGCGCCGCAGGTTGGCCGAGCGAGCCGCGATAGCCAATGAATTCGCTTCGATCGGCCGTCCAGCTCGTTGTGGTCCCGACCAGGCAGGCAAACGCGACCCGGCCGTGAAACGCGAGATTCCAGGGGTTGCGCGCCAGCATTGCGCCGCTTTCGGCATCGAACTCGGTCAGGATGTAAGGGCCCGAGGCGCCGCGCGACAGGCCCAGGACCCAATCGACGTAGGCCGTCACGGACAGTTGTCGATGCGCCCCGGAGAGATTGCGCAGCGTCATCCGCGAGATCTTCACCGGATCATCGACCGGCACATACTGCAACAACTCGAGCCCAATACCGTGCGCCACGTGTGAAAAGCGACTGTATCCAAAGCCATGACGGGCGATGTACTTGCCGCCATCGCGTATCGGTTGCGCGGTAGCCGTCCAGACTTCGCCCGACGCGAGATCGCGCACGTAGATGGCCTCCCCCGCCGGGTCCGAGACCGGATCATTGGACCATGGCGTCAACTGGTTCTCCCGGCTGTTGACGGACCACGTATAGCCGCTGCCCTCGGCCGACACCTGGAAGCCAAAGCCTTCATTGGCGATGACATTGATCCACGGCGCCGGCGTGGTGGTGCCGCCCTCCAGCACCACCACGTATTCCCGGCCGTCCCGGGCGAAGCCTCCCAGGCCGTTGAAGAACTCGAGCGCTGCCTGATCCTGGGACGAACTCGTGACGGCGCGCGGCCGCCCCGAGGGCGGCGGCGGCGCCGGCAATGCAACCGGCGCGCGCCGCGCGGGCGGTGCCCACGCCGGATCGGGTATTCGTGCAAGCTGGTCGGCAATCGCACCCCGGCGTGCGATCAATGCCACGCGTGCGACGGATTGCAGCAACGCGCGCGCCTCGCCGGTCATCAGGTCGGCGCGCAGCGCGTAGACCGCCCCCTGGGCGAACTCCTCGCCCAGACGCGGCTGCGACTGGCCGCTGCGCACCGCCGTGTCGATGGCGACCTGCAGGTCCTGCAAATACGACGAGGCGTGCTCGTTCACGATGACAAGGTCGACGCCCAGCCGCTTCATGCGCCAGTACTCATGCGCACGCAGCAACTGGCGGACCTGGGCGATATCGTCGATATCGTCGATGCGCATGAGGACGATCGGCAGATCGCCGGAGATGGCGTGCGGCCACAGCCCGGACTGGAGGCCGGCGCCGCGCGCGATCGCCCCGGACGGCGCCCTGAGGCGGCGGTCCGCGTACAGGATGGCCGCCGCCAGCCGCTGGAAATCAGCCGCCTCGTTCGCCTGAATATCCAGATGCCGCAACTGGACCTGGGCCTGGGTCCATGCCAGGGTCCGGGCCCGGTCGAAGGCGCTGCGGTCATGGTGTTTATCGATCAGGTCGAGCAACTCGGCGCGCGACGCCGCCACGACCGTCCAGAACGCCACGCGCGCCACGCCGCCGGGCGCGATGCGCACGTGCTGCCGCAGCGAAAAGATGGGGTCCAGTACCGTGCCCGCCGTATTCGAAAGCGGCCCGCTGTCGTGCACGGCGCGCGCGGTCATGACGGTCCGGCCCCGCCCCAGGAAGCGCGCGCGGTCGGATTCATACTCCGGGTCGGCGCAGACGTCGCCCTCCACCACCGCGAAATGTGCGGCCCATATCTGCGGATCGGCTTGCGAACGGGGTCGGCGGGTCGCAATCAACGCGCCAAACTCGGCCAGGTACTCGGTCTGGATGAACAGTCGGGAGAATGCCGGATGCGCGACATCGGCCGCCTGCGCCGACAGGGCCAGCCCGGCGTAGGAGGTCAACGTGATCTCGCGCGCCCGGCGGCCGCTGTTGGACAGCGACACGCGCCGCACCTCGCCGTCGTCCTCGCCCGATACCAGGACATCGAGCGTGGTGGTCAGCGTGCCATCACGCCGATGGTACGCGGCGCGGTCCTCGACGAACAGTACCTCGTTGTCCTCGCCGACATCATCGCTGCCGGGAATCCACGCACCGGCGCACCACACCCGGCCGTCCTCGTTGTCACGCAGGAAGATGAAAGACCCCGCGTCGTCACAGGTGGCATCCTCCCGCCACCGGGTGACCGAGAGATCGCGCCAATGGCTGTAGCCTGCCCCCGCCGCCGTCAGCATGACGGTGTATCGCCCGTTCGAGAGCAGATGGGTGACGGGCGGCCCGGCGACCGCGCCAGGCACCCGCCTGGCCGTCGAATCCTGGACAATGGGAGTGATCGCCGAGGCCTTGACGTCCTCGGCACGCGGATGCGCGATAGCGACATTGCGCGGAATGCGCTCCTGCAGCAGCAGTTCGGTTGCCTGGACCATCGGCTCCTGATGGAAGCGCTCTCGCATGATGCCGTGCAGCAGCGTGTTGGCGATGGCGACAATGCTCATGCCTTGGTGGTGGGCCATGAATGCCCGCACGATGGCGTGGTCCTGATGCTCCGGCAAGCGCGAACGCGTGAAGTCGATAGCTTCGTAAAAGCCGTAACGGGCCAGCGCGCCGAGGTGCACGAGTTCCCTGAAGTTCTGCAGCGCTTCGGGCGGGTCAACCATGGCGGCGAGTGCGGCGGCGTAAGGCGCAATCACCACGTTTTCGGCGAGGCCTCGCTTCAGGCCGAGACCGGGCACGCCGAAATTCGAATACTGATACGTAAATTCGAGATCGCGCGCGTTGAACGCGGACTCGGAAATGCCCCAGGGAATGCCCAGCGATCGACCATAGGCGCGCTGGCGCTCGACCACCAGCCGATTGGTCTGCTCGAGCAGGCTGCCGTTCGGTGCACGCATCACCAACGACGGCATCAGGTATTCGAACATGGAGCCGGACCAGGAGATCAGCGCCGAACCGTTGCCGAGCGGCGTGGCGGCACGGCCCAGACGGAACCAGTGCCGCGTGGGCACATCACCCTTGGCGATGGCAAACAGGCTGGCAAGTCTTGCCTCCGAGGCAAGCAGGTCGTAGCAACTCGTGTCGAGCCGGTTGTCGTCCATCGCAAAGCCAATCGAAAGCAGCTTGCGTTCCCCGTTGAACAGAAAGGAAAAGTCCATGGACATTGCCATCTCGCGCGCTTCGCTGGCGAGCGCTTGAAGCCGGTCACCCAGACCTGACGATGCGGCGGCATGGGCGCCGCCATCGCGTTCGTGCTCCACAGCCCGCCTGGACAGTGCGCCAAGCCAGAACGAGAGGTCGCCCAGCGCGTCATTGCCGGCGGCCGGGCGCATGTCTGCGCATAACCGTGTGGCGTGCTCGGCCAGTCGCCGCAACGTGGGCATCAACGTGGCCATCCGTTGCGCGCCGTGCAGATGGTCCTCGATCTCGTTCAGCAGCGACCCGACTTCGCGTCCTTGCTCGCTGCCTGCCTGGAGCAGGCTTCGTAGCGCCTCATGGGCCAGCACGACGCTGTCCTGCATGCCCTCGCGTGTCTCCGGTGCCTCCGTTGCGGCGGCCGGCGGGCGGGCCCAACCCTCGCAGGCGTTGGCAAGCACGATGAGGTGACCGGCCATGTTGCCGCTGTCAACGGACGACACATAGTCGGGCGGGAGCGCCCGGAGGTCCTGGGTGCCATACCAGTTGAAGAAGTGCCCACGGTAGCGCGACAATCGACGCAGCGAATCAAAGGCGGCCTCGAGCCGCTCCACCGTTTCGGTCATACCCGCCCAGCCAAAGTCGTGCGCGGCCACGGCGGACAGCAGATACAAGCCGATATTGGTCGGGGAGGTGCGGTTTGCCACGACCTGCCGGGGGCTCTCCTGCACGTTGTCCGGGGGCAGCATGTTGTCCGCCGGCGTGACGAAGACTTCGAAGTAGCGCCACGTGCGGCGCGCGATCCGCCGCAGTTCTCCGGCTTCCGCCTCCGACAGCGTGAGCCGGGGCGCTGCCCGCGACGCACGGCTGGCCCACAGTGCAAGGGCCGGTGCGGCGAGCCACAGCAAGGCAAACGGTACAACCAGCGGCCACCCGGCTGGCGCCACGCCGAGCGCGATGGCGGTCACCGCCACGGCGAGCAGGACCCCGCCCAGCATTCGACGATAGAACCCCGCGAGATCCAGCCGGGGATTGCGCTTCGACTGCGCGGCAGTGGTCCATTCGAGCAAGTGGCGGCGCGTACGGAGCAGGCGCGTCAGCGTCCGGACGATGGCGTCGCTGGTGCTCCATGCCTGATCCGGCAGGAACGCCACGGTGAACAGAATCCGCATGGCCGCAGTGCGCAAATCAGCCAGCCACATCGCCGCGTGACTGAGCCATCGAACCGCCGTGTGATGGGGTCGCAGCGAGAGCAGGCCCGGCAGCAGGATCGGGATGCTGATGGCGGCCAGCACCAGCAGCGTGGCATGCAGGTTGAGTGGCGCTGGCGCGAGCCAGCTCGTCGCGAGCGCCGCGAGCTGGCATAGCGGCAAGACCGAGCGGCGCAGGTTGTCGAACATCTTCATGCGGCCCACCGCGGGCACCGCATCGCGCCCGGCATGATGTCCGAAGATCCAGCCGAGGAGTTGCCAGTCGCCGCGCGTCCAGCGGTGCTGCCGCTTTGCGGCCACGTCATGGCGCGCAGGAAACTCCTCGACGACCTCGATATCCGACGCCAGGCCCGTCCGCGCGAACATGCCTTCGAGCAGGTCGTGGCTGAGCACGGTGTTATCGGCGATCCGGCCGGACAGGGCCGCCTCGAAGGCATCGACGTCGTAGATACCCTTGCCAACGTACGAACCTTCGTTGAACAAATCCTGATAGATATCGGAAGCTGCGGTGGCATAGGAATCGATGCCGCCGGGCGCGGAGAAGATGCGCTGGAACAACGACCCTTCCCGCCCCACCGGCAGCGACGGCGTCACCCGAGGCTGGAGGACCGCATAGCCACCGGTGACCCGCTGCAGCGCGGTGTCGAACCGGGGCCGGTTCAGCGGATGCGCGATCTTGCCGATCAGCCGCAATGCCGCGTCCCGTGGCAGGCGCGTGTCCGCATCCAGCGTAATGACATAGCGCACGTCCGCCGGCACCCGCGGCGGTACGCCCTCCACCGGTACATAGCTGGTGTCGGTGGCGCCCCGCAACAGGCGATTAAGCTCGTGCAGCTTGCCGCGCTTGCGCTCCCAGCCCATCCAGACGCCTTCGCCCGCATTGAAGATGCGGCGCCGATGGAGCAGGAGAAAGCGATCTCCCGCCGGCCCTGGGCCATGACGTTGGTTGAGTAGCGCAATGGCGTCGGCGGCGACTTCGAGCAGATGCGCATCGCCCGGCATGACCTCCCGATCGGCGTCCACGCCATCGGTGAGCAAGGCAAAACTCAGGTCTCCCCCGGCGCCGGAAAGATGGTGCACCTCCAGGCCCTCGATCTGGGCGCGCAGTTCGGGCTCACCGGACAACAGCGTCGGCACGGCGACCAGGGTCCGCAGGGATCGGGGCACGCCGGCAGAGAGTTCCAGGCCGGGCAGGATGACCGCCCCGAAGTGCCAGGCGATGGCTCGGTTGATCAGCGCAAACGCGACTTCACTGGCGGGGATCAGCCAGATCAGCGCGACGATTGCGAGGAGCATGGGCCATCCCCCCGTTGCCGCCACCACCGGTGCGCCCCCTCCCACCCCCAACCACCACAACGAGAGGGCGAGCAGCAAGACCGTGACCAGTAACGTCGCACCGAGATAGCCACCGATGCCGAGCCGGAGATGAAAGCGGCTGAGCTGCTGCGCGACCGTGGGGCGATATCCGATCGATGCCTCGAAAGCACCGAGCCCTTCGCCGATCAGGTGATAGCCGGCGTCTGTCGCGCATTCCACACGGTCGGCACCGAACCCGGTTTCAGCGGCGGCACGGGCGGCGCCCACCGCGTGGTCGGCGATCTCCAGCTCGGATAGCGCGGCGCCCCGCGCCAGGCGCTCGATGGCGCTGCGATAGAGGTTGCGCGTCGGAAAATCCATGAGTGCGAACGTGCTGTTCGCACTCAGCACCCGGTTGACGAGGCTGACATCCTCGAACAACTCGGTCCAGTCGAGATCTGAAATCAACCGCAAACTGGTGATGACATTGCGGACCGTGACATTGGACGCACCCTGGCGCTGTTGGGCATGCAACACCACGTCATCGACGGAAACGCCCTGCCGGCCCAGCCGCGCCTCCAGCCAGCCAAGGATCGGCGTGGTCACGGGGTCCTGGTCGCGCAGCCGCTTGGCCAGTTGCGCGGCAAACAGTTCCGACAACGGCAGGACAGAGCGCGCTGCGATATCGGCGTCCAGCGCCGAGCGCCCGCACCCAGCCACCAGCACACGACGCGCCAGGCCATCGGCGTCGGCGCGGGCGGCTCGCCCCGCAGTCATCTGATCTGCAAGCCGACGCAGGTTCTCGATCAGGACGATGCGCAGCGTGATGGCCACGGCCCACAGCTCCCCGATGGTCAGCGGTGTCACACGCTGATAGGCAGCGATGAAGCGCCGCAGCGCGATGGCATCGACGTGACTGTCGGTGTGGGCGACAAACGCCCAGGCAATGCCAAAGACACGCGGGTAACCGGCGAACGGCCCATTGCTAAGTTTTGGCAACTGGCGATAGTAGCCCGGCGGCAAGGCGTCACGAATCTCTCGGACCTGTGCTTCAACGAGGTGGTAGTTGTCCAGGAGCCACTCTGCGGCGGGCACCACGCTGCGCCCCTTCTCCAGTTCGGACGCGCTGGCCCGGTAGGCGCGCAGCAAGACCGCCGCATTGTCCTTGAGGCGGTTCTGCAGCGTCGGGACCCTGGGCGGCCTGACGGTCACGGTTTGCGCGGCCGCCAGACTCTGTGCGTGCTGCTCCAGCCGTTCGAGGCCAAACAGTTCGCCCCGAACCGGCGCCGGGTCATGCCATGGTGACGGTGTGGGCGGGAGCAAGATTGCGCGGCGGATGGCCTCTAGCATCAGTTTCCTTCGTTCAGGGATCGAACCCCAAGAACCTGTGACTCGGATCACCGATACGTACGGACCTTGCGCGCGGCGTTCTACAGTGGATGCATGCCCATTCGGCTGGAACGGCCTGGTTGTCCCTGTCGGGCGAGGAGGCGCGATGTTCCCGTATGAAGCGTTACGCGGTCGATGCTTCCAGGCATCGTTCCCCCTAAACCGTCAACGATGCCAGCCGCGGTACGCCGTCCCGGCGAGGCAAACGCCGCCCAGCTCCTTGACGATGCCGCGCATCGGCGCACAGGAACCGCCGTCGCAACTAGCTACCATCACGAGTTGCCCGGGCAACATGGGGAGTCTGCGTTCTGTTAATCCGACGCGCAGGAATTTGCCGCCGAGCCTTGCCCCGAGCAGCCAGCCCAGCATGCCGCCGAGCGTGGCAACCCCTAATGTGGCGATAGCGCTTTCGGCTGGACCGAATGACGTACCGTAGGCAACGGTCACGACCACGCCGGCAATCGCGCCGGCGATAAATCCGGCCAATGCCGTTTCCTCGCGATAGGTAACCTGGCCCGCGTGAGGGCCGGGCAGGCTCTCCACAGGCTGCCGGTCTCGCCGGAGGAACCACGGGCCTTCCGGCTCCTGAGGGCCGGCCACGAGAGCGTGCAGTTGAATCTGGGCCAGCTTCGCGGTGGCCACATCATTGAGGATGAAGTAAAGGAGCGTGCGCATGGCTCGCCTCCGACTGTTGTTCCGCATGTCTTCTGGGCCATCGGCGGCTGGAGAGCGGAACCCTGCCAAGGCGCCAGCAGTCAGCGCTGGCCGCCTTCATGATGCGCCTCCTCATCGGTAGGCTACCGCCGATTTATGCCTTCCGCTTGCCGACGCCGTCGTTGCCGATCCGAGAATGCACCGTTCCGATCGGGCTTGCCGGCACGGCCGGCTTCTTGGGTTGCTTGGGTTTTTTTGCTTCGCGGTTACCGCGCAGTTGGCTCTTGGCCATGAGATGCTCCGATGCTTTATTGCCGCTTTGATTGCCGATTGGCGATACCAGCATACGCTCTTACTGTGTGGCGCAGGGATATATCGGAGGAAGTCGACCATGTGCTCGACTTCGGCGTGTTGCCATGGGAGGGTGATCGTGCCGCGTTGTTGTAGCGCTGATCGCGCAAGACCTGGCCAATGGCCATTTCTCCGCAGCGAAAAGGACCGCCGCAACAAAAAAAGCTCCGCATTTGCGGAGCTTTTCTATAACTGCCAGTCGAATCCGTTCAGGAAGGCTGAATCTTCGTCGCTGTCGGGCCCTTCGGGCCACTGCCTTCAACGTAATTCACCTTCTGTCCTTCTTGCAGCGACTTGAAGCCATTACCCTGGATCTCGGAGAAATGCGCGAAAAGATCATTTCCACCCGCATCCGGCGTGATAAAACCAAAGCCTTTGGCATCGTTGAACCACTTTACAGTACCTGTTTCCATCTCAAATCCTAAAAAATTCTCGCACGACGGAAATACCGGCGAGGCACGATAGTCAAGGAAGAAACAAGGAAGGTGGCGATTCGCCAAAGAACTCTGCGGTCTGCTTGATGATCCTGCATGACTCTTATACAGGTCATGCAGGTGAAGGTCAACCGTTCTTACCAATGCGTCGATGCAGAAGCGACCGATGGCGTCCATGCAGAAGCGTGCCAGGGGAAAAGCCAGCCATCGGCCACCCCTGGCTCGATTCGATACCTCAAGTTGCGGCGCCTAGGGACACTGGCTCAGGACGCTGGACGCCGCGGCGTCGTTGCCGCGGAAGTACAGCGTTGAACCCGTCCCTGTCGGCGCTGGCCGCACCATGGCGGCAGTGCCGGCGGGTGGGGTCTGGCCCGGGACAAAGACATCGAATGCCGTGTCGTTGGCAAACACATACTGGATCATGGCCGGCTGTCCGGAAGATTGCGTCCATTTCGATCCGATGCACTGTGCGGCCGCCTTGGGCGGCATCTGGCTTTGGCCCACCTTGCTGGCATTCTCGGGCGGCGGCGGCGGAAGGGGTGCCGGCGGCGGCGGAGTGGCGCATCCGGCGGCTGCGAGCAACACAACGAGCAGGGAGTATTTCATGTTGTTGGCTCCATAGGACGTTCGCTTACTCCACCAAGATATTCAACTCAGGAAATCGCGGGTATTGGACCATGGGCTACCCTCCCGCCCCGCATAGGCAGCGAGGGCCATTTCGGCGAGGAAAACCGGATTCGGTCAACGTGATGCCGATCCCATTACAATGCGGCGTTTAGCCGCCACCAAGGCTGCGGCCTGCTGCGCGCCGACGGCGAAGTCCGCATGCATTGAACACGAGATCCATGAATCACAGCGACACAGTCTCTTCAGCCGTTGAAGCCACCCCTATCCATGAGCCCAGACTTTGGCGAGACAAGGGGTGGACCGCGCGGGTCATCAAGAACGAGGACGGCGATGGGTGGGCCGTCGAGATGATCCGGGAGGGCAGCGCAGAGCCTGCACTGGTCGGTCCGTGGACAATGGGCCGAAACAAGGTCGATCCGAAGCCGCTGGATGCGACCGCGCATCAGACCCTGGTGAAGACCGCTTCGGAAGTCATCCGCCGACACGAGCAGCAGTTGCACGCGCAATTGAACAAGCAGGTAACCGTTGAAGTCGGATCGGACGCAGTCACTATCCAGCTTGTTATCACGCCGGATGAGTACGAGCCGTTCGGCACGCTCTCGGCGGTCGGTCAGTTCGGGGACGTGCTCGCTACTGTCAAAGTGCGGCCGGACTTCCGCCTGACGCGGGAAAGCGGCTTGCAGTGGGCCATTGGGGGATTCGGCAAGATCCGGTGATGCCTTGCCAGCGCTGCCCGCCGGGCTCCCGGCGGGAGCCCGCGTCACGCATCAGCGATCCAGAAACTCCAGCACGGCCTGATTGAATCCCTCCACCTGCTGCAGGTTCGAGAGATGCGCGGCGTACAGTTCCACGTACCTTGCGCCGGGAATGGTCTCCGCCAGGTATCGAGCATCCGCAGGCGGGGTCGGGATGTCGCCGGTGCCGGCAATCACCAGCGTGGGCGTGGCAATGCGCTGCACGTCGTTGCGCAGATCCGAATCGCGCACGGCCCGGCAGTTCGCCGCGTAACCACGCGCGTCCGTCGCGCCCAGCATCGTCCGCAACGTCTGCACCAGATCCGCCTGCTGCGCCGCGAAATCCGGCGTGAGCCATTTGTCGACCACGGCAGCGGCAATCGAGGCCACACCGTCGCGCTCTACAGCGGCAGCACGGTTGGTCCAGTTCTCGGGCGGCCCGATATAAGCCGCCGTGTTGCACAGGATCAGCTTGTCGAGGCGGTCACCATGGTGGACGCCCAGCCACATGCCAGTGATGCCGCCCATCGACAACCCGCAGAAGTGCACGCGTTGCAGGCCGAGATGGTCTAGCAGTGCGATGACGTCGCCACCCAGTTGCGCGATGCTGTACGGCCCCTCGGTGACGGACGACTGCCCGTGGCCGCGCGTGTCGTAGCGCAGCACGCGGAAACGCTGCGTCAGCGCCGGGATCTGTGGCTGCCACATGTCGAGGCTGGTGCCCAGGGAGTTCGACAGCACCAGCACGGGCAGGCTCTCATCCCCATCGAACCGGTAATGGAGCTTCACGTCCGCAAGTTCAGCAAAAGGCATGGCGGTCTCCGGAGCTCAGTTCTGGGCGATGGCCGAACCGTGCTGGGCCAGCGCGGTCACCTTCAGATCCAGGTACGGATACAGCGGCAGGGCGGTCAGCAGCGTGTGCAGTTCGTCGGCATCCTTGACGTCAAAGATACTCACGTTCGCGTAGAGGCCGGCCACGCGCCACAGGTGGCGCCACTTGCCGTCGCGTTGCAACTGCTGGGAGTACGCCTTCTCTTCCGCCTTGATCTTGTCGGCAACGACCGGGTCGAGCGTTTGGGGAATGCGAACAGTCATTTCAACCATGAACAGCATGGTGGGCTCCTATTGAAGAGAGAGGAATCAGGTCGTGGCAACGGGCGTCACGGGCGACCCCATGGCGCCGGGCAGCCGCAACGGCGGCGCCGACAGGAAAAACCGATGGCGGCCCTCGGCGCGCAGCCAGGCGGCCAGGTCGCGCAGGTACCAGAGTTCGCCGAGCGGCAAGCCGAGCTTGAACAGGCAGTGATGGTGGAGCGGCAGCATCGGCACGGGGCCCTGCTCCGCCGGTACGGGCCGGGCCGGATAACGTTCGACGGCGTAGTTGTCGGCGGCGATGGCGGCGATGCCGGAATCGGTGATCCACTGCAACAGCCTGTCGTCGCGCCCATCCAGCGCGCAGCAGCTGTGATGCAGGCGTTCGGCATCGGGCTCGCCGGCCATCTCGACCAGCATCTCGGCAAAGCCGGTGCGGAGCACGAGGATGTCGCCACTGCCAACTTCGATGCCGTCAGCGTCTACCACGCGCATCAGGTCGTCGTAACCCACCGTGCGGCATTCGCGGCCATAGTGCTCCGCCAGATCGACCAGCACGCCACGCGCCTGAATGCCGTGGGCAGCAAAGGTCTCGATGCCGAGCGCGTCGGCATGGCTGTGGTCGTGCCCGCAGGAATGGGCCGCGAAGTGGTCGGCCTCGGCATAGTCGACCGGACCGACGATATCGGCATTCGGTCGGAAACCGTTGTAGTAGACGCGTTCGGCGACTCCGTCGTCATCGGCGTCGAATAGCGCGCCAACGTGGGCCAGTGAATCCCACTGCGTGGAGTACTGCATGGATAGCAGCACCTGGTCGTCGCTGAGCACGTCCAGCGCGCGCGGATCGACCTTGGCCAGCGGGAAGTTCACATACGCCACATCGTCACGGAAGGTGGGACGCAGGACGGGCGGATGCCTGCGCGGGTTCAGCACGTTCCCGCCGGGCAGGTCCAGCGGCAGGGACAGGCAGAAGGTCCGGCCGCTTCGAATCTCCTGCGCGGCGGCACGCACGCGCGCCGGCGTGATCAGGTTCAGGCGGCCGAGCTGGTCGTCCTCACCGAAGTCGCCCCAGTTGGCGCCTTCGGGCCGTTGCTTCCATCGCTTCATGCCTACGCCTTCGCTCAGATATGACGGACGCCGTCCAGATAGGCCTTGCGCCACCGCACGATCTTCACCTCGGCGAACAGCGCCGCCTTGTGGAACGGATCGGCTTCGATAAATGCCTGCGCCGCCTCGCGCGAGTCCACGTCGACGATATACAGGCCGCCACCGCCATCGCTGCCGTCATCGTTGAGCTTGGCGCCGCAGGCCAGCAGCAGCGCCTTGTTGGCTTCCAGATACTCCAGGTGCTCGGGCCGGTTGGCCTGCCGCACGTGCTGGTGATTCGGCTTGTCGAACGTCTCGATCAGGAACGGCATGCGATTGTCTCCGCGTTGGTTGTCAGTACATCGGTCAGTACAGCATCAGTGCGTCAGCATGCCCCAGGCCAGCAACGCCACGATATAGATGGCGCCAACCCAGAACATCATGATCACCGTATAACCCATCACGTCCTTGAGCTTGAGCTTCGACAGCGCCAGCGCCGGCAGGATCCAGAACGGCTGCACGAGGTCATTCCAAGCGTTGCCAAGCATCACCGACATCGAGGTCTGCGCCACCGAGCTGCCGATGGCTTTCGCCGCGTCGATCATGAATGGCCCCTGAATCACCCAGTGGCCACCACCCGACGGCGCGAAGAAATTGATCACGAACGAGCTCACCAGGCCCCAGAACGGCAGCGTCTGCGGCGTGGCGATATCCACGAACACGCGCGAAATGGTATCCACCAGCCCCGAGCCCGCCATGATCGCCATGATGCCGGCATAGAACGGATATTGCAGGATGATGCCTGAAATCGTCTTGATGCCCTCGTTGAGCTTGGCCACGTACTGAGCCGGCGTGCCCAGGAGCAGCACCCCGATAAACAGGATCAGGAAGTTGATCAGGTTCAGATCCAGCGTGCCGCCCTGCGTGAAGTACAGCACGGCGTAGGCCAAGCCGCACAGGCCGATGAGCAGGCTCAGCAGGCGGCTGTTGTTCATGCGCGCGGCCAGCGTGTTCTCGATGCCCATGCTATGCCCACCGGCGGCGGCGGCGCGGCCCTCCTCCGCTTCTTCCTTGATCTCGACCACATCCTTGGCATCGCGCGGATGCAGCATGGCGTTGAGCAGCGGCAGCGTGACGATCACGGCCAGACTGGTGAGCAGCATCGGCAGGGAGAAGATCGTGTCCTTGAGCGCCACCACGCCCATGAGCTTTTCCATCGGGTGGCCCGGCGTGGAGATCAGCACGGGAATGCTGGCAGACAGGCCCAGCCCGTACATCGTGAAGCCGCTATAGGCAGACGCGATGATCAGCGGGTAGTGCACGCCCTTCACCTTCATCGCCAGCTTGCGGGCGATGATGCCACCGATCACGAGGCCGAAGCCCCAGTTCAGATAGCTGCCGATACCACCGACCAGCGTCGCCACGATGATGGCGCCGCGCGGCGAATGCACACGCGCGACGATGCTGTTCAGGAAGCGATCGACCAGTGGCGCGGTGGCCAGCACATAGCCCATCGCCAGGATCACGGCCATTTGCGTGGTGAACGCGAGCAGGTTCCAGAACCCCTTGCCCCAGTTCAGGATGATCGTGTTGGCGGCCTGCCCCTCGACCAGCATCGCCATCACCATGGAGAGCAGCGTCAGGCCAATGGCAAACACGAAGGGGTCCGGCAAATACCGGCGCATCAGTTCCGTAAAGAACCCGGCAACCTTGTTCAAGGCAAGTCTCCTGAAATCCGAAATGACCACATATCGAACTTGCGTTCTATATGCGAACGTCTAGTTAGCGTGGATCGGAGGGTAAGACCTTGCCTTCGGCAATGTCAACGCAATGAAGGTGTCGATTACCGCTGTATCCAGCAACAATTCGATATTGCAACGCAGCAGATCCGCATTGCCGATTGGCAGGCCGTTGCGGCCTGCGCGAAGCCGCTTCGCATATTGCAATGCACCAACCGACTTTCACGACTGAAAGGTTCTTGTCCGGTATCCGCACAGAACGGTGCGGCCAGCGAACCAGCCATGTCGTGGTGTATCGTTGGCGGCCATAGCGCCCCGGCGTCCGGGGCGCGCACCGCGCCTCACGGAGACCGTCTTGGCTACCGCTTCTGTGCCCATTCCCCACAGCATTTTCGAAGTCTCGGGCGATGCCGTCATCCCCACCGAGCTGTCACGCGGCCCCTGGCATCCCGGCGCCCAGCACGGCGGCGCGCCCGGCGGCTTGCTGGCCTCGATGGCGGACCGCGCCATGGCACATGAGCCGGGTTGGTCGATGGTTCGCCTCACCCTGGAATTCGTCCGGCCGGTGCCCGTGGCACCGTTGCGCGCGGTGGTCGAACCGCAGCCGGGGGGATCGGTACGGCGCGTGCGCCTGGAGCTGTCCCATGAAGGCGTGCCAGTCGTCTACGGGACGGCGGTCTATATCCGCGAGCGCGCGCTCGATCTCCAGTCCTCCCCCCAGTCCCCGTCCCTCCCCCCGCCCGATGCGTGCCACACGCCCATCCTTATCCCGGGCATGCAGCCGCAGACTTCATTCCACTACACCGCGATGGAGAGCCGCGTGGCAACCGGCACGGTCACGGCGCCCGGCCCCGCCGCCGTATGGTTCCGCCTGGCGGTGCCGCTGGTGGCCGACTGGCCGGTCACGGCGGCGGCACGCGCAGTGGCCGCAGCGGACTTCGGCAATGGCATCAGCTGGGCCGTGCCGCTGGATCGCTTCGCGTTTGCGAATGCCGACCTGACGATGTATCTGCACCGGCTGCCACGTGGGGAATGGGTCGCGGCTGAATCGACGACCACGGTGCAGGAAAGCGGCATCGGCCTGGCCCGTACCACGCTGCATGACGAGCACGGCGTCATCGGCGTCGCGCAGCAAGGGTTGATCTTCAAGCCGCGCGACGCGCGCTAGTCGCGCCCGGCTTCGCCCCGCCTATCGGGTTTTCCCCGTTGACATGCCCTGCCCGGCGACATACATTGGCCGGGCAGATCTAGATAAGAGACCATCTGTAAGATGGTCTCTTAGCGCGTGCAGTTTGCTGCGGCCTCTTACAGAACCAAAAAAAGGAGACCGCAGTGCAAACCTCTGCCATCAAGCTTCGTGGCATCGACGATGTCATCGCCTTCATAGATTCCTGTCCTGGTATACGTGGCCGCGCCGGCGTGGTGTGGTGGCTCGCCCTCGGCGGACTCTTCCTTGACGCATTCTCCAATTCGGCACTGAGCGCCGGCCTTGGGCCGATGACGCGCAATTTGCAGCTGGCCCCCGCGCAGGTGGCGCTGCTGACCTCCTTCGCCTCGTGGGTCGCCATCGTCTTCAACCCGCTGGGCGGCTGGATGGCCGACCGCTGGGGCCGCGTGCGCCCGCTGATCCTGGCCAAGGTGCTGGCGGTGGTGGGCGCGCTGCTGGTGGTGTTCGCCCCCGGCTTCGACGTGATTCTGGTCGGCCGCTTTTTCGTCGGCGCGGCATACGGCATCGATTTCGCCATCGCCATGGCCGTGCTGGCCGAATTCACGCCGGTCAAGCTCAAGAGCCGCCTCAATACCTGGCAGGGCATGTGGTACACGGCAGTCTGTTCCAACCTGCTGCTGGCGCTGCTGTTCCACTCGTGGCATGTGGGCGATACGATCTGGCGCTACTCGGTGGCCGCCACGGCCATCTTCGGTGTCGCCATCCTCGTGCTGCAACTGCTGTTCCTGGTCGAAAGCCCGATCTGGCTGGCCCGCAAGGAGCGGCTGGACGCCGCCGCGCGCGCCATGACGCGCATCTACGGCCGCGCCTTCATGGCCGCCCCGCCGTCCGAGCGCGTTCCCGTGACCAACCAGGCCCGTCGCGGCCTGGCCAACGTGCTGCTGATCTTCCGTGGCGTCTACCTGCCCCGCACCATCCTCGCCTCCACGGTGCAGATCGGCCAGTCGATCCAGTACTTCGCGATTGGCTGGTACCTGCCGCTGATCAGCGCCGCACTGTTCGGCAAGGACTTTGTCTACGCCACCATCGGCGCACTGGTGTTCAATGTGTGCGGCATCTTCGGCGGCTTTCTGTCCCCGCTGATCGGCCGCAAGCTTGGGCTGCGCCGTGCCTCGGCGTTCGGCTTCGCCGCCGTCTTCGTGATGCTGCTGGTGCTCGGCCTGTTCAACGGCAAGATGCCGATGTGGGTCGCCGTGGTCGTGCCGTCGCTGTTCATCCTGTTCCACTCGGGCGGCCCCGGCGCGAACGGCAAGAGCCTGTCCTCGCTGTCGTTCCGCAGCGAACTGCGCGCGGGCGCTAACGGCATCATCGGCGCGCTCGGCTCCATCGGCGCGGCGCTGGGCCTGCTGGTGTTTCCGCTGTTCCGCGCGCAGTACGGGCTGGAAACCACCTTCCTGATCCTCTCCGTGGTGCCGCTCATCGCCAGCATCATCTGCTTCACGGTCCGCTGGGACCCCACGCGCACCATCATCAACCCTGACAACGAAGCCGACGCCCCGCAGTTCGCGCGCGATGCGCGCGAGGCGGCCGGCTTCCTCCAACCCGTGATCGAGAAATCGCAGTCATGACCCAGAACAGGAACGTCATCCTCGCCATTGACGAGGGCACGTCCGGCACCCGCGCCGCCGTGGTGGCCGCCGATGGCCACGTCTCATGCCTGGAATACACCACGCTGCAAGTGGATTCACCGCGCCCCGGCGTGGTCGAGCAGGACGCCAACGTCCTGCTGGAGAAGACGCTGGCAGTGTGCCGGGCCACGTTGGCGCAGGCCGCGCGCGATAACCTCAACGTGGTGGCGCTCGCCATCGCCACGCAGCGCGCCACGGCCGTGCTGTGGGACACGCAGACCGGCCGCGCGCTGGTGCCGGCCATGGTCTGGCAGGACACGCG
Source organism: Cupriavidus sp. 2KB_3 (assembly GCF_052115685.1). NCBI lineage: Bacteria > Pseudomonadati > Pseudomonadota > Betaproteobacteria > Burkholderiales > Burkholderiaceae > Cupriavidus > Cupriavidus sp. 2KB_3. The sequence continues at coordinate 21,219 of NZ_JBFRHD010000003.1, forward strand.
CTACGCGCCGGACCTGCACGCGTTGGCGGGCACATGGGATGCGCGCCTGCGCCCCGCCGTCGGCCGGCCTGCCGGCGTGCGTTCGCCCTACCTGTGGGCGGCGCGGCATCTGCGCGAGACGCCCGCCGTGGCCGAGGCATGGGCCGCGCGCCGCCTGGCGTTTGGCACCGTGGACAGCTGGCTGCTCTGGCACCTCTCCACCGAGCGCGCCTGCGTGACCACGCCGACGAATGCCACGTCATGCAGCGCCTACATGCTCGGCGAGCACCGCTACCTCACCGACTGGATCGATGCACTCGGCTTTCCGCGTGAGCTGCTGCCCGAGTTGCGGCAGGACGCCGATGACTTCGGCCGCACGCGCACCGACCTGCTCGGCATCGACGTGCCCATCCTCGCCTGCGCTGGCGACCAGCTTGCCGGCGCCATCGGACTGGGCTGTCTCGATGCCGGGCAGTCGATGTGCCTGCACGGCACCGGCAGCTTCGTGGACCTGATGGTCGGCCCTGCCCTGCCCGCGCGCAGCGGCGAATCGGACAGCACGCTGACGATGACCGCGCGGCGCCATCAGGGCGTCTCCCACTACTCGGTGGAGACCTTCGTGGCCACCACCGGCTCCGCGCTCAACTGGGTCTGCAACAAGCTGCACTGGTTCGAGGACGCCCGGCAGATCAGCGCGCTGGCCGCCACGGTGCCCTCGTCGGGCGGCGTCACGTTCATCCCGGCGCTCACCGGCCTGCGCGTGCCGCAGATGCAGCCCGAGGCGCGCGCCGCGCTGAACGGCGTGTCGATGGCCACCACGCAGGCCGAGATCGCCCACGCCATCCTCGCCGGCATCGCCCATTCCGTGGCGTCCTGCATCGAGGCCAACCGCGACATCGCCGGCGTGGCTGTCTCCGGCCTCGTAGTGGGCGGCGGCCTCTCCGGCAGCGACGCGCTACTCCAGATGCAGGCCGACCTCACCGGCCTGCCGATCCATCGCATGCAGGAGACGGACCGCGCCAGCCTGCGCGGCATCGCCTATCTGGCCGGCGCTTCGGGCCTGCTGTGGGACTCCTTGCAGCAAGCCCGCACCACCACTGCGCCGGACGCCGTGTTTACCCCGGCCATCGGCGAGGACGAGCGCGCCGCGCGGCGCACGCTCTGGCACGCCCGCGTGGCGTCGGAACTCAATCACGTGGACGCTTTTGCGTCGCACTAATCAGGAGAAGCGATCAACATGATGGGTCTGCCATCCCGAAGCGCGAGCCGCGAACGCGCCGCCATGACCAGCACCGAGCCGCTGCGGCTCGACCGCCGGTCGCAACTGGACCGCCTGGGCAGCGAGGCCTTCGACATTCTCATCGTCGGCGGCGGGGTCACCGGCGCCTATGCCGCGCTGGACGCCAGCCTGCGCGGCTACCGTGTGGCGCTGGTCGAGAAGAACGACTTTGCCTCGGGCACCTCGTCCAAGTCGTCAAAGATGGTGCACGGCGGCCTGCGCTACATCGAGCAGGGCAACCTGAGCCTGGTGCGCCATTCCCTGCTCGAGCGCCAGCGCCTGCGCCGCAACGCGCGCCATCTGGTGCAACGCCTGCCCTTCCTGTTTCCCGTGATGGAGCGCGACGGGGTGTTCGACAAGCGGCTCGCCAAGGCATTCGAGAGCCTGCTGTGGACGTACGACCTGGCCGGCGGCTGGCGCGAAGGCATCCTGCACCAGAAGCTGACCAAGGCGGAGGTCCTCTCGCACTGCCCCACCTTCAATCCGGAGCACCTGACCGGGGGCTTCCTGTATTTCGATGCGCGGGTCGATGACGCGCGGCTGACGCTGAACATCGCGCGCACCGCCGCCTTCCATGGCGCGGCCGTGGCCAACCATGCGCAGGTCATGGAGATCACGCGCGACGGCCACGGCAAGGTCGACGGCGCCATCGTCCACGCCGGCGAGCAAGAGATCCGCGTGCGTGCGGGCGTGGTCATCATGGCCACCGGCGTGTGGCTGCGCGACTGGACCGGCCGCAAGCGCGGCGAGCAGAAGACCCTGCACATCCGCCCCGCCAAGGGCGTGCACGTGGCCATTCCCTGGCTCAAGATCCGCAACGACTGCACGGTGACGATTCCCGTGCCGGGCCGCAGCCGCCGCGCCACCATCACGCGCTGGGGCAATGTGTCCTACCTCGGCACCACCGACGAGGACTACGAAGGCGACCTCGACAACGTGATGTGCACCCGCCAGGAACTCGATTTCCTGCTCGAAGGGGCGCGTTCGGCGCTGAAGACGGACCTCCAGCCCGAGGACGTGGTGGGCAGCATCGCCGGATGCCGGCCGCTGGTGGCGCCGCCGGGCGGCAAGACGCTCGAGATCAAGCGCAACCATGAGATCCATGTCGCCGATGACGGCCTGGTGACCATCGTCGGCGGCAAGCTGACCACCTCGCGCCATATGGCCGAGCAGACCATCGACGCCGCACAGCGCGTGATCGGCAAGCGCGGCAAGTGCCGCACCAAGAGCGCCTACCTGCTCGGCGCCGCCGGCTATGACGCGCAGGCCATCGTGGCGTCAGGCGGCATGTCGGCGCACCTGGGCGAACGCTACGGCACGGAGGCGCGCTTTGTCAGCGACATCCTCCAGGCCGATGCCGCGCTCGGCCGCCCCATTGTCGAAGGCCTGCCCCACACCGAAGCGGAAGTCGTCTACGCGGTACGCCACGAGTTGGCCGGCACCGTGGACGACGTGCTGTCGCGCCGCATGCGTGCCCGCCTGATGGCGCGCGATGCCTCCGCCCACGCCGCACCGCGCGTGGGCCAGATCCTCCAGGCCGAACTCGGATTGTCCGAGTCGGCCGTCGCCCGGCAGGTCAGTGACTACCTGGCCGCCGTGGCGCTCGAAAAATCCGTCCTCATGGGAGAAGCAGCATGATCAGCAAGGAAGCCATCAAGCGCGGTTACAACCGCGGCAACTACGTCGTGGGCGCGCACACGCCGCCTGGCTACGCAGCCACCATCACCGAGACGCCAGACGCCCCCGGCCTGCAGCGCGACGCCGTGCCGCTCAGCGACGCCACGCTGGCCGCGCTGCGCCAGGTGGCGGATGCGGTCCTGACCAGCACCGGCGATGTGGTGACGTGGACGCGCGACTGGTGGGCGGGCTCGATGATGACCGAGACCGGCGGCAAGCCGGCCACGCCGCGCGGCGTGATCGTGCGCGTGTCCACCGTGGACCAGGTGCAGGCCGTGATGCGGATCGCCCACGCCAGTGCGGTGCCGGTCACGGTTTCCGCCGGCCGCAGCAACGTGACCGGCGCGGCGCTGCCGGTACGCGGCGGCATCGTGCTCGACGTCTGCGAGTTGAACAAGCTGCTGGGCTTCGACAAGGACAGCCAGATCGTGGAAGTCGAGGCCGGCATGTTCGGCGACATCTTCGAGCAGACCATCCAGCAGGAATACGGCATGACGATGGGCCACTGGCCGTCGTCGTACGCCATCAGCACGGTGGGCGGCTGGGTGGCCTGCCGGGGCGCCGGGCAGCTCTCCACGCGCTACGGCAAGATCGAGGACATGGTCTTCGGCATGGACGTGGTGCTGGCCGACGGCCGCCTCATCACCGTGGGCGGCTATTCGCGCGCGGCACTGGGCCCGGACCTGCAGCAGCTGTTCATCGGCTCGGAAGGCACGCTGGGGGTGATCGTGCGCGTGCGGCTGAAGCTGCACCGCCTGCCCGACTACGGCCGCGCCATCGCCTATGGCTTCAAGACCTTCGCCATCGGCCTGGAGGCGTGCCGGGAAATCATGCAGCGCGGCGCAAACCCGGCGGCCCTGCGGCTCTATGACGCCCTGGAGAGCGGCGTGCAGTTCGGCCTGCCGGACACCAACGTGCTGCTGGTGGCTGACGAAGGCGCCCGGGATATGGTCGATGCGGTGATGGCGATCAGCGAGCGGGTCTGCGCGGAACTGGGCGACAAGCTCGACGACAAGGCCATCTTCGAACGCTGGCTCGACACGCGCTACCTGACCGGCAAGAGCGCCGAAGGCTTCAAGCGCAGCCCCGGCTTCGTCGCCGATACGCTGGAGATGTCCGGGCCGTGGGCGGACCTGCCCGCGATCTACGACGACGTGGTGGCCGCCATCAACGCGGTGCCCGGCACGCTGGCCGGCTCCGCGCACCAGTCGCACGCCTACGTGGACGGCGCCTGCCTGTACTTCTCGCTGCGGGGTGAGGTCGCGGTGGAAGACCGCCAGAGGTGGTATCGCGCCGCCTGGGACGCCGCCAACGCCGTGCTGATCCAATACAATGCGGCCCTGAGCCACCATCATGGCATCGGGCTGCTGCGCGCGCCGTACATGGCACCGTCGCTGGACACTGCGTTCCCGGTGCTGGTGGCGGTCAAGCAGGCCCTCGATCCGCAGAACATCCTCAACCCCGGGAAGCTCGGCCTGAGCGACGTGCTTTCCCACGAAGCGAAGTAACACCATGGACAGGTCCCTCGGCGCCCGCCTGACGCGCCACCCGGTCATCGCCACGCTCTACGGCGCGGAGCAGGTCGATGCGTTTGTCGACAGCGAGGCCGAAGTCTCGATCGTGGCGAACGTGGAGCTGCGCAAGCTGCAGCCCGTGATTGCCACGCTGACCCGCGCCGGCAAGTATGTCATCGTCAACATCGACAGCTGCGAAGGGCTGTCGCAAGACAAGGGTGGCGTGGATTACCTGGCGGACATCGGGGTGACCAGTCTGGTGTCCACGCGCGTGGCCACCATTCAGCGCGCCAACCGCGCCGGCATGGTGACGATGCAGAAGGTCTTCGTGACCGACCGCTCGACATGGCCACGCAGCGTGAAAGCGCTGGAGCAGAGCGACCCCAACCTGGTGCAGTTGATGCCGGCGCCGATGCTGTCTCACCTGCCCGAGGCGGACCGCAAGGCGCTGCCGCCCATCGTCACGTCCGGCTTTGTCTGCAACGAGACCGACATCCGCAGCGCGCTCGCACATGGCGCGGTGGCGGTCTCGACCAGCGACCGCAAGCTCTGGAACCTCGAAGGCAAGACGCTGAAGTCCTGAAGCCCTATAGCTGCGAGGCCAGCAGCGAACTCAGCCGATCGGCAAGCTTTTCGCGCCACGGCCGGTTGGACCATGCTGCCAGCGAGATCGGCCGGGACAAGGCCAGGTCGTCCTCGAATATCCGCGTCTGTTCGGCCGCGAAGTCCCGATCGAGAATATTAAGCGTGGCCTCGTCGTTCAGGCGGAAGGAGCGATTGTCGAAGTTGGTCGAGCCGACCGACACCAGGAACCCGTCCACGATCATCACCTTGCAGTGGTACATCGTGGGCGCGTACTCGGCGATCAGCGCGCCGGCCGCCAGCGGCTCGCCCCATTGGGCCCGCGACGCCGAACGGGAGGTTTCCGAGTCGATATGCTCGCCCGGCACGATGATCCGGACCCTGACGCCGCGCTTGAGCGCGGCGACCAGCGCCTTCCTCGTCAGGTCGTCCGGCACGAAGTACGCCGCCGACAAGTCAATGGTGCGCGTCGCGGCGGTGATGGCGAGCAGGTACATCAGCGCCATGTTCTCGCTGCCGCCGGTGGGGGAACTGCTGAACATCTGCGCCATCCCCTTGCCCACCTCCGGCAGTGCCGGGAAATACCCCGGGCCGTGGGGGACTTCGCCGCTCACCTTGATCCAGTTGTCGAGGAAGACCGACTGCATCTGGGCCACCACGGGGCCTTCGACCTGGAAATGCGTGTCGCGCCAATGCTGGGGGTCCTGCGCGTGGCCGGTCCATTCCGGCGCAATGCCCACGCCGCCGGTGAAGCCAATCCGGCCGTCGATGATCAGGAGCTTCCGGTGGGTACGGTTGTTGAGCTTGCCAAGCGTGTACCAGTGCACCGGGTGATAGCGCTGCAAGGCGACGCCGGCGTCTGACATGATGCGCAGCACGGCCTCGTCCACCTTCTGGCTTCCCACCCAGTCCAGCAGGACATGCACCTTCACCCCGGCCTTCGCGCGTTCGGCCAGCGCCTGCGCAAACTCCCGGCCAATCTCGCCAGACCAGTAGATGTATGACTCGAAGGTAATGGTCTGCTGCGCAGCGCGAATGGCGCCGAGCATCGCGGGGAAGATCTCGTCGCCATTCTTCAGCACGCGATAGGCGTTGCCGCCAACCACTGGCGGCCCCAGCAGGACGCCCAGTTCCCGGGAAAACTGCGGGTCTTCGGTCGCGTAGAGCCGCTCCAGCCGGTGCTCGATGCGCTTCTCCCCGCCGAACAGGTTATAGGCCAGCAGGCCAAAGACCGCCGTGAGGATGACGGCAAGCAGCACATACCACGTGGTCCGTGCTCTTCCATGAGCGTGGCGCATCGGCAGGCTTCCTTTTATAGGGGAGACAGCGCTCCTCGAACATGCAGTGTGGACGAATTTTGGCGGATTGCAGCCTCCGGGGGTGTGGGACCGACCCAACGTTCGTCACTTGCAAATGCGAATCACTATCGCGCCCTCGCCCAGAACACCAGCGCCACCAGGCTGACCAGCGCGCCGAGCGTGCAAACCCCGCCCCACCCCGCCACCGCGTAGGCCGCCGAGGTACCGAAAGCGCCCAGCGCGCTGCCCACGGCGTAGAACAGCATGTAGACGCCCACGAGCCGGCCCTGGGCGTCCGGCTGGGTATTGAGGATCAGGCTCTGATTGGTCACGTGCAGCGCCTGGCCGCCGAGGTCGAGCAGCAGGATTCCCGGCACGAGCGCCCACAGCGATACCGTCATGCCGGCCAGTGGCAGCCATGCCGCGATCAGGCACAGCAGCGCCAGCAGCGTGGTGCGCTCGCCAAACCCCCGATCCACCTGCCGCCCCGCGCCGGCGCCGGCCAGCGCGCCGAGCGCCCCCACCAGCCCGAACGCGCCGATGGCCGTGTGCGAGAACGCATAGGGCGGCGCGCTCAGCGGCAGCACCAGCGCGCTCCAGAAGATGTTGAACGCCGCGAACATCAGCAGCGCGAGCATGCCGCGTACCTGCAAGACCCGGTTATGGCACAGCAGCCCGAACATCGACACGAGCAGCGCCGGGTAGCCGATGCGCTGGGCGGCGGCCGGCAAGCTGGGCAGTCGCGCCCAGAGCCCCGCCGCCAGCAACAGCATGGCGCTGGCCGAGCCGAAGTACACCGCGCGCCATCCGGCCAGGTCGCTGACCACGCCCGCCACCACGCGGGCGAGCAGCAAGCCGAGGAAGACGCCACTCTGGGCCGCGCCGACCACGCGGCCACGTTCCTGCGCCGGCGCGGCGGCTGCGGCGTAGGCAATCAGCCCCTGCGTCATGGCCGTACCGAGCATGCCGGTGAGGCACATCGCGCCGAACAGGCCAACCGCGGAGGACGACAAACCCACCGCCACCAGCGCAATCACCAGTCCCAGCGCCTGCGCCAACATCAGGTGCCGCCGCGCGAAAACATCGCCCAATGGCACCAGCAGCACCAGGGCCAGCGCGCAGCCAACTTGCGTGGCGGTGACCACGCCGCCAATGGCGAAGGCCGGAATGGCGAAGTCGCGCGCCAGGGCATCCAGCAGCGGCTGCGCATAGTAGACATTGGCCACGCTCAGGCCACTGGCGCAGGCAAACAGCAGCATCAGGCTCCGACGCATACGCAATCTACCCCCATAACTAGTTGCAAATTAAAACTAGTTGAAGGCTAACGGAGGTAGTTTTAAAATGCAACCACTTGCGGCGATCGAGGGACAATGAGATGCGTAATGACAAAGCGGCTGAAGCCCACGCCGAAGCCGAAGCCTGTCCGGTGGCGAGAAGCGTCAATGTGATTGGCGACCGCTGGTCACTGCTGATCGTGCGCGATGCCTTCGACGGCATGCGCCGCTTCGGCGATTTTCAGCGCAATCTGGGCATGGCGCGCAACGTGCTGGCAGACCGGCTGCGCCGGCTGGTGGAAGCCGGCATCCTCGACCTGCAACCCGCCTCAGACGGCAGCGCCTATCAGGAATACGTGCTCACGCCCCGGGGCGAGGAACTCTTCCCCGTGGTGGTGGCGCTGCGGCAATGGGCCGAGAGTCATCTGTTCACACAGGGAGAGCCGCACTCGGATCTGGTGGAGCGGACCTCGGGCAAGCCGATTCCGCGCATGGTGCCGCGCGCGCACGATGGCAGCACGCTGATGCCCCACGATGCCGAAGTGCGGAAGCTGCCCGGCCGCTAGTCGTGGGGGAAATACCCCTCCAGGAACCGCTCCAGCGATCGCAGCATCTCCTGCTCGGCAGCCTCGGCGTCGCCACGCGCGAAATGCGCCATGAATCGGCGCCGCGAAGCGAAAATTTCCTCGTTCTCGTAGGTGCCGATCCGCAGGATGAACTCCACCAGTAGCGAAATCAGCCCGTCCATGAAGACAACCAGGATCGGGTTGCCGGCGATGCGCGCCAGCATCTTGTGGAACTCATGGTTCAAGGTGAACCGCTTCTCGAATTCGCCAGCCGCCGTGGCGGCCTCGGCGGCATCGATATTGCGATAGAGCCGGGCCACGTCGTCTTCAGTCGCCAGCCGGCAGGCCTCGCGCACGATGGCGGGCTCGATCGAGATATGGGCCTGGATGAGCTGGCGCGGCGTAATGCCGCCGAGCCGGTAGAGATCCATCAGCCCCTCGATCACCACTGAGCCATCGGCGCGGGTGATGAAGATCCCGCCATGCGCGCCTTTCTTGGTCTCCACCAGCCCGGACTGCTCAAGCGAGCGCACCGCCTCGCGAAGGGTATTGCGCGACACCCCGAGCTCCGCGGCCAGTTGCCGCTCCGCCGGCAGGCGCGTGCCCGGCTTCAGGCGTCCCCCGGCGATCTCCTTGCGGATCTGGTTCGCGATCTCGTCCGCCGCACGCCGGACCGCAATCGGCCGAAATGGCGTCTGCGCCACATCGTCAGGATTTACCCGAGGGTCTAGTTTTGTAGTCATCGTTTGCCGATAGAATGGTTCAACCATTAAGCCATTATGGCACGCCAATGATAAGGCCAAAGGAGACGACGATGACGACAATGCACCTGCCCACGAGAACCCCCTCCCCGCGCCGTGCGTGGCTGGCGGCAACAGCCACCTTGCTGGCATCGACACTGATCGGCGGCACCGCTCACGCCCAGCGGGACGCCGCGTATCCGACGCAGCCGGTCAAGCTGGTGGTGGTCTATCAGGCGGGCGGTGCAAACGACATCGTGGCCCGCGTCCTGGCCGACCGCATGACGCGCGTGCTCGGCCAGTCGGTCATGGTGGTCAACAAGCCGGGGGCCTCCGGGGCGATCGGCGCGCAGTTCGTGGCCGGCAGCCAGGCAGACGGCTACACGGTGCTGATGGGCGGTGCGCCACTCGTGGTCGCCCGCGCGCTATATAAGAACCCTCCGGTGGACTTCGAGAAGAGTTTTTCGCCCGTCGGCAAGGCGGTCAACCTCAATCTGGTGCTGGTTGCCCGCAAGTCCTATCCGGCCGACACCTTCAAGCAGGCCATGGACCTGGAGAAGAAGCAGCCGGGAAGCTCCACCATGGCGGTCACTGCCGGCGTATTCGAGCTCTACTACGCGCGCCTCAACCGGCTCGCCAACACCCGCATCGTCAAGGTGCCCTACAACGGCGTGCCCGCCGCGATGAACGACATCCAGGGCGACCGCGTGGACATGCTGATCGACACCGTGGCCGCGCAGAAGCCCTTTATCGCCAGCGGCGCCACCAAGCCGCTCGCGGTGTTCGGCCCCAGGCGGCTGCCCTCCCTTCCCGATGTGCCCACGCTGGCGGAACTCGGCCTGAAGGGCTTCGATGACCAGTCCTACGTCGGCATGCTGGTGCCGAAGGGCACGCCCGACGGCGTGGTGCGCAAGCTCAACGGCGCCCTGAACACCGCGCTGGCCGACCCCGAGGTCAAGTCGCGCCTGGAGAAGCTGGACTTCGGCGTGGAAGGCAGCACCCCGGAAGCCTTCTTCAAGGAGATGAAGTCGGATTCCGACCGCTTCGCCGAACTTGCCGACGCCACCCATATTGAAAAGCAGTAAGGAGATGTGAGATGGGGGACACAGGACAACTCTACGGCTGCACCACCGTCGCCGCGCTGTACCGTTCGGCATTCAAGACGTTTGCCGACCGCGAGGCGCTGGTCGGGCAGGACATTCGCCTGACCTACGGCGAACTCGAGTCCCGCTGCCACCAGATGGCGCGGGTCTTCCTGTCGATCGGCCTGCGCCGCCAGGATGGCATCGCCATGCTGGCCGGCAATCGTGTCGATGCCATGGCCGCGATCATCGCCGCCCAGCTCCTTGGCTTGCGCTACACGGCGCTGCACCCGCTCGGCTCCGCCGAGGATCAGGCCTTCGTGCTGCGCGATGCCGGCATCCAGGCGCTGGTGATCGACACGCCCCGGCACGGCGAGCGCGGCGCGGCGCTGGCCGGGCTCGGCATCGTCAGGCATGTGCTGACGCTGGGCCCGGCGCCGTTCGGCACCGACCTGGTGGCCGCCGCCGCGACCATGGACGCCGGCGACTTCCCGCTCGACGTGCAAGCCAACGATGTCTTCAAGATCGGCTACACCGGTGGCACCACGGGCAAGTCCAAAGGTGTGGTCCAGTCTCACCGGACCGCCGTGACGATGACGCTGCAGCAGCTGGCCTGCTGGGAGTGGCCCGACGAGGCGCGATTCCTGGCCACGACGCCGATCTCCCACGCGGCGGGCGCCGCCATCCTGCCCACCTTCCTGCGGGGCGGCACGGTGGTATTCATGGACAAGTACGATCCGCTGGCCTTCCTCGAAGCCGTCGCGCGCCACCGCATCACCTGTACCTTCCTGGTGCCGAGCCAGATCTACGGGCTGCTCGACTTTCCGGGGCTGGCGGGCCATGACCTGTCCAGCCTGCACCGCATCTGGTACGGCGCCGCGCCCATCGCGCCGGCCCGGCTGGCCGAGGCGATCGGGCGGATCGGCCGGATTTTCGGTCAGATCTACGGCCAGGCCGAGGCGCCGATGACGGTGACCTACCTGCGCGCGGACGAGCACGACCCCGCCCGCCCCCATCTGTTGGGCTCCTGCGGACGCCCGATTCCGGGCAACGACGTGCGCCTGCTGGACACGCAGCTGCGGGAAGTGCCACCGGGCGAGATCGGCGAACTGTGCGTGCGCGGGCCGCTGGTGATGTCGGGCTACCTGAACCGGCCGGAGGAAACCGCCAAGACACTGGCCGGAGACTGGCTCCATACGGGCGACATGGCGTGCCGCGACGCCGCCGGCTACCTGTATCTGGTCGACCGGGCCAAGGACATGATCATCTCCGGCGGCTTCAACGTCTACTCGAGCGAGGTGGAGAACTGCCTGGCCGCGCACCCTGCCGTCGCCATGTCGGCGGTGATCGGCGTGCCGCACGCCAAGTGGGGCGAAGCCGTGACCGCGCTGGTCGTGCTCAAGCCGGATGCGTCGGTCACCGAGCAGGCCCTGATCGACTTCGTTACCGAGCACAAAGGCGTGGTGTGCGCGCCAAAATCCGTCTCGTTCGAGACGGCGCTGCCGCTCACCTCGCTCGGCAAACTCGACAAGAAATCCCTGCGGGCCCGTTACTGGGGCGCGCAGGACCGTCAGGTCAGTTAATCGCAGAAAACAGAAGACCGCAGAGCTCTGGAGACCCGCATGCAGCAAGCTTTCATCATCGACGCCATCCGCACGCCCATGGGGCGCGCCAAGCCCGGCGCCGCCTTTGCCGATGTCCACCCCGCCGAACTGCTGGCGCAGCTCCTGAAAGGGCTGGTCGAGCGTAACCGGCTGGACCCGGGCATGGTCGACGACGTCATCACCGGCTGCGTCAGCCAGGTGGGCGAGCAGTCCGCCACGCCCGGCCGCGTGGCCTGGCTGGCCGCCGGCTTCCCGGAGCACGTGCCCTCGACCACCATCGACCGCAAGTGCGGCTCCAGCCAGCAGGCCATCCATTTCGCCGCGCAGGGGATCATGGCGGGGGTCTACGACATCGTGATCGCCTGCGGCGTGGAGTCGATGAGCCGCGTGCCGATGGGCACGGCACGCATGGGGCAAGACCCCTACGGCCCCTCGTTTGCCAAGCGCTACGCGCCCGGTCTGGTGTCGCAAGGCGTGGCGGCGGAACTGATGGCCAGCCGCGGCGCGCTCTCGCGGGAGGCACTCGATGCCTATTCGGCGGAGTCCCACCGCCGCGCCCAGCTGGCCCGGGAACAGGGCGCGTTCCGGCGCGAGATCCTGCCGATCGTCACCGCGCGTGGCGTGGTGGAAGTCGATGAAACCATCCGGCCGGACACCTCGCCCGCCAGTCTCGCCACCTTGAAGCCGGCCTTCCGCACCGATGAACTCGCCGCGCGCTTCCCCGAAGTCGGCTGGCACATCACGGCCGGGAATTCCTCCCAGATGACGGACGGCGCCTCGGCGCTGCTGCTGATGAGCGAGCGCATGGCATCCCGGCTTGGATGCAACGCACGCGCCCGCTTCGCCGGCTTCGACGTCTGCGGCGATAGCCCGATGCTGATGCTGACCGCACCCATCCCCGCCAGCCAGCGCGTCCTCAGGAAGAGCGGCCTGACGATGGCAGACATGTCGCATTGCGAAGTCAATGAGGCGTTCGCGCCCGTGCCGATGATCTGGCAGCGCGAACTCGGCGCCGATCCCGCACGGCTCAACCCGCGCGGGGGCGCGATCTCCCTGGGCCACCCGCTGGGCGCCTCCGGGGCGCGCATCATGACCACCCTGCTGCACGCGCTGGAAGACAACAAGGGCCGCTACGGCCTCCAGGCGATCTGCGAAGCCGGCGGCATGGCCAACGCGACGATCATCGAGCGGCTCTGAGCGGTGCGCGGGCGTGGTCGGCGCAAAGCTTTTGCGCCCACACCGCCCCCGCCACCGCAAGCAAGAGCGGCGGCACCAGTGCATAGGGCAGATGCGTGAATTCGGCAACCAGGACGATGGCGGTCAGGGGCATGCGCATCGATGCGGCGAGGAAGGCCGCCCCGCCCACGATGGCGCAGGCGCCCGGCGAGATGCCGGGCAAGGCGATGTTCCAAAGGGCGCCGCCGGCGACGGCCAGCAAGGCCCCGCAGGCCAGTCCGGGGGTCAGCAAGCCACCCGCCGCACCGGCGCGCAGCGATGCGCAGATGACGCCCATTTTGAGCGCCAGCAACGCGCATGCCAGAGCGGGCGTCAGCTCACCCTCGAACCCGAGCTGGACAGGGCCCTTGCCGTTGCCAAGCAGTTCGGGAAAGCGGATGCTCAGCAGGCCGAGCACGGCAAAGTTCAGCAGGCAAAGCCACAGGAGCCACGCGCCACGCGGCGCGCGGGAGCGGGCAGCGGCAGTCGCCCGGCTGAATGCAGCGCCGGCCATGCCGAAGATCGGGCCGAACAACACGGCCCACACGCTGAGCCAGTGGCCGGGCGCCAGCGTTGGCACGGCATACTGCACGTTCGTGCCGAGTCCAAGCGACGCCGTTTGCGCGGCCAGCGTCGACATGAACAACGCCAGAGCCGCAGCAGCCGGGTGAAACGTGCCGAGCAGGACTTCGAGCGTAAAGACAGCGCCGGCCAGCGGTACGCCGTAGACCGCGGCAAGCCCCGCGCCCGCACCGGCCGCCACAATCCATCTCCGTTGCGCCACAGGTAGCGCGAATAGCAAAGCCAAGCGTCCGCCGACCAGCGCGCCAATCTCGCGTGGCGCCACTTCACGGCCCAGCGGAGACCCCAGTGCCACGGTGACTATCTGCAGGAGCGCGTGGGCGAGGGTCGCCCCGGGTGGCATCGGCGCGCCTTCCTCCACAGCCCGCTTGATGCTGACGAGCGGCCGCCCGAAGCGATAGACGGCGAACCATCCAACCCCCGCCACCACGCCGGCGCAGAGCGCCACCATCAGCCGTCGTAGCGGCGTAGCGCCCTCCACGCCCGACAGGAAGCTCTGATGGCTCACCACGTGAGAGAGGCTGTAGTGATAGGCCAGGTGCTGGATGGCATGGAGCAGCAGTGCCAGGGCCATGCCGCCCAGGCCGGCGCCCACTGCCGTCAGCGTGGCGGCGAGGAGCAGGCGCCCCGTCGCGGCGGCCTGGGCGCCGTGCGCGGATCGCATCCTGCCCTTAGCGTTGGGTACCTGCCGTCATCGATTCCAGCACGCCATCGCGCCGGATCATGCCGTGGTACAGCGCAGCCGCGATGTGCAGCAGCAGGTACGCCCCAACCGCATGGGCCTGCCGCAACAAGGCATAGAGTTGGGCGTGATGCGGCAAGATGGCCGGGAGCTGCACCGCACCGGCCAGCACCACCGGACATCCCCCTGCCGAGAGCATCCCCCAACCGATCAGCGGCATGGCCAGCATCAAGCCGTACAGCAGCACGTGCGACGCAATCGCCGCAAGGTGTTGTGCGCGAGGCATCGACCGCGGCAACGGCGGCGGACGGTGGATGAAGCGATTGACGATCCGGACCAGCACCAGCAACAGGATGGCGACACCAATCGTCTTGTGCAGCGACAGCAGCGCGAGATATCGCGGAGAGACCGTCGCCACCATGCCGACACCGATAAACAGCATGGTCAGGATGAGGACGGCCATCGTCCAGTGAAGCAGTCGGGAAGGCAGCGAGAAGCCTCGGGCAGTCGTTCTCATGATCGGCCTCCTGCCTGCACTTCGGCTTCGGTGATGGCCCCCGGTGGCTTGGCCGCGCGCTCTCGCTCCCGCAGGGTGAAAGACCGCGCATAGGCAGCGGACCGGGCGCTCGGGATGCCATCCGCGGACGTCGTCATGCCGGCCGGCAGCACCGTGGGATCGAAATTGATGTCGGTACAGGTTCCGGCGTCTTCCGCCGTCAGCTTGTCGAGCGTCACGGTACCCACCTCCACGTGTGTGCGGTCGTCAGGCCAGGGAAGGTTAGGGCTGACCGGGTCGCCGGCGTGGCCAATGGTCACCACCATCTTCCACTGCAATGGCTGACGTGCGGCCTCGGCGATCAGGGCATTGAACAGGTAGTTTGGATCGCCAGCCGCCTGCGGGCCCACCGGCGCGAACGCCTGAACCGGCACGGCGGACCAGCGCACCGGCACGGAGGCGCCCGCCTGGTTGGCAAAGACGAACGTGTCGAGCCCGTTGTAGGTGCTGTTTGCGAAACCCGAAGACACCGCCCGCTTGCCCACGATGCCGACGGCCGACACGAACGCCGGATGCGCGGCGGCAAACGCCTTCATCTTCTCGGGGTCGGGCTTGCCCGTCTTCTGATCGGGTACCGACGCAATCATCTGCGCGTAGAAGGCCTGCACGTTGTCGAACGGAAACACCGGAATGTCGATCATCGCGGTCCGCCATTCTTCTCCGCCGGGCGGCTTCAACTGCATCGCCAGGCTGCGCACCAGATTCGGGGCGTCCGGGATGAACGGCATGCCGCCTGCGAAGGCAAAACGTGCAGTGACAGGCACACGCCCGGGCGCCAGCACATCGGCCTTGCTGAACGGCACGCCCGCGCCGTTGCTGTCGAACCACCCGGTCGCGCACAGTCCCTTGGCGTGGTTGCGCCGAAAGCCCACGTGCTTGCCGTTGACGGCCTCGAAGCCGTCGATCACCTTGCCCTGGGTCAGCCGCCCAGGCGTGAACCAGCCGCCAACATAGGCGAAGCCACACGCCATGCAGACGACGGCGGCGCCAATGGCGCCCAGCCGGATCGCAACGGCATTGCGGCTGAGTTTGCGGGGGTCTTCGTCCATGTTCGCTCCTTGTTGAACAGGATCCTTGGGTACCGAAGACCAATACTTGTCGATTTCCACGGCGCGCGCGTTTGGAACAGGCAACGCTTTGTCCGATTCGCACACCGCCATGCACGACCTGCGCGACCTGCCCGACCTGCCCGATAACCCCGCCGCCGCGCCCCGCCCCCCCTATTCAGTCCACGGTAATGTGATTGGTACGGATGACGTTGCCCCAGGCCGAGACGTCGTCGCGCACAGTCTGCGCGAACTGCTCGGGGGTCTTGACCTGCGGCATTGCCATGTTCAGCAGCAGGAACCGCTCGCGCATAGCCGCGCTGGTCAGTATCCGGTTCACCTCGGCGTTTAGCCGCTGCACGATGGTGGCGCTGGTGCCCGCCGGCGCGAACATGCCGTACCAGCTGTTGGTCTCGAACGGATAGCCCTGTTCGGTCATGGTCAGCACCTCGGGCGTGGCCGGCGCGCGCCGGGTGCCGCTGATGGCCAGCGCGCGCAGCTTGCCGGCGCGGATCAGCGGCACCGACGAGGAGGTATCGACAAAAGCCACCCGTACGATGCCACCCTGCATGTCGTTCAGGATCTGCGGCACCGTCTTGTACGGCACGTGCCGGATGCGGATGCCTGTCTGCATCTTCAGGGCCTCCATGGTCAGGTGGCCGCCAGACCCGATGCCCCACGACGCATAGTCATAGGCGTCCGGCCGCGTGCGTACATGCTCCACAAAGGACTTCAGGTCGCGCGCCGGAAAGTCCGGCACCACCGCCAGGAAGTTGCCGCCCGCCCCCACCTGCACCACGGGAATCAGGTCGCGCAGCCCGTCGTACGGCATCTTCGGCTGGAGGGTCTGGTTGATGACCACCGTGGCGGCGTAGGTGAACAGCAGCGTGTGGCCGTCCGGCGCGGCCTTGGCCACGATGTCATTGCCGATGATGCCGGTGGCGCCGGGCTTGTTGTCGATCACAAAGGACTGCCCGAAGACCTTGCCCAGCTGGTCCGCGATGGGCCGGGCGAACAGGTCGGGGCCGCTGCCGGCGGACCCCGGCACCACAAGCCGCACCGGGCGGGACGGCCATGGGCTGGCGGCGCCGGCCGGCTTTACGGCAGCAGCCAGCCCTAGCATCGCCATCGCCATCGACTTCAGCAGCGTGCGGCGTCCGGCGTCGGTCTCGTCTTCATCGGGAAGGGGGAAGCGTCGTGTCATCGCCATGCCTCAGTGAATGCCGAATTTGTCTTCCACACCCGCCGAACCCGCCTCCAGCACCATGGCGGCCGCCACGTACAGGCTGCGCGACACATAGCTCTGTACCTGTTTGGCCCGTGCGCGCAGCCATTCGGCCTTGAGCTGGCGCGCCTCGGTCACGTGTGGTGCATCGCCGGGCACCAGGGCCAGCAGGTCGATCACATGCAGCGCCATCTGAAGCTCGCCCCGTGCGGCCAGGGCCTGGGCGTGCCGCACTACCGCGCCGTGGTTGTCGATGGCCGCCGCCATCTCGCTGGCCACCTGCTGCGGCGCCGCCGGATGCAGCGTGGTGGCGTTGCGGTCCCACCAGCCGTTTTCGGAGCGGTAGATGTCACGGGCGATGTAGCTTGGGTCGCCGTAGGTCGGCCGCATCCATGGCTGCTCGAACAGGTCCGGCGGCGGCCGCAGCGCCGCCAGCATCTCGCGCTCGTTGCAGCCGGCATTCATCAGGCGGACCACCTCCTCGCGCATCCAGCGCAGGGCCCGCGCGGTGTGCAGCAGCACGTGCTGGCAGGTGTCCTCCCCTTCCAGCGTGGCACCGAACTCGCGCACCACGGTCTGCGGGCGCAGGCCGGCCAGCCGCTCCAGCGTCTCGGCCCAGCGCACGGTGTCGCGCAGGGTGCGGAACGGGGTGCCGATATTGGGAATGGAATCGATGATGGCCGGGCCGCCATAGAGCAGCCGCCGGCCGGGCAGCCAGACCGCCACGGCATCGTCGGTCTCCGAGGGCGCCCAGAGAATTTCCGCGCGCCGCTCGCCGTGCCCCACGGTCATGCCGTCGCGGAAGGTCTCGGTCGGCGTGGTCTGCCGCAGCTTGCCGGCCAGCGCCCCGGCGCGATGCCGGAACTGGATCTCGGCCATGCGCTCCTGCAGGCGCTGCGTTTCGCGGTAGCGGCTCTGGCGCGCCAGCACGTTCACATGGGCCAGCACACGCGGCGCCGGCTCGCCGCGCTGCGTGGCGTGGTCGATCCACTGCTGCACGCCCGCGTTGTAGCCGAGATGGCCGTGGCTGTAGCAGAGTGCGATCACCGGCAGCGGGGTCTGCGTGCGCAGCACCTCGATCATGCCGGCCGTTACGGACCCGCCGGGGCCGCTGTCCACCACCAGCAGGCCGTTGCCGACGTCGGCGACGAAGGTCTGGCCCTGTCCGTGCAGCAGCCAGACACCCTCGGCAATGCGGTCGATCCCCTTGCCGGTGATCAGTGCGGCCGGACGATCCTCGATCTCGTTCATGGCATCCCTTCCAGTTTGGCGAAGGGACATTTCACGCGCAGACCGCGCACTATCGTCAGTGGGGAAAGTCCCCGGGCGGCACGGCGCGCGGCCTGCGGCGCCAGCACCGGCGCGCCCTGGCGGGGGGTACGAAATTTTCGCTGTGAACCGCCGGTTATCACCTGCGCGGCGCAGGGAATTCCCGGCGCGCGCCTGCTGCGCTAGCCAGCCACCATCGGGGCGATCGGGGCGATCGGGATCGGGGTTGCGCGGGCCGCAGGTGCCGGGTTCGGCACCTGGCGCCGCAGCGGGCTGTCCGGCATCTTGCTGAGGTAATGCACCTCACGGCGCAGCAGCGTGGCGAACTGCTCCGCCACCGGCGTCATCGGCGAATCGGCACGGTAGATCAGGCTCACCGCGTGGCTCGGCAGCGGGTCTTCGATCGGCAGCGCCACCAGACCGGCCGTGGCCAGGCGCCCCGGCACCAGCTGGCGCGGCAGCAGGCACAGCAGCGAACGGTCCTGCAACAGCGTCTGGATCATGCCGATGGTGTCGCAGCGCACCGCCACGCGGGGCAGCGGCAGGTCCTGCGCGCGGAAGGCGTCGAGGATCGCCGCGCCCGGGCCCTGCATGCGCCGGCCGGTCAGCACCCAGTCGGAGCCGACCAGTTCACGCAGCGTACGCGCATGGCGCAGCGGATGCTCCTGATGCGCCACCACCACCGAGTCGTTGTTGTACAGCGGCTCGCAGACAAACTCGCGTTCGATGCCCTCATCGGGAATCGGGCTCACCGCCATGTCCATCACGCCCGCGCGCAGGTCGGCCAGATGTTCGGGATAGACGCCGCTGTCGATACAGACCTGCACGTCCGGATGCTGGGTGCGGAAGCGCTTCAGCACCGCCGGCAGCAGCAGGTTAGCCGGCCCACCCGTGGCGCCGATGCGCACCACGCCGTTGCGCGTGCCCAGCATCTGGGTCATCTCTTCCGTGGCCTTGCGCGCCTCGGTGGCGATCAGGCGCGCCCGGCGCAGGAACGCCTCGCCGAAGCGCGACAGCACCACGCCGCGCGTGGTGCGGGTCAGAAGTGGTACGTGCAGCTCTTCCTCGAGCTGGCGGATGCTCTTGGTGATGGCCGGCGCCGATACATCGCGCGCCTTGGCCCCGGCGCGAATGCTGCCGCTTTCCGCCACGGCAATGAAATCCTGCAACTGGCTCAGACGCATGACTCGCCTCCCCCCAAAGACCGCGTGGTAACGCCCTGCCTGCGAGCATAGCGGGATTTGCCGGCATCAGTGATAACCCGGGGTGCTAACCGTGGGTTATCGCACCCCTTTTTGCGGAGGCTGCCGGCTGTGCCAGGCGTGCCCCATCATCCCCTTCCATCGATGCCACGCATCGTCACGAAACGAGAGATCGATGGCAACTCCAGAAGACCTGCCGCTGGCAGGCATCCGCGTGGCCGAGTTCGGCCAGTTCATTGCCGCGCCCGGCGCCGCGATGATGCTGGCCGACCTGGGCGCCGACGTGATCAAGGTGGAGCCGCTGCGCGGCGACAGCGCACGGCGCTTCGACGGCACCAGCACGCAAAGCCCGATGTTCCTGGCCTACAACCGTGGCAAGCGCGGCATGGCGCTGGACCTGCGCCAGCCGTCTGGCACCGAGGCCGCCCGCCGGCTCGCCCTGTCGTGCGACGTGGTGCTCCACAACGCCCGGCCGGGAACGATGGAGTCGATGGGCCTCGACGCCGCCTCGCTGCGCGCCGCCAAACCGGCGCTGATCCACGCGTCCGTCACCGGCTTTGGCACGCGCGGCCCGTCGCGCCTGCGGCCGGGGCTCGACATCGCCGCGCAAGCCGAAAGCGGCATGATGTCCGTGACCGGCGAAGCGGGCGGCCAGCCCTTGAAGGCCGGCTTCGCCCTGATCGACGCGGCCACGGCGCTGGCCACCGCCAACGCCATCCTCGCCGCGCTGTTCCGGCGCCTGCGCACCGGCCGGGGCGAGACCATCGAGACCTCGCTGCTGACCGTGGGTATCCAGCTCCAGGCGCAACTCTGGTCCGAATACCAGTGCTCGGGCGCCCTGCCGGTGCGCAGCGGCAACAGCCAGCCGAAAGCCGCGCCGGCGGCGGATGTCATCGCCGTGGCCGATGGCCATATCGTGCTGTCGGCCTACCTCGACGAGCACTGGGTGCGGCTGTGCGAGGCCATCGGCCAACCCGCGCTGGCACAGGACCCGCGCTTCGCGAGCAACCCGCTGCGCGTGCAACACCGCCCGGCCCTGCTGGACGTGCTGCACGCCGCCCTGCGTGGATACACCGGGGAGCAGGCGCGCGCGCTGCTGGAGCGCCATCAGGTGGTGGTGGGCGTGGTGCGCGACTACCGGCACGACGTGCTGGCAAGCGGCCTCCTGATGCGCGTCGGCGACGGCCTGGGTGGCGAGCTTGCCCTCCCGGGCCTGCCTTTCACGATGGCCGGCCTGCCGCCCGCCGCCATGCCCTCCGTGCCCAGGCTGGGCGAGCACACCGCCGCGGTGCTGCGCGAACTTGGCTATGACAACGCAACGATTCGCACGATGGCGCAGGCACGCGCCATCGCCGTCGAATCCCTCGACATGACGGAGGCCGGCGCATGACACGCGATACCCCCATCCTGCTCGACCGGCATGACGGCTGGGCCGAGATCACCCTGAACCGGCCGGAAACCCGCAATGCCATCGACATGGCCACCGCCGAAACGCTCGGCGAGGCCATCGAATCGCTCGAACGCGAGCCCGCCTTGCGCGCAGTGGTGCTGCG
Organism: Cupriavidus sp. 2KB_3; assembly: GCF_052115685.1. Classification (NCBI taxonomy): domain Bacteria; kingdom Pseudomonadati; phylum Pseudomonadota; class Betaproteobacteria; order Burkholderiales; family Burkholderiaceae; genus Cupriavidus; species Cupriavidus sp. 2KB_3. Next base: position 42,144 of record NZ_JBFRHD010000003.1, read on the forward strand.
CGGCGCCAACGGCGCGTTCTGCTCCGGCCTCGATCTGAAAGCACTGCAGGCGCATCCCGATGGCATGAGCGGCTTCGCGGCGCGCTGGGATCGCGTGCATGGCGGCCTGATGCGCAGCCGCAAGGCGTGGATCGTCGCGCTCGAACGTCACGCGGTGAACGGCGGCGCCGCGCTGGCGCTGGCCGGCGACCTGCTGGTCTGCGGGGCGCAGGCGTTCCTGCAGATCGCGGAAGTGCGCATCGGCATGAATGCGCCACGCAATATCGCCTGGCTGGCCCTGCGGCACGGCGAGGCCGTGGCGGCGCGGCTGTGCCTGCTGGGCGAGCGCGTGCCGGCCAGCGAACTCCTGCGGCTTGGCATCGCGACGGAGGTCATTGCCGACGCGGACGTCGTGGCCCGTGCGCAGGCGCTGGCCGCGACGATTGCGGGCTTCCCCGCCGACGCGGTGGCCACCATCAAGGGCAGCCTGCGCGCCGCCAGCACGCGCCTGCCGCCGGCCGACTGGTTCGATGCCTGCGCCGACAAGGAGATCCGTCATGGCTGAGTTCGAAGCGCTGCGTAGCGAGGTCCGCGCCTTCGTGGCGGAGGCCCTGCCCCCAACCGTGCGCGAGAAAGTGCGCCTCGGGCTCGAAGTCAGCAAGGACGAAATGATCGACTGGCAGCGCCGGCTGGCCGCGCGTGGCTGGCTTGCGCCGCACTGGCCAGCCGCCTGGCAAGGGGCCGACTGGAGTGCCGCGCAGCGCGCCGTGCTGCAGGAAGAGCTGGTGCTGGCCCACGCCCCCGAGACCGGCGGCATATCGATCGAGATGATCGGCCCGATCCTGATCCGCTACGGCACGCCCGCCCAGCAGCAGTACTTCCTGCCGCGCATCCTCAATCTCGAACACTGGTGGTGCCAGGGCTACTCCGAGCCGAATGCCGGGTCGGACCTGGCGTCGCTGGGCACCCGCGCGGTGCGCCGGACGCGCCCGGACGGCACCGAGGTCTACGTGGTCAACGGCAGCAAGATCTGGACGTCCTACGCGCAGTACGCGGACTGGATGTTCTGCCTGGTGCGCACCGATACCGAGGCACGCGCGCAGCAAGGCATCAGCTTCCTGCTGATCGACATGCGCAGCCCCGGCGTCAGCGTACGGCCGCTGATCGGCATTCACGGCTGGCATCTGTTCAACCAGGTCTTTCTCGATGACGTGGAAGTGCCGGTGGACATGCGCGTCGGCGAGGAGAACGCGGGCTGGTCCATCGCCAAGTCACTGCTGGAACACGAGCGGCTGAATCTGGCGCGTGTGGCCGAGAACCGCCGGCGGCTGGCCAAGGTACGGGCGATTGGCGCCGAGGTAGAGGAAGCCGGCGAACCGCTGCTGCGCCGCCCCTGGTTCGCGCGGCGCCTGCGGGAACTTGAGGTGCGGCTGGAAACACTGGCGGCCACGGTGCTGCGCTTCCGGCGGCTCGAACGGGCCGGCGGCGCGCTCGAGCCGGAGACCGGCATGCTCAAGCTGATCGGCAGCCGGTTGATCCAGGACATCGAGAACCTTGCGGTGGATGCGCTGGGCCCGGACACGCTGGCCTACGACCGCGCCGCGCACTTCGAGCCACCCGCCACGCAGCCGGATCGCTCGCCGTACGCACCCGCCGCCTCGGCGCGCCGCTTCGTGACACGCGGCTACACCATCGCCGGCGGGTCGAGCGAAATCCAGCACGAACTGCTCGCCAAGCAGGTACTCGGACTCTGAAGGACGGCAACCGGCTGCGGATTCAACCGGCCGGCAACCCACACCACATGACAGGACACTCAAGCATGGAAGACCGCGACGACGCGCGCATCGAAGAGCGCCGCATGCTGCAGGCCAGCGTGGAGCGCTTTGTAGCGCGCGGCTATGACTTCGCACAGCGCCGGACCGCGCTGGCAGAGTCCGATGGGTTCTCGCGCAGGCATTGGCGCACGTTCGCCGAGATGGGCTGGCTGGCGCTCGGCCTGCCGGAAGCCTGCGGCGGACTCGGTGACGACATGGATCAGGCCCTGCTGGCCGAGGCGCTGGGGCAAGCCATGCCGGCGGAGCCGTGGCTGGCCAACGTGGCCCTGTGTGCGCCGTTGCTGGCGAACGCTGGCAACACGGCGCATCTCGCCATGGCCGAGGCCATCGCCGCCGGGGAAAGCTTCGCCGCCTTGGCCGCCTTCGAGGCGCAAGGCCGCCACGATGCCTTCGACGTCGCCACGCAGGCGGAACAGCGCGGCACCGCGCAATGGGTGCTCGATGGCAGCAAGACACTTGTGCTCGGCGGCGGATGTGCCGATGTGCTGCTGGTGCTGGCCCGCACCGCAGGCGCCCGCCGCGATCGCCATGGGCTGACCCTGTTCGCCGTGCCCGCCGGTGCGCGCGGCGTCAGCGTACAGGCGTTACCCACCTACGACGGCCGCCAGACCGCCACGGTCACGCTGCGGCGCGTAACTGTGCCGGACGACACCCGTATCGGCCCGCCCGGCACGGCCTGGCCGATGGTGCAGGCCGCCATCGACCGCGCCACGGTCATGGCCTGCGCCGAAGCGGTTGGCGCCATGACGCGGGCTTTCGCCCTGACGCGGGAGTACGTGATGACGCGCCAGCAGTTCGGCCGCCCGCTCAGCGCCAATCAGGTGATCCGGCACCGGCTGGTCGATCTGTTCGTCAGCATCGAGCAGGCCCGCGCCATCACGGAGGCCGCCGCGGCCGCGTTGCAGGCCGATGACGTCACGCGCATGCGCGCGGTGTCCTGCGCGAAGGCGTTCGTTTCCACAGCCGGGCGTGCGCTCGGTGAAGACGCCGTGCAACTGCATGGCGCCGTGGGCATGACCGACGAGATGGAGGTCGGCCATTGCTACAAGCGGCTGGCCGCGCATGCGAACCTGTTCGGCGATGCCGACTGGCATCTCGCGCGGCTGGATGCACTCGAATCCGCCGCCCAGGCATCCGCCTGAGCGGCATTCACCCGGGCGCGCCGCACCGACGCAAGGTGCGCCCATCCACGACACGCCGGCAACGTACCGGCTTGCGCGGCCAATGCGCCGCTACGGAGACAGCATGATGGAAAGCCAGCACACTGGCATCCGCGGGGTGTTACCGACCCTTGCCGCAACGCTCGCCACGTTGTCCGGCCTGGGCCCCGCGTTGGGCCATGCCGAAACGGCGCCCTACCCCAATCGGCCCATTCGCATGATCCTGCCGTCCGCCGCAGGCAGCGTGACCGACCAGACCGCCCGCCTCGTGGCGGAGCGATTGTCGATCGCGCTGAAGAAGCCCGTGGTGGTGGACAACCGCCCGGGCGCCAACGGCATCATCGCCAGCGAGATGGTGTCCCGCGCGGAGCCCGATGGCTACACGCTGCTGTTCACCTACTCGGCCACGCTGACCGTGAACCCGTGGATCACGGCCAACCTGCCCTACGACCCGCTGAAGGACTTCACGCCCATCGCCCGGCCCAGCGCCCCCGGCGGCAATCTGCTCGTCGTCACCTCCACCGTGCCCGTGCACAACCTCAAGGAACTGATCGCCTACGTCGAGGCCAGCCCCAAGGAGCTGGCGTACTGCTCCTGGGGCGTGGGCTCGGGCGGCCATCTCACCATGGAGTACCTGAAGGCCAAGACCGGCATGCGCCTGCGGCACGTGCCCTACAAGAGCGCCGTGCAGTGCACCAACGACCTGGTGGCCGGCCACGTGACGATAGCCTTCACCGATGCGCTCTCCGCCGTGCCGCACCTGAAATCGGGCCGCATCCGTGGCGTGGCCGCGTCCGGCCCGGAGCGGATGCTGACCGCGCAGGACGTGCCCACCATGGGCGAGCAGGGTATCCCCTTCAACCAGGCCAGCTGGCTTGCGCTGTTCGGGCCGAAGAACCTGCCGGCGCCCATCGTCAATCGCCTCAATGCCGAGGCAAACCGCATCCTCCAGTCGCCCGAGGAACAGCAGCGCTTTGCCGCGATGTACCTGAAGCCGGGCAAGCCCTCCACGGCCGGCGAACTCGGCGATCTGGTGCGCGCCGACCTCGGCGCGTGGGGCGAGGTGGTGAAGACCGCCGGCGTGACGCCGCAGTAACCAGACGTATCAACACAACATCCAAAACAAAGAACGGGAGACAGCAATGAGAGAGAAGTCGAGCCGCTGGCGAAACCTGCAACGTGCCATCGGCATGGGCCTCGCCGTGGGATGCGGCAGCGCATCGGCCGTGACGGTGCAGTTGTTCGGTGTGGTCGATGCGTCGATCGAGTACGCCAGGGGATCGGAGAGCGTGGTGCGCATGCGTGAGGGCCAGCAGGCCGCGTCGCGCTGGGGGCTGCGCGGCATCGAGGATCTGGGTGGCGGCACCAAGGCCAACTTCCTGGTCGAATCGGGCTTCAATATCGACACCGGCGCCGAGTTCTTCGGCAATGGCCGCCTGTTCGGCCGCCAGTCGTGGATGGGGCTGTCGAACGAGTCGTGGGGCGAGGTCCGGTTGGGCCGCCAATACACGCCGTCGTTCTACGCGCTGCTGCGGCTGGACCCGTTCCTGCTCAACGGCATGGTGTCGCCGTTCAACCTGCTTAGCGTCACGGCGTCACAGGGCACGGGCCAGGTGGCTTACGGCGCGCGCTTCGACAATGCCCTGCAGTACTTCTCGCCGAACTGGGGCGGCTTCTCGTTCGGCGCCGCCGTGGCACCGGGAGAAGTGCCCGGGGCCCCACGCTCTGGCACCAACTTCGGCATGAACGTCGCCTACGAAGCCGGCAACGCCTACGCGTTCTACAGCTACCAGGGCATGTACACCGGCGCGGCCACGCCGCAGGTGGAGACGGCGCTGACGTCCAACCACTTCGTCGGCGGCTCGTACCGCTTCAAGCCGGTGGAGGTGGGCCTGCTGTTCAGCACGGCAAACAGCCGGCTGCCCAATACGCGCGTGGCGCGCCATTACGGTGTCACGTTCAGCTGGAACGTCACTGCGCGTGACACCTTCAAGGCCGCCGCGCTCAAGCGGCAGGTGTTGGGCGGCGACGAACGGCCATGGTCGATGACCATTGGCTGGGATCATGACCTGAGCAAGCGCACCACCGCCTACCTGCGCGCGGTCTATGTGCACAACAGCCCGGGCGGCAGCGTCTCCAACAACAGCATCGCGATTGATCCTGGCAGCGGCGATGACGCGCGCTCGATCAGCGTGGGCCTGCGGCACCGATTCTGACCACGCGGCAGACACCCCGGGCGGCCGGTATCGGAACGCCGGCGATCGGTCTATATTTCTGCAAAAGCGGTGCCCCACGCCGCACCATACGGAGACAACATGCTGGATCTGGAACCCTTGCTGCGTCCACGCTCGATTGCGGTCATCGGCGCCTCCACACAGGCCGAGAAGGTGGGCGGCATGCCCATCCGCCTGCTCGGCGAACTGGGCTACGCCGGCCGCGTCTACCCGGTAAATCCCGGCGCGGACACGGTGCAGGGGCTGCGCGCCTATCCGACCATCGACGCCATCGGCGAGCCGGTGGACCTGGCCATCGTGGCCGTGCCCGCAGCCAGCGCACCCGACGTGATGACCCAGCTTGGCCGCGCCGGCGCCCGCGCCGCCGTGGTCTTCACCTCCGGCTTTGCGGAAGTCGCCGGCGGCGCGGCCCTGCAACAAACGCTGGCCGCGAATGCGCAGGCGCACGGCGTGCAACTCCTTGGCCCCAACTGCCTCGGGGCGATGAACCTGCGCGCGCGCATGTTCGCCACGTTCTCGCCCATCCCGCTGACTGGCGTGCCGCCCGTGGGCGAAGTCGGTCTGGTCAGCCAGAGCGGTGCGTTTGGGGCGTACGCGTTTGCCCTGGCGCGCGAGGCCGGGCTCGGGCTGAGCCACTGGGTCACCACCGGCAACGAAGCCGGCGTGCAGGTGGCCGATGTGATCGAGTGGCTGGCGCACGACCCCGATACCCGCGTGATCCTGACCTATATGGAAGGCGCCCGGGACGGCGCACGGCTGCGCCGCGCGCTGGCTGCCGCGCGTGACGCCGGCAAGCCAGTGGTGATGACCAAGGTCGGCACCACGGCGGCCGGCGCCAGCGCCGCGCAATCCCACACCGCCAGCCTGGCGGGCGAAGATGCGGTCTATCAGGCTGTGTTCGACGAGTACGGCGTGCATCGCGCCCCGACACTCGAAGCCTTCTTCCGCCTGGGCTACACGCTGGCGCGAGGGCGCCGGCCCGCGCGCTGGCATGCGCGCGGCGGCTTGCCGGCCGATGCGGTGGCGCCGGTAGCCATCGTCACGGTCTCCGGCGGCGTTGGCATCATGATGGCCGACAGCGCCGAGTCGCTGGGGCTGCCGCTGCCGCCCATGCCCGACGCCGCCGCCCACGCGTTGCGTACCGCCATCCCGTTCGCCAGTACCAACAATCCCATCGACGTAACCGGGCAGGTTGTGGCGCAGCCGAAGGTCTTTCTCGATGCGCTGGCCGGCGTGGCCCGCTGTGGCGAGTACGGCAGCGTAGCCGCGTTCCTGGCCGGCGGCGCCAACGCCCCGCGCCTGTGGACCGAATTGCAGCAGACCGTGGCGACACTGGCCACGGAGCCGGAATCCGCCCCGCTGCTGGTATCGGGCGTGATGGACGACGAGAAGCGCGCCTGGCTCGAATCACGCGGATGTCTGGTGTTCCGCGAACCAGCCCACACGATGGAAGCCGTGGCCGCGCTCGCGAAAGCGGCGGCCATGGAGGCATTGGCCAGCGCCCCGGCCGAGGCGCACGCCCCGCCCGCTGCCATCGCCCCGCCGGATTTTCCCGAGCACGCCACCGCGCTGTCGGAAGCCGAGGCGATGGCGTGGCTGGCTGAAGCCGGCGTGCCCGTGGCGGCGCACGGCGTAGCGCACGACGCCGATGAGGCCGTGCGCATCGCCGAATCGCTCGGTTACCCCGTGGCCGTGAAACTGTGCTCGCGCACCATCCTGCACAAGAGCGATATTGGCGGCGTGGTGCTGCATCTCAAGGACGCGGCGGCCGTGCGCAACGCCTTCGCCCGCGTGCGAGCCGCCGTGCGGCAGACGCGCGATGCCAATGGCCAGCCCGCGCACTTCGAAGGCGCCATCGTCGCGCGCATGGTGCGCGGCTGGGGCGAGATCATGGTCGGTGTGCGGCGCGACCCGGTGTTCGGCCTCGTCGCGCTGGCCGGCATCGGCGGCACCGCCGTCGAGATTTTCCGGCAGATGGCGTTCGGCCTCGCCCCGCTGAGTCGGGCACGCGCCCGCGCCATGCTCGCGCAGAGCCGTGCGGAGGCCCTCTGCACCGGGCATCGCGGCCACCCGGCCCTTGATCTGGACGCGGTGGCCGACGTGCTCGTCAAGGTCTCGCGCGCCGCTGCCGCCCTCGGCGACCGGCTCGATACCCTCGAGATCAACCCATTCATCGTCGGCGCCGATGGCCTGTGCGCCGCCGACGCCGTCATCACGCTCCGCCACCCCGGCTGACCCCCACCCCCTTGCCCAACGACATGAACCATCCCGCACCGCCTGTCTTCGCCGCGCCCGTCCATGCCAGCCCGCAGGAGGCCCTGGTCGCCGCCGCCGCGCTGCCGCTCGTGATCTACGGCTATCCGCTGATCGAAACACTGCGCACCTGCCGCCTGCAAACCTCGGTCGATGCGCCCACGCGCTATGGCCGCGCGCCGATGAACACGCTCTCCGCCAGCGCACGGCAGTGGACGCACGAAGACCGCGACATCGTGACGCCCGCCAATGACCTGCTCTACTTCTGCGGCTGGCTGAATCTGGCCGATGGGCCGGTCACGCTGCGGGTGCCGCCGCTGCCCGACGCCGACCGCTACTACGTCATCGAACTGCTCGATGCCCACACCAACAACTTCACGAACCTCGGGCCACGCAATGTGCCGCTCGCCGGTGCGGACGTGGAACTGCTCGGGCCCGGGCAGCAGCCTTCCGGGGCACACGCGCAGGTCGTCCGCGCGCCGACCTCGCTGGTCTGGCTGATCGGCCGCGTGCTGGTGCAGGGCCCCGACGACCTGCCGCGCGCGTATGCCTTCGAACAGGGCTTCGAGATCGTGCGCAGCGCGGGGCCGGCACGCCCCGCCAGTGTGGCGCACTGGCAGGAAACCGGCGATGCGGCCATCGACTTCTTCCAGAACCTGTACCGCGCGATGGGCGATTTCCCGCCCGCACCTGCCGAGCAGGGGCTGTTCACGCTGCCGCGCAAGGCGGGGCTGCGGCTCGGGGAGGAGATTGACTTCGCCTCCCTGCGGGCGCCGGTCGTGGCCGGCCTGCGCAGCGCCTACCAGCAAGGCCTGGCCATCATCGAGGCGCACACCCGCAGCCAGGGCCACAAGGCGTGGGGCTACAGCATGCGGCTTGGCACCTATGGCGACGACTGGCTGTTGCGCGCCTGCACGGCCATGAAGGGGCTGGGCGCGCTGCGCGCGGACGAGGCGGTCTATGCCATGGCCGATTTCGACGCCGACGGCGAGCGGCTCGATGGCCGCAACACCTACGAACTGCGCTTCGCGCCGGGCATGCTGCCGCCGGCCGATGCGTTCTGGTCGGTGTCCCTCTATGGCGAGGACCGCTTCTTCACCGCCAATGCCATCGGCCGCTATGCCGTGGGCGACCGCACGCCGGGCCTGCGCATGGAGGCCGATGGCACGCTGGTCATCCCCGTGAGCCACGCGCGTCCCGCGCAGGATGACAACTGGCTGCCTGCGCCGGCAGGCCCGTTCTACCTGATCCTGCGGCTCTATCACCCAGGCAAGGCGTTCATGGACGGCCAATACACCATCCCCGCCGTGCGCCGCGCCGGCTGAGCAGCTCGTCAGAACAAGACAGGAGACACCATGCCCCAAGAGAAAGCCGGTACACCCGCGCTGGCGCGCGATGCCGTGATCTGCACGCTGCCGCTGTACGAGATGGCGCGCATGCGCGCGGCCACGTGCCCGCGACGCAACCGCGCAGGCAACTTCGCCGGAGACGGCCCCGCGTCCACGCTACGCTGGATCAACCACCTGATCCACACGCGCGCGCTGCTGGGCCCGCAGCACCGTCAGGTCGTCACGCCGAACAACGACACGCTCTACACCAACGCGTGGCTCGATCTGTCGCAGGGGCCGGTCGTGCTGCATGTGCCGGACTTCAACGGGCGCTATTACGTGCTGGGCCTGCTCGACTTCTACACGAACCCGTTCGGCTATATCGGCAGCCGCACCACGGGCACGGCGGCGGGGCGTTTCCTGCTGCACGGGCCATCGTGGCGTGGCGAAATGCCGGCGGACATGCACGCCGTGCCTTGCCCGACCGATGCGGTCTGGATGATCGGCCGCCTGCTGGTGGATGGTGATGCGGACCTCCCGGTGGTGCACGCGCTGCAGGACGCCATCCACCTGACCACGCTCGATGGCGCCGACGCTGCGCGGCCGTTCGACACCGGCATGCATCCGGGCGAGCAACTCGGCGATCCACAGCGCTTTGCCGAGGTGGTCGCCCGGGCGCTGCGCGAGAACCCGCCGCCCGCCGCCGAAGCTGGGCGGGTGGGCAGCTTCGCCAGCGTCGGCCTCGGTCCGGATGTCGTGCCCAGCGCCAGCCAGCGCGAAATCCTGGGCGCGGCGCTGCACGACGTGTTAGAGGCGCTGGCAGTGCCCCAGTCGTCCGACATGGGCGGCGGCTGGGCAATGTCCGTCGAGGTCCGCGAATCCTATGGCGGGAACTTCGCTCAGCGTGCGCACGTGGCGCGCAACTATATCGGCGCATTGGGCGTGCAGGAGGCGATGTACGTGATTGCGGACCGCAGCGGCGATGGCGAGCCGCTCGACGGCCGGCACGGATACCGGCTCGACTTCCCCGCCGACAATCCGCCGCAGGTGGGCGCCTTCTGGTCCCTCACGATGTACGACAAGCAGGACTGCATGCTCGTACCGAACGCGATTGACCGCTATTCGCTGGGCGACCGCTCGGCGTCGCTCCAGCGTGGTGCCGATGGCAGCCTCACGCTCTGGCTTTCCGCGCAGCCTCCGGCCGATCCGGCATTGCACGGAAACTGGCTGCCGGCGCCGCCGGGGCCGTTCTACGTGGCGTTGCGGCTCTACGTGCCGCAGGCCGCCCACCTCGACAGGACCTACCGGTATCCGGTCATCCAGCGCACGGGAGGTGCCGCATGACGCCGCAACAACGCATCCGCCGCCGCCTGCTTGGCGCCATAGCCCTGGCGGGCGTGGCGCCGGCCGCGTTCGCGGAGACCTACCCCGCCAGGCCGGTGCGGCTGATCTCGCCCTACGGGGCCGGCGGGTCCAACGACACCTCGGCCCGCGTGCTGGCCGAGGCGTTGAGCCGCAAGTACGACCAGCAGGTGGTGGTGGAAAACAAGCCCGGCGCCGGCACGCGGCTGGCCAGCGAGACGGTGGCCCACGCCGCGCCTGACGGCTACACCCTGCTCTGGGCCGCCGCGCCGTTCGCCATCAACACGGGCGCGGGACTCGCGCAGCGGTTCGACATCCACAAGGATTTCGTCGCCGTGGGGCCGCGCGTGCTCGGGCCGATCTTCCTGATCGTCAACGCGAATTCGCCGGTCAAGACGGTGGCGGACTTTGTGAAGATGGCCCAGAAGAAGCCCGATGGCGTGACGTTCGCCTCGCCCGGTATCGGCTCCGGCCCGCACCTGACGGCCGAACTGTTCGCGCAGCAGGCCAGGTTCAAGGCGCTGAACGTGCACTATCGCGGCGACGCCACCGCCTACACGGAGCTGCTGGCCGGCCGCGTGGATGCCACGCTGACCGCGATCACCACGGCGCTGCCGTTCATCCAGACCGGCAAGCTGCGCGTGATTGCCGTGGCGGCAGAAGCCCGCACGCCGGTCTATCGTGACGCGCCGACGTTTGCCGAGCAGGGCGTGCCCGGCGTGGTGGGGCACGGCTGGTTCGGGATCGTCGCTCCGGCGCGCACACCGGTCGGCATCGTCCAGCAGGTGAATCGGGATGCGACGCAGGCACTGGGCGAACCGGAGATCGTCAAGCGGCTGCTGGCGCTCGGCCTGCAACCGGTACCCGGCACCAGCGCTGATTTTGCCGGATTCATCGACAGCGAAGTGGCCAAGTGGGGCGCGTTGGTGAAGGCACGGGGGATTGTGCTGGAGTAACGCTTACTCCTGCTGGGGCGCGCGGGGCGTGTGCCGCCCGCGCGTAGCCAGCCAGCAAAGGACGGAGCCGCCGCAGACCATCGACGCGCCCTGCCAGAACGAGAAGGAAAGCGGCGTTTGCAGCAGTGCCGCAGCCAGCGCGGCCGAGAGCACCGGAATGAAGTACGAGGCGCCGGCCAGCACCGTCACATTGCCATGCAGGATGCCGACGTTCCACGCCGCATAGCCAAAGCCCATCGCGCAGGCCGCCAGCGCCAGGTAGATGCCGCCGGCATAGCTGAACACCATGGTCTCGCCGTGCGTGAACAGGTATTTGCCCCACAGGGTGAGCGCCGTCAGCATGAAGAACAGCGTGATGGCGTTCCTGCCTTGCGCGATGCGGCTGGTCACCGTGCAATAGCCGGCCCAGATCACGGCGCCGGCGAACGCCAGGCCATAGCTTAGCGGGTTGTCCTGCACGTTGCGCGCCATCCCGCCCAGATCCCAGCCCTGCTCGCCGCCGAGCACTGACGCAATGCCGAGGATCGCCATCAGGAAGCCCGGCACGATCAACCAGTTGGCGCGCTGCCGGTTGAAGAGGATGGCGGCCAGCATCGTGAAGCTTGGCCAGAGATAGTTGACCATGCCGACCTCGATGGCCTGCCTGCCGCTGTTGGCATAGCCGATGGACAGCGACAGGCACAGCTCGTACGACACGAACAGCAGGCTGCCCCAGATCAGGTAGGCACGTGGCAGCGCGCGGATGCTGACGGCACCGACGGAGAGCCACAGCAGCCCCGAGGCCACCGTGTAGATCAGCGCCGCTCCGCCGGTGGCGCCAAAGCTTTGGCTGACGCCCCGGATCAGGCCGACGATCGAACTCCAGAGGAGGATCGCGACCAGCCCGATCAGCGTTGCCTGCTTTCTGCTATGCGTGACTGCCATGTGCTCGGGTACGACAATGTGGACGGTAGGAGCGGCATTCTAATCGGCCCGGGCCGGGCCTTGCCGAATTTGGCCGTCAGCCTGGGGGCATGGCGGCATGGAGGCGTAGAATCTCGCCCGTAGACGCCATCGAGAGACGTCACGTCATTGCCCATTGTTTGAGGAGATACAGTTGAAGCCGTCGCGCACCACCCTTGTGGCCCTGCTGCTGGGCATCGCCAGCACCGCCCACGCCGCCTACCCGGACCGTCCCATCAAGCTGATCGTGCCCTTCCCGCCCGGACAGGCCACCGACATCTTCGCGCGCGCCCTGGCGGAGAAGCTCGGCAAGCAGCTCGGCCAGTCCATCGTGGTGGAGAACCGTGCCGGCGCCGGCGGCAATATCGGCATGGAAGTCGCCGCGAAGGCCCCGGCCGATGGCTACACACTGGTCATGGGCGGCAGCGCGATGGCCATCAACCAGACGCTCTACAAGAAGATCAACTACGACCCGCGCCAGGACTTTGCGCCGGTCTCCGGGGTGTTCTCGGTGCCGCTGGTCTTCCTGGCCACGCCGCAATCGGGCTTCCAGTCATTGCATGAGCTGATTGCCAAGGCCAAGGCGGCACCGGGCAAGTACAGCTATGCCAGCGCCGGTATCGGGGGCACGCAGCACCTGTCCGCCGAAATGCTCAAGGCGCAGACCGGCGTGTTCATCGTGCATATTCCGTACAAGGGCAGCGGCCCGGCGCAGGCGGACTTCCTGGGCAACCAGATCCCGCTGATGGTGGATTCCGTGACCGCCGCCATGCCGCTGATCCAGTCCGGCAAGGCCGTGGCGCTGGCCGTGACCACGGCCAAGCGCGTGCCGCAGTTGCAATCGGTGCCAACCGTGCGCGAAGAAGGCGTGCCGGGCTTCGAGGCACTGGGATGGGCGGTGATGATGGCGCCAGCGGGCACGCCGCCGGCCATCGTCAACCAGCTCAACGCGGAGACGGTGAAGGCGCTGCAATCGCCGGAACTGCGCAAGTTCATCACCGACCGCGGCTCGGAGCCGATGCCGATGACCCCGGCCGAAACCGGCAAGTTCATCGACAGCGAGATCAAGAAGTGGTCGACGGTGGTGAAGCGGTCAGGGGCGACGGCGGACTGAAGGCCGTCGCCGCCTGACGGCGCCCCCCTCCCAAATCCAGGCAATCGCCCGGCAGTCATCAAGGCTGCCGGGCGATTTTCATTGTGGCGCGCCGGCCACCGCAACGAATACTGCCCCCACGGCTGTCCCCCACGGATTTCTAGGTAATAACCCTTGTCTACATCACAATACATCACAACATGATGTATCTTTCGGAACTCCAAAAACAGAGTCGGTTGTGTCGGCGCCTTGCGCGCCGTCCGATCCGCGCGCCCCCAAGGAGACCTCGCATGCGCAAACGCAAGCAGACAGATCTACTTTCAGGGCTGATGTTCGTTGTCGTCGGACTCAGCTTTTCCTTCGTTGCCCGTGGCTATTCCATGGGCACGGCCGCCAAGATGGGGCCGGGCTACTTCCCGTTCTGGCTCGGCATCGTACTGGCGCTGCTCGGCGCCGTGGTGGCAGCCGGATCCATGTCTCGCGAAGGCGAATCGGATCGCATGGCGCGCTGGGACATCAAGACGCTGCTGTGGATCCTGGGTTCCGTGGTCCTGTTCGGCCTGCTGCTGAAGCCGCTCGGCATGGTGCTGTCCGTCCTGGCGCTGGTGCTCGTCTCGTCGATGGCCAGCCATGAGTTCACGTGGAGGGGTGCCGCGCTCAATGCGGTGGTCCTCGTGGCGATCAGTACCGTGGCGTTCGTCTACGGCATCAACCTGCAGATGCCGGTGTGGCCGGCGTTCCTGACCAACTAGGAGTGATGGAATGGAGTTGCTCAGTCATCTCGCGCTCGGATTTTCCACGGCGCTCTCCCTACAGAACGTGGCCTATGCCTTCCTGGGCTGTGTACTGGGGACGCTGATCGGCGTGCTGCCGGGCCTGGGGCCGCTGGCGACCATCGCCATGCTGCTGCCCATCACCTACACGCTCCCGCCAGTGGCCGCGCTGATCATGCTGGCCGGCATCTACTACGGCGCGCAGTACGGCGGTTCCACCACCGCTATCCTGGTCAACCTGCCGGGTGAATCGTCAGCCGTGGTGACCACGCTGGACGGTTACCAGATGGCGCGCCGTGGCCGTGCCGGCGTGGCGTTGGCCACCGCCGGGCTCGGCTCTTTCTTCGCGGGTAGCGTCGCCACGCTGATCCTGGCCGCGTTTGCCACGCCGCTCTCCGAGCTGGCGTTCAAGTTCGGGCCGGCGGAGTACTTCTCGCTGATGGTGCTCGGTCTGATCGGCGCCGTGGTGTTGGCGTCGGGCTCGCTCGTCAAGGCGGTGGCGATGATCGTCCTTGGCCTGCTGCTCGGCCTGGTTGGCACGGACGTCAACTCCGGCGCCGCGCGGTTTTCGTTCGATGTGCCGGAACTGACCGACGGCATCAGCATTACTGCGCTGGCAATGGGCCTGTTCGGCTTTGCCGAAATCATCGCCAACCTGGAGCAGAAAGAACACCGCGAAACCTTCACGGACCGCGTCACCGGACTCTTCCCGAGCCGGGAGGACTTCCGGCGCATGATCCCGGCGGTGCTGCGCGGCACCATGCTGGGCTCGGCGCTGGGCATCCTGCCGGGCGGCGGTGCCTCGCTGGCCTCGTTCGCGGCGTACTCGCTGGAGAAGAAGACGTCGAAATACGCCCATGAGTTTGGCAAGGGCGCCATCGAGGGCGTGGCGGGTCCGGAATCGGCCAACAACGCTGCGGCGCAGACCTCCTTCATCCCGCTGCTGACGCTGGGCATTCCGCCCAACGCCGTGATGGCGCTGATGGTGGGTGCGATGACCATCCACAACATCCAGCCCGGCCCGCAGGTCATGACCAGCAACCCGGCGCTGTTCTGGGGGCTGATTGCTTCCATGTGGATCGGCAACCTGATGCTGGTGGTGCTGAACCTGCCGCTGATCGGCGTCTGGGTCAAACTCCTGACGGTACCGTATCGCTTCCTCTATCCAGCCATCCTGGTGTTCTGCAGCATCGGCGTCTACTCGGTCAACAACACGGTGTTCGATGTCTTCGCGGCGGCGGCTTGTGGCCTCATCGGCTACGTGTTCCATAAGCTGAAGTGCGAACCGGCGCCGCTGCTGCTCGGGTTCGTGCTCGGGCCGATGATGGAGGAGAACTTCCGGCGCACCTTGCTGCTGTCGCGCGGCGATTACACGGTGTTCACGTCGCGCCCGCTGTCGCTTGGCCTGCTGATGGCGGCCGCGGCGCTGGTGGCCGTGGTGGCGCTGCCCGCGATCAAGGCCAAGCGCGAGGAGGCATTCCAGGAGGAATGAGGCCAAGCGCGGCGGCGCCGTCGGGCGCTGTCCGTGCTGGTTATTTCTGGCGGTACTGGTTTTCCAGCAGCTCCACCAGCGCGACGATCAGCTGGTTGACCGGCGTTGGCACGCCCCGCGCGTTGCCACGCCGGACGATGGCGCCGTTGAGGGCCGCGATCTCGCTGGCGCGGCCCCGGGCAATGTCCTGCGCCATCGATGAGTACTGGCCAAGCGGGATCGTACGACGAATCCGTGCGAGCTGGCTGGCCGCCTCGAGGTCGATGTCGACGCCTTCGGCGCGCGCCACGGCCAGGCACTCCGCGATGAGGTTCCGCATCGCCTCCTCCGCGGATGCCACGCCGCGAATCTCGCCGTAGGGCAGATTGACGATCGCGGACAAGGCGTTGTAGGCGCAGTTCAGGATCAGCTTCTCCCAGAGCGGCCTCGCCACATTGGCCGAAACCACCGTTGGCACGCCAGCATCGTTGAACAGGCGCGCCACCAGCTCGCTGCCCTGCTCCGGCCCGATCACCAGATCACCCCGCCCGTGATGCCTGAGGTGCCCATCGCCGGCCATCTCGCTGGCCACGTAGACCGCGGCGGGTATTACCGGCCGGGCCAGTGCCTCCTCCAGCCGACCCGCATTGTCGATGCCGTTCTGCAGGGACACCACCAGCGCTTCGCGCTTCAGGTGGCTGCGGATCTCCTCGGCAACCTGCTCCGTGTCGACGGATTTCACGCAGACGAGCACGATGTCCGCATCCGCCACGGCCGCCACGTCGGGGCTCGCCGCGACGCCAACGCGCTCATCGAACCGAAGCGACTCGAATCGAAGGCCGCTCGCCCGGATGGCGTCGACATGCCGCGGCCTGCCGATCAGCACCACGTCCTGACCGGCCCGCGCCAGCATCCCGCCATAGAAGCAGCCCACCGCACCTGCGCCAATCACCGCGATTTTCATTTGATGTTCCTCGCATTGTTTGGAATTGCCTGCGCGGCAGACCGCCCTGCCGCGTGCCTTACTGCCGCTGCACCGTCTGCACGGCGTCAAAAATGACCTTCGCCACCTCGGCCGGCCGCGACTGCTGCGGCACGTGGCTGGTCGGCAGCGTGGTCACCTTCGCGCCGATCTTGCTGGCCATCTCGCGCTCCAGCGCCGGAGGGATCATCCGGTCGTTCTGGCTGACGATGTACCAGGACGGCCGCGTCTTCCACGCCGCAACGGTGGTCTTCTCGCCAAACGCCTTCGCCTGGATCGGGCCCTGCGTGGCCGCCATGACGCGCGCCCGCGCGGCCGGCACGTCCTGTGCGAAATCGCTGGCCAGCGCCTCGGGCGGCAGCGACAGGTAGCCCTCCGCATCGGCCACGATCTTGCCGATACCGGGTGCCGGCGGGTGTGCCTTGCCCACTTCCTCCGTGGACTGGCCCGCATCCGGCGCGAAGGCAGCCACGTAGACCAGCGCCGATACCTTGTCCGACGCGCCCGCCTCGGTAATCACCGTGCCGCCCCACGAATGGCCCACCAGCACGACCTTGCCGGGCTGGTTGTTGATGGCGCGGCGCGTGGCCGCCACGTCATCGCCCAGCGAATTGAGCCCGTTCTGCACGGCCTGCACCTTGACGCCCTTTGCCTGCAACAGCGGAATCACCTTGGCCCAGTCCGAGCCATCGGCAAACGCGCCGTGCACGATCACGACCGAGGTAGGGGCCTTCTCTGCTGCGTAGGCGGCCGAGCCGGCCGAGAGAGCGAGTGCTGCGACGGCCAGCGATGCAAGCGTGCGATTCAACATGTCGATCCTTTCAATGGGTGATGGGACACAGGAGACGGGCTGTGCGTGACGGCCGCCCGCCCTGCATGGATTGAAGCGCCCCCATGTATCGCCCCCATGTGATGAATGCGTGGATCGGCATGCCGATGTATCGGCGCGCACTCCGGATACAAACCGACACAAGGGCTCCGTGGCCAGAACCGCTCTACAGCGAGCCGGGATCGGCGCGCCATACTGCAAGGCAGAACAGGCGTTCCACACCTTTGCATTGGGCCGGCTGCAAGCGCAAAATCCCCCCACTTCATCTTTTCATTCCCGGGCGCGCCCCGCCTCCGGGAACCCACTCGTGCGCTTTGATCTCGTTGACCTGAAACTCTTCACGCATATCGCGGAGGCCAGCAGCCTCACTCGCGGCGCCGAACGTTCTCATCTCTCGCTCGCGGCGGCCAGCACCCGGATCAAGAATCTGGAGGAGCACGTGGGCGTGAAGCTGCTCAGCCGGAGCAGTCATGGCGTGAAGGTCACCGGCGCGGGGGAAACGCTGCTGGCCCATGCGCGGCGCGTGATCCGCCAGCTGGAACAGCTCAGTGGCGACCTTCAGGAATACGCATCCGGCGTGAAAGGCCACGTGCGAGTGTTCGCCAATACCACGGCGATGAGCGAGTACCTGCCGGCCGTGCTGCGGACCTATCTGGTGAATCATCCGGACGTGACGATCGACATGCAGGAGCGCCTCAGTCCGCACATTCTGCGCGCGGTCCAGGAGGGCGCCGTCGATATCGGCATCGTTGCAGGGAATTTCCGGGGCGAAGGGCTGGAGATGATGCCCTACCGCAATGACCGCCTGGTGCTGGCGGTGGCGCTCAGCCACCCGCTGGCGCAACGCAAGCGCGTGGGATTCATCGAGGCGCTGAAGTACGACATCATCGGCCTGCCCGAGGCCAGCGCCATCCACACCTTCCTGCAAGGCGCCGCCGCTGACCTCCAGCGCTCGCTGCGCTGGCGGGTGCAGGTCAGCAACTTCGAGACGGCCTGCCGGATGATCGAGGCGAACGTGGGCATCGGCGTGCTGCCGGAGAGCACCGCCATCCGGCACGCCAAGTCGATGGCGTTGAGCATCGTCCAGCTTGAGGACGACTGGGCGGAGCGCCGTCTCCAGATCTGCGTGGCGGATCTGGCTGCGCTACCGCTGTTCGCCCGCAAGCTGGTCGATCTGCTGGTCGAAGACGGCCAGGGCCGCCAGGACTAAGCGCCGCAGCGCCGCAGCGCCAGGGCACCTACCCCTGCCCGGCCAGCATTTCCCGCAGTTGGTGCTTAAGCAGCTTGCCGCTGGCGGTCTTCGGAATCGCGCCCAGGCGCAGGTAGCGCTCCGGACGCTTGTACGGCGACAGCCGGTCCATCACGAAGGCACGCAGCGCGTCGGCATCGAAGGTCTCGCCCTCCTTGATCTCGACGAAGGCCACCACTTCCTCGTTGCCGTCCGAGGTCGGCACGCCAACCACCGCCGACAACAGCACCGCCGGATGGGCGTTGAGCACCGATTCCACCTCGATCGGGTAGACATTGAAGCCCGAGCGGATGATCAGGTCCTTGGTCCGGCCGACGATGGTTAGCGCGCCGTCCGGCCCGAGCCGGCCAATATCCCCGGTATTGAGCCAGCCGTCCTCGCTGATGACCTGCCTGGTCAACTCCGGCGCCAGATAGTAGCCAAGCATGACACCCGGCCCCCGGACCCAGATCTCGCCCGGCGTGCCCGTCTCCACCGGCTGGCCATCCGCGCCGATCAGCCGCACTTCGGCCCCTTCCACAATCTCGCCCGCCGCGCAATCGCTGCGCGGACGATCCATATGCGTGACGAACAGCGAGCCGGCGTACTCGGTCATGCCGTAGCCGTGATGCAGCGGCTGGCCGAACATGCTTTCCACTTCCTGCTTGAGCGTGGGGTCGAGCGGCCCGCCACCGGTATACAGGTAGCGCAGCCGGGTGGAGGCCAGCCGCTGCACCCCGCCCGCCCGCAGATGGGCGAGGATGCGGTGGAACATCGTCGGCACGCCCTGCAGGATCGAAATCGCCCCCGCCTCGATGGCCTGCGTCACATCCGCCGCGTTGAAGCGGGACGACAGGTACAGGCTGGCGCCGGCCTGGAAGGTGGCCAGCAGCACCGTGCCCATGCCGAAGATGTGCGACATCGGCATGACCGCGTAGGCGCAGTCGTCAGGCACCATGCGCCGCGACGCCACGGTCACCCGCGCGAAATGCAGCAGGCCGCGATGCGACACCATCACCCCCTTCGGCTGGCCGGTGGTGCCCGAGGTGTAGATCAGCGCCGCCACTTCCTGCGCCAGCGCCGCCGGCACGCGCTCGCTGGTGGCATCCACCGCGCCCGCCATCAGCGGGCCCAGGCCCGGCGGCGCGGTTTCCCGGGCGCGGTAGGTCACGCCATGCCGCAGGGCATCGGGCGAGGCGCCATGGGTGAACAACATCAGCCGGGGCCGGCAATGCGCGCGGATCACCTCCACTTCCCGCTCGGAAAGCCGCGCATTGACCACCACCGGCCACGCGCCGATCTCCGACAGCGCGAAGAGCAGCGTCACCACGGACAGCGAATTCTCGGCGACGATCATCACCCGGTCGCCGCCGGCCACGCCCTGCGTGCGCAGGTACTGCTGCGCCGCCTCGATATCGGCCCAGAGTTCGCCATAAGACACAGTGCGCCCTTCCTCCACCACCGCCGGGCGGTCAGGCGTGGCGAGCGCCCAGTGACGGGGGATGTCGCTGATGCGTTGGGCGGGGGTTCGGTCCGAACACATGTCTGGGTCTTCCTCGATCAATGAAGGCTGGCTTGAGTGCCGCCAGTGTAGGGGCGGTGCATCGGGCATGCAACGGACAGGGCCGATTGCGGCTCAGATTGCCGCTCAGAACGAGCGCGGCAGGCCCAGGATGTGCTCCGCCACATAGGAGTAGATCAGGTTGGTGGAGATCGGCGCCACCTGGTACAGGCGCGTCTCGCGGAACTTGCGCTCGATGTCGTACTCGCAGGCGAAGCCGAAGCCGCCGTGGAACTGCAGACAGACGTTGGCCGCCTCCCAGCTGGCCTTGGCGGCCAGGTACTTGGCCATATTGGCCTGCGCGCCCATCGCCGCGTGCGCGTCGTACAGCTCGCAGGCTTTCCAGCGCATCAGGTTGGCGGCTTCCAGTTCGATGAACGACTCGGCAATCGGGAACTGCACGCCCTGGTTGCGCCCGATGGGCCGGTCGAAGACCTGGCGCTCGGTCACGTACTTGGTCACGCGATCCATGAACCAGTAGCCGTCGCCGATGCACTCGGCGGCGATCAGCGTGCGCTCGGCGTTCAGGCCGTCGAGGATGTACTTGAAGCCCTTGCCTTCCTCGCCGATCAGGTTCTCCTCGGGGATCTCCAGATCCTCGAAGAACAGCTCGTTGGTCTCGTGGTTGACCATGTTCGGGATCGGGCGCACCACCATCCCCTTCTTCTGGGCCTCGTGCAGGTCCACCAGGAAGATCGACATGCCCTCGCTCTTCTTCTTCACCTCGTCCAGCGGCGTGGTGCGGGCCAGCAGGATCATGAAGTCGCTGTGCTGCACGCGGCTGATCCACACCTTCTGGCCGTTGACCACGTAGCGGCCGTCCTTCTTGATGGCCCGGGTCTTGATCTTGGTGGTATCCGTGCCGGTGGTCGGCTCGGTCACGCCCATGGACTGCAGGCGCCACTCGCCCGAGGCGATCTTCGGCAGGTATTTCTGCTTCTGCGCGTCCGAGCCATGGCGCAGCAGCGTGCCCATGTTGTACATCTGGCCGTGGCAGGCGCCCGAGTTGCCGCCGCAGCGGTTGATCTCCTCCATGATCACCGAAGCTTCCGTCAGGCCGAGCCCCGAGCCGCCGTACTCCTGCGGAATCAGCGCCGCCAGCCAGCCGGCGTCGGTCAGCGCGTTGACGAAGGCTTCCGGGTAGCCCCGCTGCTCGTCGATCTTGCGGAAGTACTCGTCGGGAAACGCCGCACAGAGGCTGCGCACGGCGTCCCGGATTTCCTGGAAGTTATTCGATTGGGTCTGTTCGATCATGGTGCGTCTCCCGCTTTTGTTGGCGTCGCCATGCTCGCGAGGTTTGCCGTGCGGCGCAATCAACGTTTGCGGAACCGGGCCTTTGCCGGAGCAGAAGACAGCCCGCCAGGCCGCGCCGGGGGGCTGATTTCGCAACAGGCGAAGTCCACCATTGGCATTCTCAAATAGCGCCGGCGCGCAAATGCCAACATGCTCCAGCCCATACCCAAAAATGACAAACAGGAGACACGCCGGACATGGATGCCCACTCGCTGGCCGCCGCGCTGCGCGCCCTGATCCGCCCCGGCGACCGCATCTGGTGGGGCCAGGCCACCGCCGAGCCGCTTACGCTCACGCGGGCGCTGGTCGCCCATCGCCACGCCATCGCCCAGGGCGGACGGCTGGGTGTCTTTGTGGGCATCGGCCAGTCAGACACACTGCAGCCGGACCAGTCCGACGTGCTCGACTTCTTCGGCTACGCCGCCAGCGGCCCGCACCGCCAGCTGGCGCGCGCCGGCCTGCTGGACATCGTGCCGAGCCATTACTCGCACCTGCCCGGGCTGATCCGGGCGGGCACGCTACCGGTGGACGTGGCGCTGGTACAGGTCTCCCCCGCCGACGCGGCGGGCCGCCATAGCCTTGGGCTGGTGCACGAATACCTGCCCGCCGCGCTGGACCGGGCGCGCGTGATCATCGCCGAGGTCAACCCGGACGTCCCGTGGACGCACGGCAGCCGCTACCTGACCGCCGCTGACATCGCCCTGACCGTCGATGCGCAATTTGGCCCGATCGACCTCGAACGCGGCGCCCCCTCGGAAGTGGAACTGGCGATTGCCCGCCACATCGCCGGCCGGATCGAGGACGGCGCCACCCTGCAGATGGGCATCGGCAACCTGCCCGAAGCCGTGCTGGCGGCGCTGCACGGCCACCGTGACCTGGGGCTGCACAGCGGCGCCGTGGGCGACGGCATGGTGGCGCTGGCCGAGTCCGGCGCGCTGACGCACGCACGCAAGACCGTCGATACCGGCATCGGCATCGGCGGCATCCTGATGGGCAGCGCGCGCCTGCGCCGCTGGGCGCATCGCAACCCGCTGTTGCAGCTGCACGAGACCACCTACACCCACGACCCCGAGGTGCTGGCGCGCCAGCACAAGCTGGCGGCCATCAACGGCGCCATCGAGGTGGACCTGACCGGCCAGATCAACGCCGAGGTAGCCGGCGGCGTCTACATGGGCGCCGTGGGCGGCGCCGCAGACTTCCTGCGCGGTGCCGCGCGCAGCCACGGCGGCCTGCCGATCATCGCGTTGCCGGCCACCGCGAAAGGGGCCAACGCGAAAGGAGCCACCACCAAGGGCGCCAGCCGCATCGTCGCCCAGTTGTCCGGCCCGGTCAGCACAGCCAGGTCGGACGCCGGGTTGATCGTCACCGAATACGGCGTGGCCGATCTGCGCGGGCTGCCCCTGTCCCGGCGCGTGCGCCGCATGATCGACATCGCCGCGCCGGAACACCGCGAGGCGCTGGACCGCCAGGCCCACGCCCTGCTGCGCCAGTGCGGCGCCGCCTTCGCCACGGTGCCTGCCGCCGCCTGATCCCTATCGACATCCACCGATTTCCAAGATTTCCATCCCAGACCAGATCCACAGGAGACTCCCCATGCGCAGAGCCGCAATTGTTACCCCCGTCCGCACCCCGGTTGGCACCTTCGGCGGCAGCCTGCGCCCGGTGCCCGTCGAGGAACTGGCCGCCACCACCGTGCGTGCCGTGGTGGAGCGCAGCGGCATCGACCCCGCGCGCATCGACGATGTGGTGTTCGCCCAGTCCTACGCCAACAGCGAAGTCCCCTGCGTGGGCCGCTGGGCCGCGTTGCAGGCCGGCCTGCCGGTGGAAGTGCCGGGCATGCAGCTGGACCGCCGCTGCGGTGGCGGGCTCCAGGCCGTGGTCACGGCGGCGATGATGGTGCAGAGCGGCGCCGCCGACGTGGTCATCGCGGGCGGCGTGGAGAGCATGAGCAATATCGAGTACTACACCACCGATATGCGCTGGGGCGCGCGCTCCGGCAATGTCCGCTTCTATGACCGGCTCGACCGGGGCCGCGAGCGCTCCCAGCCGGTGTCACGCTTCGGCGAGATCTCCGGGATGATCGAAACCGCCGAGAACCTGGCGCGCGACTACGGCATCAGCCGCGAAGCCGCGGACGCCTTCGCGCTGCGCAGCCACCAGCGCGCCACCGCCGCGTGGGAAGCCGGCCGCTTCGACGCCGAGATCGTTCCCGTCTCCGTGCCGCAACGCAAGGGCGAGGCCCTGCGCTTCGCGCGTGACGAGGGCTATCGTCCCGAATCCACCACCGAATCCCTCGGCAAGCTGCGCGCGCTGATGCCGGGCGGCACGGTGACCGCCGGCAACGCCAGCCAGCAGAACGACGCCTCCGCCGCCTGCCTGATCGTGGCCGAAGACAAGCTGGCCGCGCTGGGCCTGACGCCAATGGCCACGCTGGTCGGCTGGGCCGCCGCCGGCTGCGAGCCCTCGCACATGGGCATCGGTCCGGTGCCGGCGGTGAAGAAGCTGCTGGCCCGCCTGAACCTGCGGCTGGACCAGATGGACCTCGTCGAGCTCAACGAAGCCTTCGCCTGCCAGGTGCTGGCCGTGCTCAAGGGCTGGGACTGGCAGGACCAGGCCGAGATCGACAGCAAGCTCAACGTCAACGGATCGGGCATCTCGCTCGGCCATCCGATTGGCGCCACGGGCGTACGCATCCTGACCACGCTGCTGCACGAACTGCAACGCCGGGGCGGCCGCTACGGCCTGGAAACCATGTGCATCGGCGGCGGCCAGGGCATTGCGGCCGTTTTCGAGCGCTACTGACAACAAGAAGGATGAAGGAGACAACCATGCACACATCATTTCGACTTCGACGGACATTGCTTTCGGGCCTGATCCTTGGCGCCGCCCTGCTGGGCGCGGGCCCCGCCGCGGCCCAGTCCAACCCGCCGGTCCGCCTGGTGGTGGGCTACGCGGCCGGCGGCCCGGCTGACCAGGGCGCGCGGCTGTTCGCCGCCGCGCTCGGCAAGGCCCTCAACGCCACGGTGGTGGTGGACAACAAGCCCGGCGCCAACGCCACGCTGGCGGGCAACGAGGTCGTGCGCGCGAAGCCCGACGGCACCACGCTGTGGTTCGCGGCCAGCGCCGCCATCACGGTGGCGCCCAACATCATGAAGCGCATGCCGTTCGACCCGGCCAGGGACCTCACGCCGATCGCGCCGGTGGCGCGCTACTACAACATGCTGGTGGTCAACAACAGCGAGCCGTTCACCTCCACCAAGGAACTGGTCAGCTACGCCAAGGCGCATCCGGGCAAGCTCAGCTATGGCTCGTCGGGCGTGGGCAGCTCCAACCACGTGGCCGCCGCGCTGTTCGCACGGCAGGCCAACGTCGAGCTGAACCACATCCCGTACAAGGGCAATGCGCCGGCCATGACGGACACCATCGGCGGGCAGATCGACATGTTGTTCGACATCATCAGCACCGCCAGCGGCTACGTGCACGGCGGCAAGGTCCGCGCCATCGCCGTGGGCTCGCCCAACCGCAGCACGGCCCTGCCCAACGTGCCCACCTTCCGCGAATCCGGCATTGCCGGCCTGAAGGACTACGAGGCCGGCGGCTGGTACGGCATCTACGCGCCCAAGAGCCTGACGCCCGAGGTCGCCCAGAAGCTGACCGCCGCCGTGAAGCACGCCGTGGCCGACCCGGACCTGCGCAAGCGCTACGCCGAACTGGGCTACGAGCAGTGGAACGGCACCACCGAGGATCTCGTCAACACCGCCGCACGCGAGCGCACCCAATGGGCCAGCGTGCTGCAGGGCGTGACACTTGACTGACCGAGACGAAGCAAAGGACGACCAACCATGATCCGCGATAACGACACCCTCGAAGCCCTGCTCGACAGCGTGCGCCGCTTTGTGCGCGAGCGGCTGGTCCCGGCCGAGGCGCTCGTGGCCGAGACCGACGAGATCCCCCAGGACATCGTGCAGGACATGCGCGAGATGGGCCTGTTCGGCATGACCATTCCAGAACGCTTCGGCGGCCTGGAGTTGACCATGGAGGAAGAGGCCCGCGTGGTGATGGAGCTGTGCCAGACCGCACCGGCCTTCCGCTCGCTGCTGGGCACCACGGTTGGCATTGGCTCGCAGGGCATCCTGATGGATGGCACCCCCGAGCAGCAGGCCGCGTGGCTGCCCCGGCTGGCCACGGGCGAGATCCTCGCCTCCTTCGCGCTGACCGAGCCGGATGCCGGCTCGGACGCCGGCTCGCTGCGCACCGCCGCCGTGCGCGATGGCGACGACTACGTGGTCAACGGCACCAAGCGCTTCATCACCAACGCGCCGCAGGCCGGCATGTTCACGCTGATGGCGCGCACCGATCCGTCGATCAAGGGCTCGGCCGGCGTCTCGGCCTTTATCGTCGATGCGAAGACGCCGGGCATCAGCTTCGGCAAGCGCGACGTGAAGATGGGCCAGAAAGGCACCCACACCTGCGACGTGATCTTCGAGAACGTGCGCGTGCCGGCCGCCAACCTGATCGGGCTCAAGGAAGGCCAGGGCTTCAAGACCGCCATGAAGGTGCTGGACAAGGGCCGCCTGCATATCTCGGCCGTCAGCGTGGGCGTGGCAAAGCGCGTGCTGCGGGATGCGCTCAACTACGCCGTCGAGCGCCAGCAGTTCGGCCAGCCGATCTGCGACTTCCAGCTGATCCAGGCCATGCTGGCAGACAGCCAGGCCGAACTCTACGCCGCCGAGTGCATGGTGATCGACGCCGCACGCCGCCGCGACGAAGGCCGCAACGTCTCCACCGAAGCCTCCTGCTGCAAGCTGTTCGCCACCGAGATGGTGGGCCGCGTGGCAGACCGCGCGGTGCAGATCCTGGGCGGCGCGGGCTATATCGCCGAGTACGGCATCGAGCGCTTCTACCGCGACGTGCGCCTGTTCCGCCTCTACGAAGGCACCACGCAGATCCAGCAGGTCATCATCGCCCGCAACATGATCCGCGACGCGCGCAACGGCTGAGCCCCATGACCACACCCCAAGCCCAAACCCACCCCGACCTGCCCCGCCCGTCCCCGCAGACCGGCGCCCTCAGCCACCTGCGCGTGCTGGACCTCTCGCGCGTGCTCGCCGGCCCCTGGTGCACCCAGAACCTGGCGGACATGGGCGCCGACGTCATCAAGATCGAGAAGCCAGCCGAAGGCGACGACACCCGCCTCTGGGGCCCGCCCTACCTCGCCGGCGATGACGGCCCGACCGCGCAGGCCAGCTACTTCGCGGCGTGCAACCGCAACAAGCGCTCGGTGACCGTGGACATGTCCACGCCCGAGGGCCAGGCCATGATCCGCGAGCTGGCCAAGCAGAGCGACGTGGTGGTCGAGAACTTCAAGACCGGCGGCCTCAAGCGCTACGGGCTCGACTACGAGACCCTGAGCGCGCTGAACCCGCGCCTGATCTACTGCTCGATCACCGGCTTCGGCCAGACCGGCCCGTACGCGGCGCGCCCCGGCTACGACCTGCTGGTGCAGGCCATGAGCGGGCTGATGAGCATCACCGGCCATGCGGACGGCGAGCCCGGCGGCGGCCCGATGAAGGTGGGCGTGGCCGTGATCGACCTGTTCACGGGCATGTACGCCACCACGGCCATCCTCGGCGCGCTGGAAGCCCGCCACCACACCGGGCGCGGCCAGTGCATCGACGTGGCGCTGCTGGACGTGGCCATGGCCGTGCTGGCCAACCAGGGCGCCGGCTTCCTGAACGCGGCCAACGTGCCCACGCGGCAGGGCAACGTGCACCCCAGCGTGGTGCCCTATCAGGACTTCCCCACGGCGGACGGCAACATGCTGCTCGCCATCGGCAACGACGGCCAGTTCTCCCGCTTCTGCGAGGCCGCCGAGGTGGATTGGGCGACGGACGCGCGCTTTGCCACCAACAGCGCCCGCGTGACCCACCGCAAGACCCTGATCCCGATGATGGTGGCGGTCACGCGCGGCCGGCCCACCAACGACTGGATCCGCCTGCTGGAAGCCAGGTCCGTGCCGTGCGGCCCCATCAACAACGTCGAGCAGGCATTCGCCGACCCCCACGTGCAGCACCGTGGCCTGCAAGTCGAGCAGGCGCGCTACCGCGCCGACGAACCGCGTGCCGGCGACCCGGTCAGCCGCGTGCGCACCACGGCCAGCCCGCTGCGGCTTTCGGACACGCCCACCACGCTGCGCTACGCGCCGCCCGCGCTCGGCCAGCATACGGAGGAGGTGCTGCGCGACTACCTGAAACTCGCCCCGCAGGACGTGGCGGCACTGCGGGCCAAGGGCGTGGTGTAGGCGGGTCTCGCTCGAACGCCCCCCTCAGGCGCCCTTGACCTGGGCGATCACCACCAGGATCACCGCCGCATTCCCCGGCTGCTGGGTCTGGGAATACGCGGCGCGGGCGTGGCCGGCCTTGTCACCCAGCACCTCGGCGAAAAGGTCGGAAGCGCCATCGAGCACCGCCGGCTGGTCGAAGGACCCCGGCGCGCTCGTCACATGGCCTTCCAGCCGGACGATGTGGTCGAGCTGCTCGAATCCGCCCAGATGCGCATGGATCTGCGCCAGCACGTTCAGCGCCGCCAGTTCGGCGGCCTGCCGGCCCTGCGCCACGGTCAGGTCCTTGCCGACCTGGCCCTGCCAGACCACCTTGCCGTCCTGCAACGGCAGCTGGCCGGAGATGAACAACAGGTCACCGGCCCGGCTGACGGCGGTATAGCTGCCCAGCGGCTGCGGGGGCGGCGGCAGCTTCAGGCCGCGCGCCGCGAGTCTCGATTCCACGGTCATGGTCGCTCCTATATAGATAAGGCGGTTTGTCTGAGAGCCACTATAGGAGCGCGCGATGTGCCGATAAACCGGCCCGACGGAACTTGATTTGATACACGGCGGAACAAGTCGGCTGGGCTGGCCTAGCACGGCGCACATCGCGATTTACTTCCGTTCGTTACCGAACACAAAAATGTTCCCTTTGGCATTTTTATCATCTATCCCAGAGGAGATTCCCGGCCACAAGGAGCCCGCTACCGGCTTGCTCGTGTAGGCCGGCCATCACAAATGGAGCATGCACCATGAGCAACGACAAGCGTTTCTGCGCCGGCTTCCCGCTGACCAACGGCGTGCCCGGCAAGATAGCCATGTTGACCGGCAAACGCTGGCAACCGGGCACTGCACTCACCATCCGCTTCCTGTCCGGCTCCCGCACGCTCCAGGACCGCGTGATGAACGCCGCCAATATCTGGCTGCAATTCGCCAACCTCCAGTTCGATCTCCGGGACAGCGGCCCGACCGACATCCGCATCGACTTCCTCGAAGGCAAGGGCTCGTGGTCGTTCATCGGCACCGACGCCCGCCAGATTCCCGAGCCGCAGCCGACCATGAACTACGGCTGGTTCACCGAAGACACCGAGGAAGACGAGATCCTGCGCGTGACCCTGCACGAGTTCGGCCACGCCATCGGGTTGATTCACGAGCACCAGAATCCGCTCAACGCCATCCAGTGGAACCGCGAGCAGGTGATCCACGACCTGTCCGGGCCGCCGAACAACTGGGACAAGACCACCATCGAGAACAATATGTTCGCGGCGTTCAATCCCGATGACGTGGCCGGCACGGCGGTGGACCCGACCTCGATCATGATGTACCCGATCCCGGCCACGTGGACGCTGAACGGCGTGACGGCGGGCATGAATTCGGCCTTGTCCGAGTCCGACAAGGACTTCATCCGGCAGGCCTATCCGCAGTAGCGCCTGCCTGCCGCACCATGAATGCCGACGACCGCGCCATCCTGATCGGGATCAATCATTACCCGCAGCTGGGCGAGCCGGGCGCGGACGCGAATCTCCAGGGGCCCGCCAATGATGTCGATGCCGTGAAGGCGTGGCTGATGGACCCCAACGGCGGCGCCTTCGCCAGCGAAGACCAGATTCAGGTGATCAAGTCCCGCCTGACCGAGGCGGGCGACACCGCGCTGCCGACCACCGACGAGATCGAGACCGCCTTCGGCCAGCTCAACGCCATCGCCCGGCAGAACCAGGCCCAGCGGCGCGGGCTGCGGGTGGGCCGCCGGCTGTACATCTTCGTCTCCGGCCACGGCTTCTCGCCGGGGCGCGAGCGCGGCTGCCTGTTCGCGGCCAATGCCAGCGCCACGCTCGGCACCTTCAACGTGCACGCCACGGGCTGGCTGAACTGGCTGCAGGACGCCGGCTACTTCCGCGAGTTCGTGCTGTGGATGGACTGCTGCATGAACCGGGTCTCCTTCCTGCAACCGCGCGACCCGCAACTGTCCCCGGTGCAGGCCACGGACCCGCCGGCGGCCACCTTCGTCGCCTTTGCGGCGCAGCGCCCGCTCAAGGCCATCGAGATCGGCATTCACGAAGATGGCGACAAGATCCACGGCGCCTTTACCTGGGCGCTGCTGCAGGGGCTGCGCGGGGCGGCGTCCGACGCCAACGGGCGCGTCACCGGGCGCAGCCTGGCGGACTGGCTGCGCAACGCCCTCTGCGCCCGCATGACGCCGGCGCATCTGCGCGACGGCGACGTGGCCAAGGAGCCGGAGATCGTGCAGGAGGATGCCGGGCTGATTTTCGCGCGCGGCGTGGCGCCGCCGCGCTACACGGTCACGCTCACCCTGCCGCCCGAAGCCGCCGGCAAGCCGCTGCGGCTGTGGTCCGGCATACCGCCCCGCGCGGAGGCGATGCCGGCACAGCCCGCCATGACCTTGCCGCTGACGCCCGGCCTGTACGTGGTGGAGGTGCCGGAGGCCGGCCTCCGGCAGGGGTTCGAGGTCACCAACGATGCGTCGATTGCCATCACGGCCACCGGCCCGCCCGTCACGCCGGCCCCCGACGGCACGATGTTCCCGCTCGACATCGACCCGGCCGACCCCGCCGCCGAGATCTTCGTGATCGACAGCCGCTTCTCGCTGGTGGATAACGGCATGTCGAAGCTCTCCACGCCGCTGCCATTCGGCCTCTTCAAGATCAAGACCCGGATCGGGCGCAGCCTGGCGCAGCACGTGATCCTGCTCGACAGTGGCCGGCCGCCGCTGCCCGCCGCGCAGATCGCCAAACCCGCCTCGTCGGTGCTGCCGCCGGTGGGCCTGCCCGAGGACGGCGCCCAGGAGCGCGACCGGCAGACGGCGCTGGCCACCGCACTGCGCCTGCTGCGCGAGAGCGACGGCAAGCAGGCCACGCTGATGGTCATGGCGCGCGCCGCGAGCAGCGCCGAGGTGCCGCAGCGGAACATCGCGCCCTGGCGGGACGTGCAGGTGGTGGATGCCGACGACAACCTCGTCATCAGCATGGAGCGCGGCAGCGCGCGCAACACCGATGCGGACTCCCACGCCTGCGCCGTGCAGGCGGTGCCGCCTGGCGTGTACTACCTGCGGCAGAAGGTGGACAACGGCCCGGTCATCGAACAAAGCCTGATCGCCTGCGAATCCTGGGGGCTGGAAGCCTACATCCTGCGCCGCACGCAGCCCGGCGAGCAGGCGCCCAGCGCGCGGCCCCGGGTGTCGCTGATGATGCGGCGGCCAGACCAGCAGCCGGACGCCGCGCTGGAGAAGATCATCGAGACCGCCCGGCTGGCGCTGGCCGACGAGCGGCGCATCCTGAGCCGGGAACTGGAGGACATCCTGCTGCGCGACTGCACCAACCCGATTGGCGGCCTGATTGGCGGCCATCTGCTGCTAGTGGAGCGCGACCGCGACCCCGGCCGTGACATCTCCCTGCTCGACGTGGTGGTGACGCGCCTGCGCAAGCTGGTGGGCGATAGCCATCCCGATGTGGCCGCGCTCGGCCAGCAATGCGCGACGGCGAGCCTGCGGCGCTTCGCCCCCCTGACCGGCCCGCCGATGTTCCAGCGCAGCTGGAAGCTGCTGGTGGCGGCGGCCCAGCGGCGGGAGGACTGGATTCCCGAGGCGATGTGGCGGCGCGTGGTGGCGCAGACCGCCCTGCCGCCGCTGATGGTCTGGGCGGCGGACGACAGCGTGCGCCAGACCGCCACCGAGAGCCTGCGTACCGTACCGGCCCGCGCACTCCGCGCGAGCGTACCGCCTGCGGGCCTGCGGGTGCTGACGGCCTGAACGGGAAAGAGGGAGAGAGGGAGGAAGGGAGGGAACCGATACCCCGGGCAGACCCCGCCCCCCCGCCTCGGGGAGGTCTGAAGCCGGCATCCGGCGCCATGATCGCGCATCGCTCGACTGCGCTGACACGGAGACCGGAATGCTACGCAATACCTTCCTGACGCGGTGGCTGGCCGCCGCCATCCTGCTGGGTGCCCTGCCCGCCACGGCGCCCACCCCGGCCCATGCCGAGTACCCCGAACGGCCGGTCAGGATCGTGTCGGTAACCAGCGCCGGCACCGGCATTGACGACTACACCCGCCTGCTCGCCAAATATCTCCACAAGAAGGCCGGGCGCAGCTTCATCGTCGAGAACAAGCCCGGCGCCAACACCATGATCGCCGCGGACTATGTGGCCAAGTCGGCGCCAGACGGCTACACGCTGCTGTTCGCGTCGGCCTCCACCATGGCGGCCAACCCCTATCTGTTCAAGTCGATGCCCTATAGCCCGCGCGACTTCGTGCCCGTGGCGCGCCTCTCCACCGTGCCCGTGGCGCTGGTGGTGTCGGCAAACTCGCCCTACCGCAGCGTGGCCGATCTGACCGCCGCCGCGCGGGCCAAACCGGGCGCGCTCAACTACGGCACCAGCAGCGCCGGCTACCGGGTGATGCTGGCCGCTTTCAACGACGCCGCCGGCATCCGCACCCAGGACGTGCCCTACAAGGCCATGGCCAACCTGCTGCCCGACCTGCTCGGCGGCACGCTGGACTTCACCGTGCTGGAGATCTCCGCCGCCGTGCCGATGATCGAATCGCGCAAGATGCGCGCGCTGGCCGTAATGAGCGACCGCCGCGTGCCGGCCATGGCCGATGTGCCGACCATGGCCGAAGCCGGCTTGCCGGCCATCTCCCTGGTCAGCTGGACCGGCCTGTTCGCGCCCCGGGGCACGCCGCCCGAGGTACTGGACAAGCTCCAGGCCTGGACGCTCGAATTCGTCAACTCGCCGGAAGCCGCCGCCCATCACGCGCAGCGCGGCACCAATCCCTACCCGGCGCCGGGCGCGCAGCTGGCCAAAGGCATCGTCGAGGACCAGGCCTACTGGCAGCGCATGATCAAGCTCGCGGGGATTCAGCCCGAGTGAGCGAGGTCAAGGCAGCCCCGCGCTCGGCAAAGCGGGCGTACTCGTCCGGCGGCACGAACAGGCCGCCGGTGGTCCACACCAGATGGGTGGCCTGCGGCAGCACCGCGTCCAGCCCGTGCCGGGCAAGGTAGGCGCGGCCGGCGGCGCTGTCCGTCAGCATGCGCGGCCCGCTGAAGCCGGCGGCGGCGGACGGCTCGATGCGCAGCCCTTCCGCCTCGCGCACCCGGTGCAGGTCCTGGAACAGCCGCTCGTCCGGCACCGTGCACACCCCGGCCAGCAGCGGACCCATGGCCGCTGCGGCCAGTTCGGAGGCGCGCGGCACGGCCAGCCCATCGGCCTCGGTGCGATTGGTCAGGCCCACGTCATAGACCGAGGCGCCGGGCGCCAGCATCTCCACCAGAAAACACGGCGACTGGGTCGGCTCGACAAAGCACGCATGCACGTGCGGGCCGTACAGCTGCCAGAGCCCGAAGGCGATGCCAGCCGGCGCGCCGCCCACGCCGCACGGCAGGTAGACGAACAGCGGATGGTCGGCATCCACGCGCAGGCCGGCCGCTTCGAACTGATCGTGCAGATGCAGCGCGGCGGCGCTGTAGCCCAGCAGCAGCGAGAGCGAGCGCTCGTCATCGACGAAATAGCTGTAGGGGTCGCCCTCCGCCTCGCGCCGGCCAGCGGCCACCGCCGCCGCATAGTCGCCCGTGTGCTCCACCACCTCCACGCCGCGCGCGCGCAGCCGCGCCTTTTTCCATGCCTTGGCGTCGGCGGACATATGCACAGCCGCCCGGAAACCCAGCGCCGAGGCCATCACGCCAATGCTCAGGCCCAGGTTGCCGGTGGAGCCCACCGCCACCTGATAGCGGCCGAACAGCGCGCGCGCCGGGGCGTCGGCCAGCACGCGGTAGTCGCCGTCCACGTCGACCAGCCCGTGGCGCAGCGCCAGCGTCTCGGCGAATTCGAGTACCTCATGGATACCGCCGCGCGCCTTGATCGACCCGGCCACGGGCAGGCTGTGGTCGGCCTTGATCCACAACGAGCCGTGCCGCGTGGGCAGCCCGAGCGCCTGCTGCATGCCCGGTGCGCCCAGCAGGTCCGATTCGATCCGCCCAGCGCTGGCCTCCAGCTCCGGGAACAGCCGCGCCAGCAGCGGGGCGAAGCGGGCGAAGCGCGCCTGCGCCGCCTGCATATCAGCTAGACTAATGCGCCGCCCATCCACCACGGTCTGGACGTCGGCCTGCACGCTGCGGTGCGGATTCGTCCACATCAGCGGGCGGGCGGCTTGCAGGTCGGCCAGCAAGGCCGCCGAGATCGAGGACAGGTGGAGCGTCATGGCTAATGGGACCGATGGAATGGGGGGAAAGACCGCTCATTGTTGACGCCCCCGCCCCGCCCGACAAACCATTTGTACTGATCGCCACATTAGTATTACTGATGACAAACACCCTCAACGCCTCCGTCCTGAGTTGGCTGCGCTGCTTCGAGGCGGCGGCGCGCCATGGCAGCTTCACGCTGGCCGCCCGGGAGCTGTGCGTGACGCAGGGTGCGGTCAGCCAGCAGGTGAACAAGCTGGAACAGTGGCTGGAGCGGCCGCTGTTCGTGCGCACGCCGCGTGCGCTGGTGCTGACGCCCGAGGGCGAGCGGCTGCGCGGCGTGGCGCGCGAATCGTTCCAGGCGCTGGAAAGCACGCTGGCGCAACTGCGCAAGCCCGGTCATCGCCCGCCGGTGGCGCTGTCCTGCTCGCCCTCCTTCGCCATGGTCTGGCTCACGCCGCGCCTGGGCGACTTCTTCCGCCAGCATCCGGACATCGGCCTGCGCGTGCATGGCGAATTCCACGCGCTGGACCGTTCGCGGATGCTGCGCGAAGGCATCGACGCCGCCGTGCGCTTCGACCCCGGCCACTACCCCGACCTGCGCGCCACCCCCTTCCTCGACGAATGGCTGTTGCCGGTAGCCAGCCCGGCCTATCTGGCCGCCCACCCGGCACTGCGCTCGCCAGACGGCCTGCGCGCCACCATGCTGCTGCACGATGCCAGCCCGTGGGAAGGCGCCGGCGAGAGCCACGAATGGCAGGTCTGGCTGCGGCATGCGGGCGTGGCGCTGCCAGACATGGCCGGGGGCCAGCACTTCAACCTGTCCCAACTGGCCATCGGCGCCGCGCTGGCCGGCCAGGGCGTGGCAATGGGCCGCACGGCGCTGGTCCTCGACGAACTGGCCGCGGGCCGGCTGGTGGACCTGTGGGGCCTGCACGTGCGCAGCGAGGCCGCCTACCACCTCGTGCGCGCCCCCACGCCCACCCCTTCGGCGCAGGTGACGGAGGTCGAAGCCTGGCTGCTGGCCGAAGGAGCCGCCTTCGACACGGCAAGGCGGCGCCTGCTGGCGCTGGACGGCCCTGCCCTCGCATCACCGTAACTTGGAAGCCGGCATTTAATCGGTTACATTGGATCGGCACTGGAGAACGTCATGCCCGCCTCTAACACCGCTCCCCCCAAACCTGTCCATCCCGCCCATCCCGCCCATCCCGCCACCCCGGAATCCGGCCCCCGCCTGCTGGCCGATCACGTCGCGCTGGACCTGCTCAATACCATCGAACAGGCCAATACGACGCCGCTGGACCACTGGCAGACCGATGCCGATGTCCTCGCCTGGCTGAAGCTGGTGGGGCTCTGGCCCGGGGATGATCGCGCCGCGCCGCCCAAGGGGCTGGCCTCGGCAGCCCGCGCGCTGCGCGAGACCATCCGGCTGATCGTGGCCCACAAGGCTGACGGAAAGGCCGGCGGCAAGCCGGACCTGGCACCGCTGAACGACGCGCTGGCGGCCGGCGGCAGCCATCTGGCCGTGCATCCGCTGCCCGACGGCGGTGTCCGGATTGCCCGCATCCACGCGGCCGGCAACGCCGCGCAATGCCTGGTGCCGCTGGCGGAAGCCGCCGCCGACCTGCTCGCCCATGGCGATTTCAGGCGGGTGCGCCAATGCGAGAGCGACGAATGCACGCTCTGGTTCTACGACCGGACCAAGTCACACCGACGCCGCTGGTGCAGCATGGCGCTCTGCGGCAATCGCCACAAGGTAGCGGCCTTTCGCAAGCGCGAGGCGGCTGCCGACGAGGGGACCGCATGAGGCCGAGCCATCTGGCACGCCATCGGACACCCCAATGTAACCGCTAAAATTAATTTTTACAGGTTACCAAATTCGCATACACTTCGGAACCAAGCCGATGACGGCCCTCGTTCCCGCTTTCGCCTCCGGAGAATTGCCATGACTGCCAGCCCCAAGGTTTCCACCCGCTTTGCCGACGCCGATGGCGTGCGCGTGTTCTATCGTGAAGCCGGCGACCCGCAGGCGCCCGTCATGCTGCTGCTGCACGGCTTTCCAACGTCATCGCACCAGTTCCGCCACCTGATTCCGCAACTCGCGGGCCACTTCCGGGTGATCGCCCCAGACCTGCCCGGCTTCGGCTTCACCGAGGTGCCGGCCGCGCGCCAGTACACCTACACCTTCGACAACCTTGCCACCACGCTTGGCGCCTTTGTCGATGCGCTCGGGCTGGAACGCTATGCGATGTACGTGTTCGACTACGGCGCGCCCACCGGCTTGCGGCTGGCCGTGGCCCATCCGGAGCGCGTGACGGGACTCGTCTCACAGAACGGCAACGCCTATCTCGATGGCCTGGGCGATGCGTGGGCGCCGACGCGCCAGTACTGGGCCGAGCCCAGCGCGGCCAACCGGCAGGTGCTGCACGACGCCATGCTCCACCTGGAAGGCACGAAGTGGCAGTACCTGCACGGCGTGGCCGACCCGGACAGCGTGGAGCCCGAGTCCTACACGCTGGACGCGGCGCTGCTGGAACGCCCCGGCAACAAGGACATCCAGCTCGACCTGTTCCTCGACTACGCCAACAACCTCAAGCGCTACCCGGATTTCCAGGCGTTCTTCCGCCAGGCGCAGGTGCCTACACTGGTAATCTGGGGCCGGAACGATCCGTTTTTCATCCCGCCCGGTGCCGAGGCGTTCCGCCGCGACAACCCCGGTGCGGTGGTGGAATTGCTGGACACCGGCCACTTCGCACTGGAGACTCACGGCCAGTACATCGGCCAACGGATTCTCGACGTCATCGCCCGCTAACCACCTGCCCCTCGCCCCATGAAGCGCCAATTCGACGACCTCCAGCTCGGCAGCATCGAACTGTTCTGCCTCGCCGCGGAACTCGGCAGTTTTACCGCGGCCGCGGTGGCGGCGGGGGTCACGCCGGCGGCGGTGAGCCGCAGTGTGTCGCGGCTGGAGGAGCGCCTGGGGGTGCGGTTGTTCGTGCGGACCACCCGGCAGATCCGGCTGACGGACGAAGGCCGGATCTACTTCGAGCAGAGCCGGCCGGCGCTGGCGCAGCTGGTGGACGCCGAGCGCCAGATCAGCGGCCAGCACGGCACGCCGGCCGGGCGGCTGCGCATCAGCCTGCCCACGCCCTACGCCCACTACCGCGTGCTGCCCGTGCTGCCGGCCTTCCGGGAGCGGTTTCCCGAGGTGGAACTCGACGTCCATATCAGCAACCGCAACGTGGACTTTGCCGACGATACCTACGACCTGTCCGTGCGCGGCCGGGCGCCCGACGACTCCACGCTGATCGCCCGCAAGCTGGAAGACGCCGAGATGGTGGTGGTGGCCACGCCCGCCTACCTGCGCAAGCACGGCACCCCCGCCACGCCGGACGACCTGCCGGCGCACGAATGCATCCAGTTCGATGTGCCGAGCAGCGGCCGGCGCCTGCCGTGGATCTTCCGGCACGAGGGCGAGACCCTGGAAATGGTGACGACCGGCGCCTATGGCACGGCCGAAGACGCGCTGGGCGGTGCCACGCTGGCCCGCGCCGGCGCCGGCCTGTTCCAGACCTACCGCTTCGTGGTGGAGCAGGACCTGCGCGACGGCACGCTGGTGGAGGTGCTGCGGGCCTACGGCGGCTGCACGCGGCCCTTCCTGCTGCTCTACCCGCACGCGCGGCATGTCTCGCGCCGGGTGCGGGCCCTCGTCGACTTCCTGGTGGACAAGTTCTCGGCCTGATCGAGGGTAAACCCCTATCATCGGCAGCCGTGTCCGCGCCATGTCTGTCTCGCGCCTCTCCTAGACTGAAGGTCTTTGTCACTCCCCCTAGAAAAGGAAGACCATGGCCGCGATCGAAGTGAAGGTGCCGCAGCTCTCCGAATCCGTTTCCGAAGCCACGCTGATCCAGTGGAAAAAGCAGGCCGGCGAGGCCGTGACCCGCGACGAGATCCTCGTGGAACTGGAGACGGACAAGGTCACGCTGGAGGTGCCCGCGCCCGCCAGCGGCGTGCTGGCCAGCATCGTCCAGCCGGACGGCGCCACCGTGCACGCCGACGAGGTGATTGCGACCATCGATACCGAAGGCAAGCCGGGCGTGGCGGCGCCGGCGGCGGCGGCACCTGCGCCCAAGGCGGCCCCTGCTCCGGCACCCGCTGCGGCCCCTGCCCCTGCTGCGGCCCCTGCCGTGCAGGGCGGCGGCGCTGGCGCGGCGGCCTCGGCTGCCGCTGACTTCGACGTGATCGTGATCGGTTCCGGCCCCGGCGGCTATATCGCCGCCATCCGCGCCGCGCAACTCGGCAAGACCGTGGCCTGCATCGAGGAATGGAAGGACCCCGCCGGCAAGCCCCGGCTGGGCGGCACCTGCCTGAACGTGGGCTGCATTCCGTCAAAAGCGCTGCTGGCTTCGTCCGAGCACTTCGAGCAGGCCCAGCACGGGCTGGCCGAGCACGGCGTACAGGTCAAGGGCGTGACGCTGGACCTCGGCACGATGATCGCGCGCAAGGCCGCCATCGTGGACAAGTTCACGGGCGGCGTGGAGTTCCTGTTCCGCAAGAACAAGGTCACCTGGATCAAGGGCCACGGCAAGTTGCAGGGCCGCGCGGACAACGGCGTGGTCAGCGTGGAAGCCAGCGAGGGCGGGGGCGATGGAGCGGTCAAGGCCAAGACCTACACCGCGCGCAACGTGATCATCGCCACCGGGTCGCGGGCGCGCCACCTGCCCGGCGTGCCGGTGGACAACGTCATCGTCTCCGACAACGAGGGCGCGCTGTCCTTCGATTCGGTGCCCAAGAAGCTCGCCGTGATCGGTGCTGGCGTGATCGGGCTGGAACTCGGCTCGGTCTGGCGCCGGCTGGGCGCGGAAGTGACCATCCTGGAGGCCCTG
The DNA here is from genome assembly GCF_052115685.1 of Cupriavidus sp. 2KB_3. Lineage (NCBI taxonomy): Bacteria > Pseudomonadati > Pseudomonadota > Betaproteobacteria > Burkholderiales > Burkholderiaceae > Cupriavidus > Cupriavidus sp. 2KB_3. The sequence goes on from NZ_JBFRHD010000003.1 coordinate 80,821, forward strand.
CCAACCTTCCTCGGCACCGTGGACGAAGCCATCGCCCGGGAGGCCGCCAAGCAGTTCAAGAAGCAGGGGCTCGCCATCCACCTCGGCGTGAAGATCGGCGAGGTCAAGCGCAGCGGCAAGGGCGTGAGCATCGCCTACACCGATGCGGGCGGCGCCGCGCAGACGCTGGACGCCGACCGCCTGATCGTCTCCATCGGCCGGGTGCCGAACACGGACAACCTCGGGCTGGAGGCCGTGGGGCTGGTTGCCGACGCGCGCGGCTTCGTCCCCGTGGACGATCATTGCCGCACGTCTGTGGCCGGTATCTACGCGATTGGCGACGTGGTGCGCGGCCCGATGCTGGCCCACAAGGCCGAGGACGAGGGCGTGATGGTGGCCGAGGTCATCGACGGCCAGAAGCCGCACATCGACTACAACTGCATTCCGTGGGTGATCTACACCGAGCCGGAGATCGCCTGGGTGGGCAAGTCGGAGGCGCAGCTCAAGGCCGAGGGCCGCGAGATCCGCACCGGCCAGTTCCCGATGTCGGCCAACGGGCGGGCGCTGGGCATGGGCCGGCCGGACGGCTTTATCAAGATGATTGCCGACGCCAAGACCGACGAACTGCTGGGGGTGCATATCATCGCCGCCAATGCGTCCGACCTGATCGCGGAGGGTGTGGTGGCGATGGAGTTCAAGGCGGCGTCCGAGGACATCGGCATGATCAGCCATCCGCATCCGTCGCTGTCCGAGGTCATGCGCGAGGCCGCGCTGGCGGTGCAGAAGCGCGCGCTGAACATGTAGCGCCATCCATCAATCGGGCGCCGAGGCGTGACGCTTGCGATAGTCCGCAGGCGTCACGCCCACCACGCGCATGAACGCGCGGCGCAGCGTATCGACACTCGAGAACCCGCATTCGGCCGCTACCTGCTTGGGCGCGAGGTGGCCGGCCTCCAGCAGTTGCCGCGCGGCCGTCACGCGCGCTGCTTCCACCCAGCTGGCGGGCGTGATGCCCACTTCCTCGCGGAACAGACGCGTCAGGTGGCGCGGACTCACGCCGACGCGCGCGGCGAGGCTGGGCACGTCGTGGGAATCGGCCGGATGCGCGGCCACCCAGCGCTGGAGTTCCTGCAAGGCCGAGCGGTTGGCCAGCGCCGGGGCGGCACCGCGGCTGAACTGGGCCTGCCCGCCGGGCCGCTTGAAGAACATCACCAGCTGGCTGGCCACGCGTAGCGCCAGCTCGCGCCCGAGGTCTTCCTCGACCAGCGCCAGCGCGAGGTCCAGCCCCGCCGTGACGCCGGCCGCTGTGCGCAGCTTGCCGTCACGCACGTGGATGGCATCGGCATCCACGGTCACACCTGGGAAGCGCGCCGCCAGCCGGTCCGCGCCGGCCCAGTGCGTGGTCACGCGCCGGCCCTCCAGCAGGCCGGCATCGGCCAGCAAGAAGGCACCGCTGCACACCGAGCCATAGCGGCGCGCGCGGGGTGCCACGGCGCGAATCCAGTCCAGTACCAGCGGCTCGGTCGGGGTATCGCCCGCATGTGGCGCACCGGCCACCAGCACGGTATGAGGACGAGGCAACTGCGCCCCGAGCGGGTCATCCTCGACCAGCAGATCAGGCAGCAGCCGGACGCCTGACGAGGCCCGGATCGGCCCGCGCCGCACCCCAACCACCTGCAGTGCATAGACCTGCCGGCCGGCCTGGGCATTGGCTTCGGCGAAGACGTCGAGGGGCCCGGAGACATCCAGCAACTGAACGCCTTCGATGGCCAGCAGCACGATGGTGCGTGGGGTAGTCATGGTGAAAAATCCCTGAGTCATGCTGTCGCGTCGCGATCTGTCCGATCTGGCCCAAATCGTCGTACTGCGACGATTGAAGACATGGTACTCCCCCTCCTACACTCGTTTCAACCCCCAACCGAAAGGAGTCAGCCATGCAATTCACCCTGGGCGACATCGCCATTCCCGACAGCCAATTGGCCCGAGACATCACGCAACTGGTCCGCGATACCGAATCCACGCTGCTGTTCAACCACTCCAGCCGCGTGTACTACTTCGCGGCGCTGGCCGGCAAGCAGCGCGGCCTGAAGGTCGACCCGGAACTGCTCTACGCGGGCACGATGTTCCACGACATGGGCCTGACGCCGGCGCACAGCAGCCCGGACAAGCGCTTCGAGGTGGACGGCGCCAACGCGGCGGCGGACTTCCTGCGCAGCCGTGGCATCGCGCAGGCGGATATCGACAAGGTCTGGACTGGCATCGCCCTGCACACCACGCCCGGCATTCCCGAGTTCATGGACCCGGTGGTGGCGCTGGTGACGGCTGGCGTGGAGATGGATGTGCTGGGCATCCGCTACGAGACGTTTGCCGACGAGGACCGCGAGCGCGTGGTGCAGGCGTATCCGCGCACCCCGCAGTTCAAGGAAGACATTATTCAAGCGTTTTACGATGGCATCCGCCACAAGCCGGACACCACGTTCGGCAACGTGAAGGCGGACGTGCTGGCCGACAAGGACCCGCACTTCCATCGCGGCAATTTCTGCAGCGTGATCCGCTGCTCGCACTGGCACGGCTGAGGCCGGCGCGCCCCCGCTCTCTATATCTATATAGAGAGATAGCGGTGCACCACGGCGCGGAGGGTCTGGAAGCTGACCGGCTTGGACAGCACGGTGTCAATGCCGGACTGGAGGCAGGCCAGCCGCTCCTCCGGGCCGGCCGTGGCCGTGATGGCGACGATGGGCAGGCGCCCGGCGCGCTGGCCGCCCTCCGCCGCCCGGATCCGGCGGGCGAGTTCCAGCCCATCCAGCCCGGGCAAGCCCAGGTCCGTCAGCAGCAAGGCCGGCCGTGGGTCCTGCAGCACGGCGGCCCACGCTTCCTCGCCGGAGCGGCAGGGTTGGGCCACGCAGCCGCCGATGCCGGCGAGCTGGTCCTCCAGCACCAGCAGGCTGACCGGATGGTCCTCGGCAACGACGATGCGGGGAACCAGTGGCGTGGAAGCAATGGAGGGGTCAGGCACGGCAGGAGGCAATTGGCAGCAGGCAGGTGGCAGAACATGCTGTCATCCTGCCTGCTGAAACGGCCGCAGAGTTGCGGAAATTTCTGCAAATGGCTGCGGAAACTTCCGAAGATGGTGTCCGATTTGTTACGGCACGGCGTTGCGGAGCGGCGCCTGCGTGATCCAGCGGCCCAGGTTGTCCAGGAAGATCTCGACCACGCGCGCCGCGTTGCCGTCGGAGAAGCCCGCGCTGTGCGGCGTGGCGATGACGTTGGGCAGGGTCCAGAGCGGCGAATCCGCCGGCAGCGGCTCGTGGGCGAAGACATCGAGGTAGGCGCCCGCCAGCTGGCCGCCTTGCAGCGCGGCGATCAGCGCCGGCTCGTCCACCACCTCGCCGCGCGACACATTGACCAGACGCGCGCCCTTCGGCAGGCTGTCCAGCGCGGCGGCGCTCAGCAGCCCGCGCGTTTCGTCCGTCAGCGGGCAGGCCAGCACCAGCCAGTCCGTGCGCGGCAGCACCGCCGGCACATCGGCGAAGGTCACGGTCTCGAAGCCCTCCCCCGCCGGCGTGGCGCGCTGGCGCACCACCACCACCGACATCCCGAACAGGCGCAGCACCGCGCCGATCTGCTGGCCGATCGGCCCCCAGCCGACGATGGTCGCCGTCTGGCCGTGCAGGTCACGCGGCATGTCGGCGCCCATCAGCGGCGCCCAGCGGCGCTCGCGCTGGGTGGCCAGCATCTGCGGCAGGTGCCGCGCCAGCGCCAGCAGCCCGGCCAGCGCCGTCTGCGCCACCACGCTGGCATTGGCGCCCGACGACGTCGTCACCGTCACCCCCTGCTGGCGCAGCTGGCCAAACACCGGGCGATCGGCGCCGGCCGAGTGCGTGTGGGTCCAGCGCAGCGAGGGCGCCTCCAGCATCGCGGTGTAGAAGCGCCGCGTGGCCGGTTGCAGCTCGTGCTTGGTCGAGCGCCCGGTCACATCGCGCGAGACAAAGGCGATGTCCGCGTCGATGGGCCGGGCGTCGTCCACGGCCGGCGGGGCCACGGGTACCCAGTCCCGGCCGGCCATGGCAGCGGTGATGGCGGCGGTGATGGCGTCGCCATGGGCGCGCAGCGCCGCTTCGGAGAGCAGGATGCGCACGGGCGCAGCGGAGGCGGAGGGAGCGGAGGGAGCGGAGGGGGCGGCAGATGCAGTCATGGCGTCAGTCTACCGTCGCCCCCGAAGCCTTGACGACCACCTTCCACTTTTCATACTCCTTGCGGGTGAACTTGCCGAACTGCTCGGGCGTGCCGCCCACCGGGTCGGCGCCCTCGCGGATCATCTGCGCCTGCAGCGACGGCAGCGCCTCGTTCACGGCCTGGTTGACCTGCGTGATGACGGTCTTCGGCGTGCCCTTGGGCGCGAAGATACCGAACCACGAGCCGGCCTCGAAACCCGGGAAGCCCTTCTCCGCCACCGCCGGCACCTCCGGCAGCGAGCGCGAGCGCTTGGCGCTGGTCACCGCCAGCGCGCGCAGCTTGCCGGCCTGGATGTGCGAGATCACCGACGGAATCGTCGCGAACATGAACTGGATGCGGCCGGACAGCAGGTCGTTCAGCGCATCGGCGCCCTTGTACGGCACGTGCGTGGCCGGCGCGCCGATGCGCTCGGACAGCATGAAGCCGGACAGGTGCGACGAGGTACCCACGCCCGTCGAGCCATAGTTCAGCTTGCCCGGGTTGGCCTTGATATAGGCGACGAACTCCTCGAAGGTCTTGGCCGGCACCGACGGGTGCACCACCAGCACGTTCGGCACGTCGGCGATCTGCACCACCGGCACCAGGTCCGCCAGCGGGTCGTAGTTCAGCTTCTTGTAGAGCGTCTGGTTGATCGAGATCGGGCCGACCGAGTCCACCAGCAGCGTGTAGCCGTCGGCCGGGGCGCGCACCACGTACTCGGTGCCGATATTGCCGCCCGCGCCGGGCCGGTTTTCCACCACGAACGATTGCTTGAAGCGCTGGCCCAGGTGCTGGCTCACGCTGCGGGCCAGCATGTCGGTGGTGCCGCCGGCGGTGAAGGCCACCACCACACGCACGGGCTTGGCCGGGTATTCGTCGGCGGCCTGCGCGGGGGCGGACAGGGTGGCCAGGGCGGCCAGCGCGATCAGGGCCGAAGCGGCGGCCAGTGCCGCGCTCAGATGGGGGGTCAACCATCGACCGGGGGCGAATCGAGGCATGGTGGTTCTCCTGTTGATGCGGCAGCCGTCTTCGCGGCCGCCGTCGTGGTTATCAGAATCGAAAATGCAGCGAGGATCGGCAATCAGCCGAAGTCGTACAGCCGTGCCGGGTTATGCACCAGCACGCGCTCGCGGCTGGCGGCTTCCGGCAGCCAGCGCGCCAGCAGGTTGAACAGCACGCCGTCGTCCGGCATCTGGGCGGACTCGAAATAACTGATGTGGGGCCAGTCGGAGCCCCACACCACCTGCTCCGGGTTGGCGCGCATCAGCGCGGCGACGAAGGGATCGACCTGTTCGTACGGCGCGCCGGCCGGCTGGAGCCGGTCAGCGCCGGAGATCTTGGTCCAGGCCACGCCTTCCGCCAGCAGCGCGCAGAGCGCCTGGAAGCCGGGGTCCGCCACGCCGCGCGAGGTGGCCATGCGGCCCATGTGGTCGATCACCAGCGGCAGGCCCAGCGCCTTGAGGCGCGGGCCCAGCGTGACGAGGTCCGGGGCGTGGATCCAGATCTGCGCGTGCCAGCCGCGCGCGGCCAGACGCGGGGCCAGGGCCTCGAGCACCTCGATGCCCACGCCGTTGCGGTACACGGCGTGGCCATCCACCTGATACAGGTTGATGCGCACGCCGCGCACGCCGGCGGCGTGCCAGGCGTCCAGCTCGGCGTCCGTGGTGTCTGGCGACGGCACCACGATGCCGCGCAGGCGCGTGGGGTACTGGCGCAGGGCGTCGCTCACCACGCTGTTGTCGGTGCCGCTGGCGCTGGCCGTGACAAGCACGCCGCGCGTGAGCCCGAGTGCGTCGAGATGGGCGATGAAGGCGTCGGCGGGATGCTCGGCCGGCGTGTAGCTGCGGTCCATCGCGAGCGGATAGCGCGCGAACGGGCCAAACACGTGGGCATGGCTGTCACAGGCGCCGGCGGGCGCGCGGAACACCGGTGCGGTGAGGGTCTGGAGCGGGGGCAGGCAGGGGCGGGTCATGGCGATGGCGTCTGGTCGATGGCGTCCGGTTCGATGCGTTCAGCGTTATTCCGGGGCCTTCAGGCGGCCGGCGGCGGCCAGCGTCTGCGCACGGGCGTCCTCGCGTTGCAGCGAGGCCAGCAGTTCCTGCGGCGAAGAAGCCTGCGCCACGCTGCCCACGGTCAGCAGCCGGCTCTTGACGCTGCCCTCGGCCAGCACCTTGCGCAGCGCGCTGTTCAGCGTCTCGACCACCGCCGCCGGCGTGCCAGCCGGGGCCAGCAGGCCCGTGGCCGTGGTCGCCTCGAAGTTGGCCAGCCTGGATTCGCGCAGCGTGGGCACCTTCGGCAGCGCGGCATCGCGCTCGCGCGACATCACGGCCAGCGCGCGCAGCGCGCCGGACTGGATATGCGGCGCCGAGCTGGTGAGCTGGTCCACCACCATGTCGATCTGGCCGCCCATGAGGTCGATCAGGGCCGGCGCGGAGCCCTTGTAGGGCACCTCGTTCAGTTGAATCCTGGCGGCGTCCTCGAGCTGGAGCGTGGCCATGTGGTTGGTGGTGCCGGGGCCGGCATGGCCGGTGGTGGTCTTGCCCGGGTTGGCGCGCGCATGGGCCAGCAGCGCGCCGATGTCCTTGAAACGCGTGTCGTTGCCCTTCACCACGATCACCAGCGCCGTGGTGGACACCAGCCCCACCGGGCTGAAGCTCGCCAGCTTGAAGCTGGTGCGCGTCATCTTCGGCAGCACCACGATGGCGTTGGGGGTAGTCACCAGCAGCGTGCTGCCGTCCGGCTCGGCGCGGGAGACCGCCGTGGCGCCGATCACGCCGCCGGCGCCGGGCCGGTTATCGACGATGACGTTGCGGCCGAGGCTCTGCTCCAGCGCCGGGGCGATGGCGCGCGCCACCACGTCCAGGTTGCCGCCCGGGGCGAACGGCACGACCAGCGTGATCGGCTTGTTGGGCAGGCCGCCTTGCGCGCGGGCCGACATGACATAGGGGGCGACGCCGAGCGCAAGCATTTGCGCCAGCAGGGTTCTGCGTTTCATCATCTCACTCCGTTCAGGGCTTTCTTCTGACCTGATTCATCATTCAAGGCGAGGCCGCCCTGCAATCCCGTTCCATGCGGCCCCTGGGGGACTCCGCTGCCGTCTTGTTCCGCCTTAGTCGCGGTAGCTGGGGTCCAGGCGATCGAGCTTGCGCAGCAGCGCCGGCCACTCCATCACGCCGTACGGACGGCGCGTGCCGGGCTGGTAGTTGTTCCAGGTTTCCTGGAGGATCTCGGCCGGCACATCGCGCAGCGGCGTGCTGCACGACATCGCCGCCACCTGCGAGCGGCAGGCCAGCTCCAGGCGGTGCATCCAGTTGAAGGCTTCGCCCACGGTGTTGCCCACCGTCATCGCGCCGTGGTTGCGCAGGATCAGGGCCTCACCCTTGCCGAGGTCGGCGATCAGCGATTCCTGCTCGGCGGTGTCCAGCACCACGCCCTGGTACTCGTGATAGCCAATCTTCAGGAAGCGCATGGCGGTCTGGGTGATCGGCAGCAGCCCGCAGTCGAGCGAGGAGACGGCCATCGACGCCCAGCTATGGGTGTGGATGACGCATGCCACTTCCGGGCGCGCGTGGTGCACGGCGCTGTGGATGACGTAGCCGGCCTTGTTGATGCCGTAGTCGAGCGCGCCGAAATCCGGCTTGGCGAGGATCTTGCCGTCGTGGTCCACCTTGATCAGGCTGGACGCGGTGATCTCCTCGTACATCATGCCGTAGGCGTTGATCAGGAAGGCGTTCTCCTCGTCCGGCACGCGGACGGAGATATGGTTGGCCATCATGTCTGCCATGCCATACAACTCCACGAGGCGGTAGCAGGCGGCCAGGTCCACGCGGGCCTGCCACTCCGCCTCGCTGCACTGGCCGCGCATCGACGGAATGTTCAGCACACCGGGCTTTGTCATGGTGAGTCTCCTTTGGGGATGGTTGGATCTGGTGTGAGCGGGTCAGTCGGCGCCAAGCGCGAGGTCGCTGGGCCGCCGTTTCTCGATATTCCACTTCAGCAACGCCGCGCTGCGGAAGATGCCGTGGGCGAACTTGCCATACGGCAGCGTCAGGAACAGCGCCATCACGATACCCAGGTGCACGGCCAGCAGCGCGGCCATGGCGGCGGAGTCGCGCCAGGCCAGCAGCGCCAGGCCGCTGGCGCTGGTCAGGAACAGCAGCGCGATGAAGCCGCGGTCCATCGGGCGCTGGCTGGCATCGCCGGTGTTGGGGTCGCGGCGCAGGTTCAGCCACAGCAGCCCGGCCGGGCCGACCAACAGCCCGATGCCGCCCGCGATGCCCAGCAGCACCGGCAGGCTCGTCACCGGATACGGCGCGTGGTAATCCAGCAGGTAGTGGTACAGCGTGGCCACCGTGGTCGCGGCGAAGCACAGCATGAAGCCATAGAACGTGAAATGGTGGAAGCGGCGGCGCGCCAGCGTGAAGGCATCGTCGGCGTTGTTACAGCCTTCGCCATGGCCGCCGCCCAGGTACTTGAGCCGCAGCGCGTCGTGCGCGGCGCCCCCGACGGCCGCCCCACGCGACTCGCCCGGCCGCGTGCCCGGCGAAACCTGCCGCCAGAAGCGCGTGACGCCCACGCCAAGCGCGCCGATCGCGAACAGGAACACCACGCCGAACATCGCCGCCAGCAGGTTGTGCGGGAAGATCGCGTAGAAATTGCCGGCCAGTGGCGCGTGCAGCAGGCTGCCGCGCATGGCGAGCACCATCAGCAGGAACAGCGCCAGCCCGCCAGCCAGCGCCAGCGCCGTGGTCAGGCCGGCACGGCGGTACAGCCCGCCCAGCGCGGCCGGAAACGCGTAGTCGCCATAGGTCTGCACGCGCACCTTGGCCATCGCCTGGGGAATGTTCACCGCGAACTCATGCGGCGGCGCGTACTGGCAGGCGTGGTAGCAGGCGCCGCAGTTGTGGCAGAGGTTGGCCAGGTAGTGGATGTCCGCCTTGGTGAACTCCAGCCGGCGCGTCATGGCCGGGAACACGGCGCAGAAGCCTTCGCAATAGCGGCAGGCGTTGCAGATCTGCAGGGTGCGGGCGACTTCGCCCTCGTCGGCGGTCAGCGGCAGCACGCCCTGTGCCAGCGCCGCCGCCTCGCGCGTCAGCGCTTCAAGATGTTGCATGTTCGATTTCCTGTGATGCACGGGCGCGTGCGCCCTTCCCTGACTTCCCTGACTTTCCTGCCTGGGCAGCCTTGGCCGCCTCGGTGCCGGCGATACGGCCGAACGCCGTGCCGATGGCCATGCCCACGCCGGCCGTGTAGCCCTTGCCCAGCACGTTGCCGGCCATCATCTCGCCGGCCACGAACAGGTTGTCGCTGGGCTGGCCGCCGAAATGCACGGCCGAATCCTCGTTCACCTTCAAACCCAGGTAGGTGAAGGTGATGCCGGGGCGCAGCGCGTAGCCGTAGAACGGCGCGGTATCCAGCGGGCGGGCCCAGTGGGTCTTGGCCGGTGTCACGCCCTCGGTGTGGCAGTCGTCGAGCACGGTGTGGTCGAACTTGCCCACGCGGCAGGCGGCGTTGTAGTCGTTGATCGTGCGCATGAAGGTGGCCTCGTCGAGGCCGAGCTTGCGCGCGAGTTCGGGCAGCGTGTCTGCCTTCACGCCCGGGAACACCGGCGGCATGAAGCGGCCCACGGCCTTGGCGTCGATGATCGAGTAACCGATCTGCTGCGGCTGCTGGGCCACCAGCCGGCCCCAGATCGCATAGCGTTTCGGCCAGAAATCCTCGCCTTCGTCGTAGAAGCGCTCGGCGTTGGCGTTCAGCACCACGCCCAGCGAGACGCAGTCGATCCGCGTGCAGATGCCGCCGTCATAGAGCGGCGCGCGGGCGTCGATAGCCACGCAGTGCGACTGGGACGGATCGCCGATGGCATCCGCGCCCGCCTCGATCATGTATTTCAGCAGCACGCCCATGTTGAAGCGCGTGCCACGGATCAGGAAGTTGTCCGCCGGCCATTCGCCGCGCTCGTTCTGGCCCCAGGCCTCGCGCAGCCATTCCCGGTTCGATTCGAAGCCGCCGGCGGCCAGCACGCAGGCGCGCGCCTCGATCCGCTCGCTGCCGATGCGCGCCGCCACGAAGCGGCCGCCATCCAGCTCGATGGCATCGACCGGCGCGTTGTAGCGGATCTGCACGCCGAGCTGCTCGGCGCTGCGGTAGTAGGCGTTGACGAGGGCCTTGCCCCCGCCCATGAAGAAGGCGTTGGTGCGCGCCACGTGCAGCGCGCCCGAGAGCGGCGGCTGGAAATGGACGCCATGGCTGCGCATCCAGTCACGGCAGTTGGACGAGGCGCGGATGGCCAGCCGGGCCAGCCGTTCGTCAGTCAGCCCGCCGGTGACCTTGAGCAGATCCTGCCAGTACTCCTCCTCGGGGTAGGCATCGATCAGCACGTCCTGCGGCGCGTCGTGCATGCAGCGCAGGTTGCGGGTGTGCTGGGAGTTGCCGCCGCGCCATTCGCGCGGGGCGGATTCGAGCAGCATCACGCTGGCGCCGGCCTCGCGGGCCATCAGCGCAGCGCACAGGGCAGCGTTGCCGCCGCCAATCACAAGGACGTCGATCACGGCCGGGCGCCCTCGGGGGGAGTTTGAGTGGGGTTGGACACGACTTTTTCTATGGCTTTGGGAGTCTGTGCCGGACTGTATCCGCCCGCCGGACCGCTGCTAACCCCTTGATGGGCATGGGGGTATCACGATTTGTGATGGGGGTCCGGGGAAGTTCCGGGCGGGGTCCGGGGAAATTTCAGAGCTGTCTCATAGGCAAGGGGCTCGCGGTGGGGGAAAGTTGCGTTGGCAGCACCTTCCAGGTGCCCGCTTCCCCGACTTTTGGAGTCCAAGACCATGAACGAACATCCCACCGACCCGGCCACCCTTCCCGAGCCGCCCAAACCCTTGACGATTGAGGAAATAGACGATGCCATCGGCGACGCCATCGTTGAATCAGTGCTCCGGAAACTCAATGGGCCGTACGAGGACGACCCGGACGACGGCCCGCTGAGCCCCGAGGAAATCGCGGACATTGAGGCGCGGTGCGAGAAAGCGCGGCAACGCTATGCAGCGGAGGGATTGCTGTGATCGGCATCGACACATGCGTACTGGTCAGGCACTTTGCCAAGGACGATCCACGGCAGGCGCCCCATGCGACCCGCTTCATCGAGTCATTGACACCGGCACGTCGCGGCTTTGTGCCATTGGCTGCGCTCGTGGAGTTGATCTGGGTGTTGAAGCGGCAGTACGCCTTTACGCGCGCCCGGCTCAGCGCGGTACTGATGACATTCATCGAGTCGCGCTGGCTCATGGTCGAGTCACTTGCAACGGTTTCCCACGCCTTCGTGCTCTTCAGCAAGTCGCACATCGACTTCGGCGATTGCGTGATCGTGGAAACCTGCCGCCGTGCGGGATGCAAGTTCACCTACACGTTTGATCGAAGTGCCTCGCGACAGCCCGGATTCCGCCTGGTACCGCAACCATGAACAGCCCGGCGGACCGGATCCTGTCACCCCTCGATCAACCGCGCCCCTCTCCACCCCCCGGACTTCACCAGTCCGCGCGCGGTGTCGGCCAGCACCACGCGCAGTGCCAGTGCGGCGGGCGACAGTTCGTCGTCCGACAGGCTGCACAGCAGGTTGCGCCGGCCCACGCTGGGGTCGTCGATCTGGGCGAGGTGGAAGCGTGTCGCGGCGTCCGGGTATCGTCCCACCGCCGCCCAGGGCTGGAGCGTGGCGCCGAAGCCCATGTCCACGGCGTCCATCAGCATCGCCAGGGAGTCCACCTCCTGGATCACGCGCGGCGCCACCTTGGCGCGGGCGAACGCGGCGTCCAGCGTGCTGCGCAGGCCGTGCACGCCGGTCGGCATGATCAGCGGCACCTCGGCAAGGTCCGCCATGCCAAGCTGGGTGGGCGGCTCCGCCTTGCCCTGGGGCAGCGTCTGGCGGGACTGGATCAGGAACAGCGTCTCTTCCAGCAGCGGCAGCACGGTCCAGCGGCGGGCGGCATGCGTGTCGAACAGCACCGCGAGGTCGAGCTGGCGGGCGTTAAGCATGGCAGTCAGGTGGCCGGACAGGCTTTCGACGATATGCAGCCGCACATCCGGGTAGCGCTCGCGCATGGCGCGGATCAGCGGCACGCCGATCACCGATGCCGTGGTCGGCGCCAGCCCCACGCTCACCGTGCCGGAGAGGCGCGCGTGATGGGCCGCGCGCCGTGCCTGCTCGGCATGGCGCAGCGTCAGCTGGGCTTCGTGGAAAAAGGCCAGGCCGGCCTCGGTGGGGGTCACGCCCTGCGGCGTGCGGCGCAGCAGCCGGGTGGAAAGCTCGCCTTCGAGCCGGCTGATCTGCTGGCTGACGGCCGACTGCACCATGTCCAGTTCGAGCGCGGCACGGCTCATGCTGCCAAGCTCGACCACCCGGACGAAATACTGAAGCTGGCGCAGTTCCATCTGTCTCCCCCGTTCTCGCGGCCCCCTGCCGCGCCGGCGGGATTCGACCTGTTGTTCCGGGGTCTTATACCAGATGTGCGGGGGCCGCGCGCGGCGCGGGCACCCCGGGCGCCGTCAGGCTTCGTCGGCGCCGCTGTACCAGTCCACGGTCTGGTCAAGGTAGACCAGACCCTTCGCCGCCAGGCCCGGGCGCATGTTGTACATGTCCACGCCGAGCACGCCGGAGGCGAGTTTGTCGCGCTTGGACAACTCCAGCGCCTCGCGTTCGGCCGCCTTTTGCGCGATGTCCTGCGCCTGCGGGCGCGCCACCACGACTACGCCGTCGTCGTCTGCCACGATCACATCGCCCGGCCGCACCGTGGCACCGGCGCAGACCACCGGCACGTTCACGGCGCCCACGGTTTCCTTCACGGCGCCCTGCGCGTGCACGGCGCGGGACCAGACCGGGAAGCCCATCGCGTTGAGGGTACTGACATCGCGCACACCGCCGTCGATGATCAGGCCGCGCGCGCCACGCGCCTTCAGGGACGTGGCCAGCAGGTCGCCGAACAGGCCGTCGGTGCAGTCGCTGGTCAGGGCCACCACCAGCACGTCGCCCGGCTGGATCATTTCCACGGCCACGTGAATCATCCAGTTGTCGCCGGGGTGCATCAGCGCGGTCACGGCGCTGCCGGCGATGGCCGTGCCGGACTGGATCGGCCGCAGGTAGGGTTTCATCAGGCCGGTGCGGCGCTGCGCCTCATGCACCGTGGCCACGCCCAGCTTGCCGAGCGACTCGATCGCGGCGGGCGCCGCGCGCAGGATATTGCGGTAGGCAATCGTCTTCATGCCAGCACCTCCGAAACCTGGGGGAACACGCGTGCGTAGCCTTCGCCGTACTGCACCTTGCGATCGGAATTCCGCGTGGCCTGCGCCCCGCGCTGGAGCGCCACCCGGGTGTAGTACTCCCACAGGTGCTCCTGCGCGGCCATGGTCGTAAACGCGCGCTGCTTCTTCTCCCAGACGGAAGAGATATCCAGCAGCACGTCCGGCTTCCAGTTGCACTGCTCGGGCTGGTGCGGCTCGAACAGGAACACCGGCGGCGCGCCGATCACCGGCACCTCGGGCTTGTAGCCGTGGGCCTGGGCAATCACGCGCGCTTCTTGCGCCACATAGGTGGCGAGCGGGTGGTCGAAGTTGTAGATGTCCTCGCGCGAGTGGCTCAGCACCAGTTCGGGACGGATGTCGCGGTAGATATCGGCCAGACGCAGCAGCGCCTCGTCGGGCACGCGCAAGGGATAGTCGCCGAGGTCGAAGCATTCCAGCGTGCCACCGAGGATCTCGGCAGCGCGCTGCGCCTCTTCGTGGCGGGCGGCCTTTACGCGGTCCATCGTCATGCCCGGCTGGCGCCACATCTTGGCCGATTCGCCGCGCTCGCCAAACGACAGGCAGACGATGCGCACGTGGTAGCCGCGCTCCGCGTAGAGCGCGATGGCGCCGCCGGCGCGCCAGACGAAGTCAGCCGCGTGGGCGCTGACTACCAGAATGGACGGCTGGGTGGCCGGCTGGGTGGCCGGCTGGGTGGCCGGCTGGGTGGCCGGCTGGCTGGCCGGGGCAGTGGAAGAAGCGGTGTTTTGGGACATACCTAATACCAGTCAGGGTGAGACTCAGTCGGCCGTGATGCCAGCCTTGCGGATCACGCCCGCCCAGGTCGTGGTTTCGGTGCGCACGAACTGGCCGAAGGCTTCCGGCGTGCCGGGCAGGATGGTCACGCCCAGTTGAGTGAGCTGCTTGCGCACGTCCGCGTCGGCCAGCGCGGTGTTGGCGGCGGCGTTGAGTTGCTTGATGATCGCGGGCGGCGTCTTGGCGGGCGCCACGAGGCCCCACCAGACCGAGGCGGTGAAGTTGGGCAGGCCTTCCTCGCGCGAGGTCGGCACGTCCGGCAGCAGGGCCGAGCGCTTGGCGCTGGCCACGGCCAGCGGGCGCAGCGTGCCGGCGTGGATATGGGTGATGACCTCGAGCGGGTTGATTGGCATGAAGGTGATCCGCTCGCCGAGCAGGTCGGTGATGGCCGGGGCCCCGCCCTTGTACGGCACGTGCAGCACGTCGATGCCGGCGGTGTCCTTGAGCATTTCGCCGGCCAGATGACCGGAACTGCCGTTGCCGGCCGATGCATACGCCAGCTTGCCGGGCTGGGCCTTGGCCTGGGCGACCAGGGTCTTGAGCGAGTCGATCTTCGACTTGGCCGGCACCACCACTACCAGCGAGGCTTCGCCCACGCGTGCCACGGGCGCGAAGTCGGTGGCCGGGTTGAACGACAGCTTGGCGAACAGCGCCGAATTGGTGGCGAGGCTGTTGGACGCCATCATGATCGTGTAGCCGTCAGCCGGCGATTTGGCGACGATGTCCAGGCCGATATTGGTGCTGGCGCCCGGGCGGTTGTCGACGATGATCGGCTGCTTGAGCGTCTGGCTCATCTTCTGGCCCACGGCACGCGCCACGATGTCTACCGCACCGCCGGCGGCGTACGGCACGACCAGACGGATGGGCTTGTCGGGATACACCTCGGCGGCCTGCGGGGCCGAGACGGCCAGGCCAAGGGTGACGGCCAGCAGCGTGGCCACGGAGGTGGCGAGCGAGGTGGCGAGCGACTTGGCCAAGAACGGGCGACGCGCGCCCTGCGAAACATAACGACGAGCGGACCCGCGCATTGTCTTCTCCAGGTTTTCTTTGAACGTGCGCCCATTCTGTGCAGCCATCGTGATACTGTCCAATATGTTTTCAGATGGCTTGTTATTTCGATTTCGAATCATGGACTTTCGCCAACTCCGATATTTCGTGGCCGTGGCTGAGGCGTTGAGCTTCAGCGAGGCTGCCCGCAAGCTGCATGTGAGCCAGCCGCCACTCAGCATCCAGATCAAGGCTTTGGAGGAGGAATTGGGCAGTGCGCTGCTCGAACGCTCCCGCCATCACGTGGCGCTGACGCCCGCCGGGGCGCTGTTCCTGGACAAGGCCCGCGACGCGCTGGCCACGCTGGATCAGGCGCGCGAGGTGGTGAAGCAGGTGGCATCGGGCGATGCCGGGGAGAT
This sequence comes from Cupriavidus sp. 2KB_3, assembly GCF_052115685.1. NCBI lineage: Bacteria > Pseudomonadati > Pseudomonadota > Betaproteobacteria > Burkholderiales > Burkholderiaceae > Cupriavidus > Cupriavidus sp. 2KB_3. The sequence goes on from NZ_JBFRHD010000003.1 coordinate 96,507, forward strand.
TCGGGTGGGATTCACGGCATCCGTGCCGATGCACGACGTCTTTCCGCGCGCCGTGCATCAGTTCCGCGAGGCGCACCGCAATGCCACGCTGCAACTGGTGCATATGTCGACCGGGCAGCAGCTTCAGCAGCTCGAGCAGGGCGAGATCGACATCGGCTTTCTGCGACCGTCCCCACAGTTCCGGCCGCCGGCCAGCATTACGGTGCGGGAAGTGCTGGCAGACCGCCTCGTGGCCGTGGTGCCCGTCAGCCATGCGCTGACGCGCGAAGGCAACCATGACGAGGGCGGCGCGCCGGGCATCGACATCGCCGAGCTGTCCGCCGAACGCTTCCTGCTGTTCCCGCGCGGGCTGGGCTGCGGGCTGTTCGACCATGTGACCACGCTGTGCAACCGGGCCGGTTACGCGCCCAACGTCGCGCAGGAGGCGCGCGAGGCCACCACCATCATCGGGCTGGTGGCCAGCGGCGCCGGCGTGTCCGTGCTGCCCGAGATCTACGCGCGCACCGGCATCCCCGGCGTGGCTTACCTGCCGCTGGCCGGCCCGGACGCCGGCAGCCGCGTGCTGATGGCCCACCGCGCCGGCCCCCTGTCGCCGATCATGGCGCGGTTTATCGGCTATTTCTGATCAGTCGGGCCGGGGGCCGGGCTCAGGCCCGCGCGCGCTCGGGCCGCTGCGAGAACGTCCGCTCGAACACCGATTCGGCGATGCGGTTCTTGAGGATTTCGATCGAGCCGCCGGCGATCATCCAGCCCCGGCAGCGGCGCTGGCAGTATTCCACCAGCGCTTCCTGGCTGTAGCCCATGCCGCCCATCACCTGGATGGCCTCGTTGGCGATATCGAAGCCGGCCTGGTTGCAGAACGCCTTGGCAATCGCGGTCTCCTCGGCGGACGGGATGCCGCTGTCGGCATTGGCGGCGGCACGGTAGAGCAGCAACTGGCCGGCGTCGAGCTTCATCTTCATCTCGGCGAACTTCCATTGCAGGCCCTGGAACTCGCACAGCAGGCGCCCGAACTGCTTGCGCTGCATGGCCCACTGGCGCGCTTCCTCGTACGCATAGCGGCCCAGCGCCAGCGAGCGCGCCGTGTTGCCCATCCGCTCCACGTTGAAGCCGGCAATCTGCTTCTTGAAGCCGCCCTCGCCCAGCAGCACGTCCTCGGGCGCCACGTACACGTCGTCGAAATAGATCTGCGCCCACTCCTCGCCCGACATGAATTTCGAGCGCTGGCCGATGCGCACGCCCGGCGCCTTGGTGTCGATCAGCACCGAGCCGATGCCGCCCACGCCCGGGCCGAAGCGCACGTAGGCCAGGATCACGTCCGCATGGGGGCCGTGCGTGGTGAAGACCTTGCTACCGTTGATGCGGAAGCCCGCGCCGTCCGGCGTGGCGCTGGTCTTCAGCTCGGTCACGGCGGAGCCGGCCTCCGGCTCGGTCATGCCCACCGAGATCAGCGCGCCACCTTCCAGCAGCGGGGCCAGCCACTTGGCCTTCTGCGCCGCCGAGCCGTACTGGGCCAGCACGCGGATCGCGCCGAAGTTACCGGCCTGGATCACGTCGGCACTGCGCGGGCAGTGCGCCGCCACGGCCTGGATGGCGATGATGGCGTCCATCAGCGTGCCGCCCTGCCCGCCATCGGCCTCGGCAATGGTGATGCCGAGCAGGCCCTGCGCGGCCATCTTCTTCGCCACGTCCCAGGGGTAGGCATCGGTATGGGCGCGCTGATGGGCGCCGGGGCGCAGTTCCTTCTCGGCAAAGCGGCTGACGGCGTCCTGGAACTCCTGCTGTTCAGGGGTGAGGGTGAAATTCATGTTCAGTCTCCGAAATTTCCGAAATGTTTGATGATTACGCCGCGCTGGGCATGGCGCTGAGCCGCAGCACGCAGTCGACCCCGACCACGCCCTCGGCGCGCACGAACAAGGGGTTGATCTCGGCTTCGTCGATGCGTACGCCCTGCACCACCGCCAGCCGGGAAACATCGACAATGGCGCGCGCCAGCGCGTCCACATCGCCGCGCGGCAGGCCACGGAAACCCCGGATCAGGCGCGTGGACCGCACCTCGCCGATCATGGCGTGAGCCTCCTCAAGGCTGACCGGCGCGGGCCGCAGGCTTACATCCCGGTGCAGTTCCGCCGTAATGCCGCCCGCGCTCAGCATCACCATCGGGCCAACCAGCGGGTCGTGCCGGTAGCCGAGCATCAGCTCCAGCAGCCGGTGTTCCATGCGTTGGACCAGAATGCCGTCCAGGCGCGCGGCGGGAGCGCCCCGCCCGGCGTTGTCGATCAGCCGCGCCGCCGCGCGGGCCAGTTCCTCGTTGTCACGCACACCCACCTCCACGCCGCCGATTTCGGTCTTGTGCAGGATGTCGCGCGAGCAGATCTTGGCGACCACCGGGTACGGCACCGCGTGCTGCAACGCGTTGGGCTGCACCAGCGCCATCGGGGCAATCGGCACGCCCAGCTCGCCAAACGCGGCGGCAGCCTCGAACTCGGACAGGTCGCCATGTGTCGGCAAGCCGTCCGGCCACGCCACGGGCGCGGGCGGCGTGCCAGCGGCCAGCGGCGCGCGCGCGGCGCGGAACAGGCAGGCCAGCGCGTCCGCGCAGGACTCTGGGGTGCGAAACGCCGGCACGCCGGCTTCCTGCAACAGCGTCAGCGACTGTCCGGCCTCCGGGGCCAGGAAAGCCAGCAGCGGCTTGCCCTGCACCGCCGAGGCCTCGACGATCGGCCGCACCGCGTACGCGGGATGGAACTGCGCCGACGAGCCCGCCACGCACAGCACCGCATCGCACCAGTCGCTCTGGAGCATCTGCTCCACGAGGTCACGGTACTGTGCCGGCGAGGCGGCCAGCGTCAGGTCCAGGATCGGCGTCTGGCGGATCTTCAAGCCGCGCGCGGCCATGTGTTCGATGAAGGCCGTGGGCGGCGCCACGGCCTCCACGTCAGCCAGGCCGAGCCGGTCCACCACCGTGGCCGCGCCGCCACCCGTGGTGGTGACCACGGCGATGCGGGGGTTGCGGTCCAGCGCCGGGATGGCGGCGGCGTAGCGGCGCGCCAGCGGCGCGGCTTCGAACAGCGTCTCCAGCATCTCCACGCGCATCGCGCCGTGCTTGCGCAGGAAGGCATCCACGGCGGCGTCGTTGCCGGCCAGCGCGCCGGTGTGGGACTGCGCCAGCGCCTCGCCCTGCGCGGAACGGCCCAGCTTGTAGACCAGCACCGGCTTGCCGGCGGCACGCGCGCGGCGCAGCGCCGGGCCGAGCACGGCGGCGTCGCGGATGGTCTCCAGGAACAGCAGAATCACCTCGGTGGCGCTGTCATCGACCATCAGGTCGACCAGTTCGCCCACGCCGATATCTGCCTCGTTACCCACCGACACCAGCTTGGCAAAGCCGAGCCCGCGCGCCGCGCCGCGCGACAGCAGCGCGCCCAGCATCGACCCGCTCTGCGAAATCACGCTGATGCCGCCCGCGTGCAGCGTGTCGGTCTCCAGCACGGCGTTCACGGAGAGAATGGCGCCGCTGTGCACGTCCACCACGCCGATGCTGTTCGGGCCGAGCAGCCGCACGCCCAGCTCCCGGGCGCGCACGGCCAGCGCCTGCTGGGCGGCCATGCCGGCCTCGCCCAGTTCGGCAAAGCCATCGGAAAACACCGTCACCACGCTGGCGCCGCGCGCCGCGCATTGCTCCAGCACCTCGGGCACATGGCGGCCCGGCACCATCACAAAGGCGTGGTCGATGGCCTCCGGCAGCGCAGCCACGCTCGGGTAGGCGGGCAGGCCCATCACCTCGGTGCGACCGGCGTTGATCGGGAAGATGCGGCCCGAATACCCGTGCTTGCGCATGAAGCGCAGCGGCCGGGCGGTGTTCTTGCTCTCGTCGGCCGAGGCGCCCACCAGCGCCACGGCGGCCGGCGTGAACAGCGCGCGGGCCAGCGCGCTGCCGGTCACCGTCGCGTCCGGCGCCACGTGTTCGTCCACTCTCGTCATATTGGTATCTGTCTGAAGGGTTGCGGGTCAGCCGGCGCGCAGCTGGCCGAGGCCGAGCGCCCGCACGGGGCGGTCGCCGAGTTGCCAGAGCGCGTCCAGCAGGCGTGTGGCGGGGCCGGCGCCGATCACGGGCGCGCCGAGTTCCATGAACTTGTCGGTCAGCATGGCGTCATCGAGCGGCGCCTCGGGGTCGCCCCGGCGGTACGGGGCGAAGTGGGCATGCCGGCTGCCATCGGCCATCTCGATCTCCACGCGCGCGGCGCGCTGGCGCGGGAAGGCGGCGGTCAGCTCGGCATCGGCGGTCAGCGTGATACGCGTCATCAGCGCGCGGATGGCGGGGTCGGCCATGCGCTGGGGCTGGAAGGCATCGAGCCGCACCGCGCCGTGCAGCAGGCCGTGCGCCACCACATAGGGCAGGCTGAAGCGGGCCTCGAACGCCGTGGTCGGCTGGAAATTGCCGGTGACGTCGAGCGCCACCTGGTAGGTCGCCACGCGCACGGCGGCGATGTGGGCCGGGTCGAGCCCGTGATCGCGCACGATCTGCATCGCGGCATCGATGGCGGCGAAGGTGTGGCCGCAGCAGCCGTGGTTCTTCTGGGTCATCCGCGTGATGTTGAAGTCGGTGCCGAGGCCGGCGGTGACGTCGCGCCAGTCGGGCTGGCCGCACAGCGCGGCGCCGAAGCCGGCGTCGCCTTCGAGGATGTCATGCACGCCGTTCACGCCGTGCGCGGCAGCCTGGGCCGCCTGCACACCCACCTGCGCGGCATGGCCGGCGTGGAGCGCCTTGGTCATGGCATCGGAGCGGAACGCCTGCTGAAGGCCCGAGGCGAAGGTCGTGGCCGTGGCCATGGCGTCGGCGGCCACGCGCGCATCGCCGGGCGCCGCCAGCAGCGCGCCGGCCGCCGCCGCGCCCAGGCAGCCGACCGTGCCGGTGGTGTGGAAATAGCGATAGTGCGCCGGCTGGATCGCGGCGCCGATGCGCGTGGAGACTTCGTAGCCGGCAATCACGGCGCGCAGGAAGTCAGTGCCGCTGGCGTCGGCCTGCTCGGCCAGTGCCAGCGCCGCGGCGATGGTCGGGCAGCCCGGGTGGTAGACGGCATCGCGGAAGATGTCGTCGAACTCGGCCGCGTGAGACGCGCTGCCATTGATCCACGCCGCCAGCGCCGGAAACGCCGTGGTGGCGTGGCCAATCACCGTGGACGTCCCCACGCCCAGCTCCGCGCGATGGGCCCGCACCAGCGGCTGCCCCGGCGCCATCGGCACGCCGGCCAGCAGCGCGGCAAACCAGTCGATCACGGCGCGGCGTGCGTGATGCAGCACCGGGCCGGGTAGTTCCGCCGTGGCGGCACGGCCCACGTAGGTGGCGAATTCGTCTATCAGCATTGCAGCGGCTCCTCGTTCGGGTTCCTCATGGGAATGCTTCACATGGTAGGGACGCCGCCGGCGCGAGCTTTGACATTTGGAGAACGCTCCCGCGCCACACCGTGTATTCCAGGGCGTGCGGGGCCGGTGCATACTCCGCAGGCGCGCCGTGCGCCGATGCCCTGCGATTCCGGGAAAACCCGCATCGCCAGATCGATCGCCCGGCCGCGCGCCCCGGCAACCCTTTCCGTCTGGAGAACGCCCGCGCCCATGGACATGGATATCCCCTCGCTCGCCATCCTGATCGCCGCCGTCGAGGAGAAAAGCCTCTCGCGCGCCGCGGAACGCGAGAACCTCGTCACTTCCGCCGCCAGCAAGCGCATTGCCGAACTGGAGCGCCGTGCCGGTACCGCCCTGCTGCGTCGCCATGGCCGGGGCGTGGAGCCCACGCCGGCCGGCGCCATGCTTTACCAGCGCGCCAAGGCCATCGTGCGCAGCGTGCAGCTGGCGCAGGACGCGCTGGCGGCCTACTCGACCGACGGCATCGCCAAGATCCGCCTGGCTTCCAACCGCTCCACGGTGCTCCAGTTCCTGCCCACCGATATCAGCGGCTATCTCAAGCACGACCCGGAGGCGCGCATCGACCTGGTGGAGTCCTTCAGCGTGGATATTCCGCGCATGGTCTCCAACGGCGACGTGGACATCGGCATCTATCACGCGCGCAGCCCCAGCCCCGGCGTGTACTCGCTGCCGTACCGCAAGGACCGCGTGGGGCTGGTGGTGCCGCGCGGGCATCCGCTGGAGGCCAAGGGCGCGCTGCTGCTGGAAGAGGCGCTCGACTACGACTTCCTCGGCTACTTCCCGCGCCATACCTTCGATGCCTTCCTGACGCTGGTGTCCGGCACCATCTCCCGGCCGCTGACCGTGAAGACCCAGGTGTCGAACTTCGAGGCGCGCTGCCGCATGGTGCGCGAGGGGCTCGGCATTGCCGTGGTGCCCGAGGGCATCGCCCGGAACTACCTGGCGATGATGGGCCTGTCCCTGTTGACGCTGAACGATGCCTGGGCCGTGCGGGATTTCTACGTGTGCGTGCGCGACAAGGACTGCCTGCCGGCGGGCGTGGGACGGCTGCTGGAGTACCTGAGCCGCTGCGCGGCGATGGAGCAGCACTTCCAGAAACCAAGGTAGGCGGCATTCAGCCGGCGGCGGGCTCAGGGTTTTCCGCCATGCGCGCAAAGAACGCTGCGTTGCTCTTTTTTCAAAGCTGGCGGCTGGCGGCTTCCTAACATGGCTGACATAACGACACGATTCGGAGACAGCCATGAACAAGATCCTGCGGCGCACGGCCGCCGGCCTGCTGCTGTGCTGCGCCGCCACGGCGGGCGCCCAGCAAGCCTACCCGTCCAAGCCGGTACGCATGGTGGTGGCCTTCACCGCCGGCGGCACCACTGACATCCTGGCGCGCGAAGTCGCCCAGCAGCTTGGCCAGACGCTCGGCCAGAGCGTGGTGGTGGAGAACCGGCCCGGCGCCGGCGGCAATATCGGCACGGACTACGTCGGCCGCAGCGACCCGGACGGCTACACGCTGCTGGCCACCTCGGTCGGCCCGGTGGCAATCAATCCCACGCTCTACAGCAAGCTCAAGGTCAATCCGCAGACGGACCTCACCGCCGTGGCGCCCATCGCGGACGTGCCGAACGTGCTCGTGGTCAGCCCCACGCTGCCGGTGAAGTCCGTGCAGGATCTGGTGGCCTATGCCAAAGCGCACCCCAACACGCTGAATTTCTGTTCGACTGGGGTGGGTACGGCGGCGCATCTCTCCGGCGTGCTGTTCAACGCGCGCACCGGCGTGAAGACTACCCACGTGCCGTACAAGGGCGCCGATGCGCTGAACGACCTGCTGGCCGGCCGCGTGCAGTTCATGTTCGCGACGCTTCCGTCAGTGATCTCGCACATCCGGGGCGGCGCGCTGCGCCCGCTGGCGGTGACCTCGCGCAAGCGCTCCGCCGCCCTGCCGGACATCCCCACCATGGCCGAGGCCGGCGTGCCAAACCTGGTTACCGGCGCGTGGTTCGGGCTGTTCGCCCCCAAGGGCACGCCCAAGGCCATCGTCGCCACGCTCAACAAGGCGGTCAGCGATGCGCTGAACAAGCCGGAAGTGCGCACGAAGATGTCCCAGCAAGGCGCCGAGGCCATGCAACTGGCCCCGGAAGCCTTCGGCAAGTTCGTGCTGGCCGAATACGAGCAATGGAAGCCCGTGGTGATCCAGTCGGGGGCGCGGATCGATTGAGGTGTTGGGGTGGGGCTACCCCCCCACCCCAACCAACCCATCCGCCCGGAACATCGCCTTGATGCCCCTGACGGCCTGGCGGATGCGGGATTCGTTTTCGATCAGGGCGAAGCGGACGTATTCGTCGCCGTAGTCGCCAAAGCCGATGCCTGGCGAGACCGATACCTTGGCCTTTGCCAGCAGCTGCTTGGCGAACTCGAGGGAGCCCAGCGCGCGGTAGGGCTCGGGAATGCGGGCCCAGATGTACATCGACGCCTTGGAAATCTCCACGGGCCAGCCGGCTTCGATCAGGCCCTTGGCCAGCACGTCGCGGCGGGACTGGTACTGGGCGGCGATGTCCTTCACGCACTGCTGGTCGCCCTCCAGCGCGGCAATTGCGGCCACCTGGAGCGGCGTGAAGGTGCCGTAGTCGTGGTAGCTCTTGATGCGCGTCAAGGCGGCCACGAGGTCCGGGTTGCCGACCATGAAGCCGATGCGCCAGCCCGCCATGTTGTAGCTCTTGGAGAGCGTGAAGAATTCCACCGCGATGTCCTTGGCGCCCGGCACCTGCATGATCGACGGAGCCTTCCAGCCATCGAACACGATGTCGGCGTAGGCCAGGTCGTGCACCACGAAGATGTCGTGCTTGCGCGCCAGCGCGATCACCCGCTCGAAAAAGTCCAGTTCCACGCAGGCCGCCGTCGGGTTCGACGGGAAGCCGAGCACGATCATCTTGGGCTTCGGGTAGCTGCCGCGGATGGCGCGTTCCAGTTCGGCGAAGAAGTCGATGCCCGGCGTGAGCGGCACCGAGCGGATGTCGGCGCCGGCGATGACCGCGCCGTAGATGTGGATCGGGTAGCTCGGGTCCGGCACCAGCACGGTGTCGCCCCGGTCCAGCGTGGCCAGCATCAGGTGGGCGAGGCCCTCCTTGGAGCCGATGGTGACGATGGCCTCCTTGTCCGGATCGATCTCCACGTCATAGCGCTCGCGGTACCAGTGCGAGATGGCGCGGCGCAGCCGGGGAATGCCCTTCGAGGCCGAATAGCCGTGCGTGTCCGGCCGCTGCGCGGCATCCACGAGCTTGGCCACGATATGGGGCGGCGTGGCGCCATCGGGGTTGCCCATGCTCATGTCGACGATGTCCTCGCCACGGCGGCGGGCGGCCATCTTGAGCTCGGCAGTAATGTTGAAGACGTACGGGGGAAGGCGATCGATGCGCGCAAAGCGGCGCTTGCCGGAATCGGCAGTCATGGCGGGAGTCCTTTACGTAAGCGCCCGGAACCGTCCGAGCGACGTCGGCGGCCGTTGTCTCGGCCACCGGGAATCGATCTTATCCAGCCTTGCCCGTTTGCACAACGGGCTTTTTTACTACAGCAGCCCGCCGGGCAGCTTGGTGGGGCGATCCGGCGGCAGGTGGCGGACGATGCAGTCGAGCGCGGCGGCGTTGGCCTTGTCGCCGCCCATGGCCCCGGCGATGGAACTCCGGTACTGCGGCACGCTGATGCGCTGGTAGTAGAGCCGGGAGGTCTGGTCGAGCCAGAACACGTAGTCACTGTCGCTGTCGTCGCCGCCGCTGCGCAGCCACTCGCCGAGCGGGTGCGAGCCCAGGCGCGTATTGGCGCACGCCGTCTGGACGGTGTCGAGATAGGCGTTGAAGCCCTTGGCCTCGACGTTGCGCACCGCATCCGGGGCACAGGCGGCGGTGGTCATGACCACGGCAGCAGCAATCGACAGCAGGGTCAGGCGCTTCAGCGGCATGGCACATCCCGGGCGGTTGGCATCCAGCCAGTGTAGCCGGCGCACGCCGCCCGTCCAAACCCGGCGAGCTTAATCGTCGAGGGTCTCGTGCACGGCCGCGTTGCCGCGCTTCCAGTAGGCCGATGCGCGGATGCGGGCCTTGTCCACGCCGCGCTCGCCCACCAGGTGTTGGCGCACGGCGCGCATCGCGGCGCCCTCGCCGGCCGCCCAGACATAGCCTTCGCCTGCGGGCAGGTTCACCGATTGCAGCGCCGGGGCCAGCAGGCTGCCTTCCGGGACGCGAACTTCGGGCTGATCTTCCCGATGCAGCCAATGCACCTGCGCGCGCGGCCCCACGGCGAGCGGGATCTGCGCCTTGGCGCTGGTCACCTCGGCCACCACGATCACCTGGGCATCGGGCCCCAGTTCCTCCACGCGCCGGGCGATGGCCGGCAGCGCCGTGTCATCGCCGATCAGCAGGTGCCAGTCGAATTCGGCCGGAATCACGAACGAACCGCGCGGCCCGCCCACGCCCAGATACTGCCCCGCCCGGGCCTGCGCGGCCCACGTGGAGGCGGGGCCGTCGCCATGGAGCACGAATTCGATGTCCAGCTCGCGCGCCACGGGGTCGTAGCGGCGCGGCGTGTAGTCGCGCGCCTGCGGGCGCGGCTGGCCCTCGGGGAACACGATGCCGTCCGGGCCTACCACTGGCAGCACCGGACGCTCGGCGCCGGGCGCGGGGAAGAACACCTTGATATGGTCGTCGAAGGAGCCGGAGGTGAAATCGGCCAGATCGTCGCCGCCGAGTGTCACGCGCAGCAGCTGCGGGGACACCAGTTGGGTGCGCAGCACCTGGAGCAGGCGCATCTTGAGCGGATGGCGCACGCGCTGGACCGTCAGGTCACGGGAAATCGTCATGGAATAACTTATGGAAGAGGTTCAGGGCTGGCCGGCTTCGATCTCGTCGGCGGCGCGGGCCAGGATCGCGGCGATGCGGCGCTGTTCGTCGGCGGAGGCCTCGCTGCGCTGGGTCAGCGCGCGCTTGATGCGCAGGCGCGCCTCCACGAACTCGGGCAGCCAGCCGCCCTGCTCCGGCTCGCGCTGGGACTCGCCGCTCATGGCGCGGCGCATGAAGTCCATCTTGCGCGCCACGTGGCGCAGCCGGGCGACCATGTGCTCCAGCCGCTCGCGGTTCTCCGCCAGGTAGGCGCGGCCCGCATCGGCCAGTTCATAGCGCTTCTTGTTGCCTTCGGTGATGACCGTGGCGTAGCCGAGGTCTTCAAGGAAGGTCAGCGCGGGATAGACCACGCCCGGGCTCGGCTTGTAGAAGCCGCCGGTGCGCGCCTCCAGCGCCTTGATCAGTTCATAGCCGTGCGACGGCTTTTCCTCGAGCAGCGACAGCAGCAGCAGTTGCAGGTCTTCCGCGCTGAACTTGCGGCCCCGGCGCCAGCTATCGCCATCGAAGCCATCGCCCCCCTCAAAGTCCGGGCCGCCGCCCTGCGACCAGAAACCGCCGCCCCGGCGGGACATGGCGTGCTTGCCGAAGCGGTGGGCGCAGCCATCGTGGCCGCGATGATGGTGATGGTCACCGAAGGGCGAACCGAAGGGAAATCCAAAGAGATGTCGCATGCTGCACTCCGTTGTCGGGTTCACGAATCTATCGTAAGACGTATCGTAAGATATATATCGTACGATATAAAGTCAAGCCCAAAGCGATTCTGCCTTTGCTGTCACAATGCGACGCAAACCACGGAGGAGACGCGATGCCCGACAAGAAAGCCATCCTGGTAGTAGGTGCCGGAGACGCCACAGGCGGTGCCATTGCCCGACGCTTTGCGCGCGAGGGCTATATCGCCTGCGTGACCCGGCGCAACGCGGACAAGCTCGCGCCGCTAGTCGACCAGATCCGCGCCGAAGGCGGCGAGGCCCACGCCTTCGGCTGCGATGCCCGCAAGGAAGAAGACACCGTGGCGCTGATCGAACGCATCGAGCGCGACATCGCCCCGCTGGAAGTGGCCGTGTTCAACATCGGCGCCAACGTCAACTTTCCGATCCTGGAGACCACCTCGCGCGTGTACTTCAAGGTGTGGGAGATGGCCTGCTTCGGCGGCTTCCTGATGGGCCGCGAGGCGGCACGCGCGATGCTGCCGCGCCAGCGCGGCTCGATCTTCTTTACCGGCGCCACGGCCAGCGTGCGCGGGCGCGACGGCATGTCCGCGTTTGCCGGCGCCAAGCACGCGCTGCGGGCGCTTGCGCAAAGCATGGCGCGCGAACTGGGGCCGCAGGGGATTCACGTGGCCCACCTGATTGTCGATGCCGCCATCGACACCGCCTTTATCCGCGAGAACTTTCCAGACCGCTACGCGGCCAAGGCGCGCGACGGCATCGTCAATCCGGACCACATCGCCGATACCTACTGGATGCTGCACCAGCAGCCGCGCGACGCCTGGACCCACGAGCTGGACATCCGCCCCTGGATCGAGCACTGGTAGCCCCACCCCACCCCGCCCCGCCCCGGACAACTGTCACACATTACAAAGGAGACATGCGATGACCAAGCAGGTGGAGTTCTTCTTCGACTTCGGCAGCCCCTATTCCTACCTGGCCTACAAGGAACTGCCGCGCGTGGCGGCGCGCACCGGCGCCACCATCGTCTGGCGGCCGATGCTGCTGGGCGGCGTGTTCAAGGCCACCGGCAACCACAGTCCCGCCGACATCCCGCTCAAGTCGCAATGGTCGAAGACAGACACCGAGCGCTGGGCGCGCCGCTACGACGTGCCGTTCCGCCACAACCCCCATTTCCCGGTCAACACGCTGGCGCTGATGCGCGGCGCCATCGGCTACCAGCGCCAGGGCGCGGACGCCTTTGCGCGTTACGTGGAGGCGATCTTCCGTGCGATGTGGGAGGACGGCCGCAACCTCAACGATCCGCAGGAGATCGGCAAGGTGCTGGTCGAGGCGGGGATGGACCCCCGGCAGGCGCTGGCCATGCTGGACGATCCTGAGGTCAAGGCCGAACTCAAGCGCGTGACGGAGGAAGCCGTGGCGCGCGGCATTTTCGGCGCGCCCAGCTTTATCGTCGATGGGGAGCTGTTCTGGGGCAACGACCGCCTGCTGTTCGTGGAGGAACGGCTGGCGGCCTGAGGTCTGCCAATGCGTGGAAGGGTCAAGCCGCCAGACGGAACACCGTCACGGCCGCCGCCAGCTGGTTGGCCTGCGCCTCGAGCGAGTCGGCCGCTGCGGCGGCCTGCTCCACGAGCGCGGCGTTCTGCTGGTTGACCTGCTCCATCTGGGACACCGCCTCGCTGACCTGCGTGATGCCGCTGGACTGCTCCTGCGACGCCGCCGAGATCTCGTTGACGGTAGCCGCCAGCCGCTGCACCGCGCCAACAATCTCGCCGATGGTGTTGCCGGCCTGCTCCACCTGGGTGCTGCCGGCGTCCACGCGTTCCACCGACGAATCGATCAGCGCCTTGATCTCCTTGGCCGCCCCGGCACTGCGCTGCGCCAGCGCGCGCACCTCGCCCGCCACCACGGCAAAGCCCCGGCCCTGCTCGCCCGCGCGCGCGGCTTCCACGGCGGCGTTGAGCGCGAGGATGTTGGTCTGGAAGGCAATGCCGTCGATCACGCCGATGATGTCGACGATCTTCTGCGAACTCGTGTTGATGTCGCTCATGGTCTGCACCACGCCGCGCACCACATCGCCGCCGCGCTGGGCGAGGTCCGCCGCGTCGCGCGCCAGCGCGCTGGCACGGCTGGCGCTCTCCGCGTTGTTGCCCACGGTGGAGGTCAGCTCCTCCATGCTGGCGGCGGTCTGCTCCAGCGCCGACGACTGTTCCTCGGTACGCGAGGACAGGTCCGTATTCCCCGCCGCGATCTCGCGCGCGCCGGTGGTCACGGCATCGGAACCCGCGCGCACCTTGCGCACGGTCTCGGTCAGGCCGGCGCGCATGCGGGCCAGCGCGTCCAGCAGTTGGCCAATCTCGTTGCGGCCGGCCGGCGGCACGGTCATGGTCAGGTCGCCATCGGCCACGCGCATGATCAGCTGGCAGGCCGCGTTGAGCGGCGCCACCACCAGCCGGCGCAGTGCCACGTGCACCGCTACGATCAGCAGCACCGACGCCACCAGGCCAATCCCCACCAGCACCAGCACGCGATGGAAGCGGCTGCGGCCCGTGGCCACGGCCTCGTCGTTATGCTGCTCGGCGAATTTCTGGAAGCGCTCCACGCCGGCCGAGTACTTCGCGCCGGAGGCGGTGATGTCCTTGTCGTTGATCGCCGCGTAACCCGCCGGATCGTTGCTGCGCAGCGCTTCGAGCGCCCGCTGCACGGCATCCATATGGGCACGGCCCGCGCCGATGATCTCGTCGCGCGTGCCGGCGTCCTGGCCTTCGATGGGCGCGGCCTTCTCGAAGGCGTTCAGTTCATCGGCGGACTTGCGCATCGACTTCTCGGCGCTGGCGATGGCGTCCGCGTTCACCGCGCCAGACTCCTTGGCAGAGCTATAGGCGCGGGTCAGGGCCGAGCGCGCGCGCGTCATGTCCTTGTAGGCATCGTTGATCAGCATGGCGCGCGTGGCCACCACGTGAATGCGCTCGGAAGCGCCGCTTGCTGCACGCAGCTCGGTCACGCCCAGGGCGGCGCCAAACAGGATCATCAGTCCGAAGACCACCAGGGTGGCCAGCAGGCCATGGCGAATACTGAGGTTGTTCATGGGGCAGGTTGTTCGTTGGATCGAAGGGGTACCGATCAGGCTTAACGACCCACCCCCCTAAACCTTGAGCAACACCTGCACGCTATTTGCGTTACATCAAATTGCGCGGTCCACAGACCTACGGCGGCTCAGACGTAGGCGATCAGCCGGCCCGCGCAGATCACCAGCCCCCACGTCAGCAGCGACACCATGGCGCAGGCGCGCGCGCCCGTGGGCGGCGGCTGGCCGATGTCCCAGCTGGCGCCGGCTGGCGCGGCATGCAACTGCCGGTAAGGCCCTTGATGGAACCAGAGCGCGTTGGCCAGACCGAGCCCGATCAGCACGATCTTGATCAGGAACGCGCGGTTGACGATCAGTTCATCGGCATGCGCCAGGAACAGCAGCGCGCCGCTCGCCACCACGGCGAGGAAGCCCGCCACCGAGGCCGGCAGCGCATGGCGCAGCAGGGTGGTGACCGGCAACTGCCGCCCCAGCCCGGCCAGCCGCAGATCCACCACGACGATGGACCCGAACAGCAGCGCCATGCCGGCCAGATGCACGATCTCGATGATCGGATACGCCCAGGCCGACGCCCGCAGCGCCACCGAGAACGGCCACGCGGCGAGCGTGGCGCCCAGCTCGCCAAGTGCCTCCATCGACACTCAGCGCAGTTCCACGGTCTGGCCGCCGTCTACCGTGATGCGCTCCACGCGCATCTCGTCGGCCTTTTCCTTGCTCTGGTAGCCGACGAGGGTTACCTGCTTGCCCACGGCCACCTTGTCCTGCGTGGCGCCGCGGGACTCCATGCGCGACACCGGTGCCAGCACGGCAAACCAGCGCTTGCCCTGCGCATCCACCCGGATCGTGGCGTGCGGGTTCTCGTAATGGCTCTCCACCACCTTGCCGGTCACGGTCAGCGGCTTGGTCTGGTCATAGGTGGACCAGCCATGATGGGCGATGGCCGGCAGGCTGGCCATCGCGAGCAGGACGGCGGCGAGGCGCAGGGACTTCGGTCGGAACGTCGGTTGATGCATGATGACCTCCAGGGTGGCGACAAGGTGGATGCAGGGGGATGGATCAGTGCAGTGTCGAACGGGTTTCCTGGGCCTGCGATGTCCGCCGGGCGCGGCCGGCCAGCGCGGCGAGGCTCGGGTTCATCGGCTTGAGCGCGGCACGCTCGGCCACCAGCGCGGCGGCGAGGTTGGCGTGGCGGCCACGCAGGGCCGCTTCGATCAGGGTCAGCGCGAAGACGTCGCGCTGGGCGTGGCTGCCGCCGAAGCGATGGGTGAGGATGCGCACCGGCATCAGCAGCGCCACCGTGGCGGCATAGTCGCCGCGCGCGAAGGCGATCATCGCGTCGGCCACGGGCAGGCCCGCGTCGCGCGACATCATCGCGTTGGTGCCCTGCCCGATCGCCGCGCCCGCCATGGCCGCGCGGATCTCGGCCACGGCGTCCTCGCGGCCCGCGCCCAGGCAAGCCATGATGGCGTGCACATCGTTGAAGGCGTAGTAGCCGGCCGCGCCGCGCGTGTACCAGTCGTCGGCCAGCGCGGCCCAGCGCGCGCCCGCATCCACGCCGCGCAGGTGCAGCCGCCACAGCAGCGCGGCGCCATCGACCAGATCGAGCGCGATGGCCGGCGCCGGCCGGTTGATGTGCGCGTCGTAGAGCGCCAGTACTTCGTCGTAGCGCTCCTGTTCGAGCAGGAACAGGGCCAGATGCCACCAGTTGTGCACCGCCAGCATGTTGTCTTCAGACCAGTCCGATACGTGCGTGCGCAGCCATGCCGCGCCGTCGTCCAGCCGGCCCTGCATCTCCATCACATGCGCCACGGCGTGGATCGCCCACGGATCGCGCGGGTTCAGCGCCACGGCCTCGCGGCCACGCGCCTCGGCGTCTTCATAGCGATTGGATTCCTCGAGCCCGAAGGCGTGCATGCCGAGCAGGTAGCCGTAGCCGGGCACGTCCTTGTCCCAATGGGGCAGCACCTGCGCGATGCGGTCGCGCAGCATCGACGACTGGCCGAGCAGGAAATCGCCCAGATGGGCCACCTGCACGGCGAGGATGTCGCGCGGATAGTCGATGGCGATGTCACCGTACGCCTGCACCGACTCGGCGAATCGCCCGTCCAGCCAGGCGCGCGCGGCGGCCAGATGGCGGCGCTCGCGCGGGTTGGCGCGGTCGCCCAGTGCCTCGCCGGCCTCCACGCTCTCGCGCAGCAGCGGCACGGCGGTGCCGTCGCCCGAGGTCACCATCAGCGCGGCGCGCAGCGCGTGGCCCATGGCGAAGTCCGGGTCGTCGGCCAGCGCGGCATCCACCGCCGCCAGCGGGTCGCCGTAATAGCCATGCAGCAGCGCCAGCCCGGCCTCGTAGTGCGCGAGCGCGGCGGGATGATTGGATGTGACCTCCAGGCCTCTTGCATCGTATGCCATGGCGCCCTCCCGGTTTGGATCCGCATCGGCGCGGACTTCCTCATCGTAGTGGAATCGCGCGTGCTACGCTTCCGCTCCGGCCCCATTCATCACATCCTTGCCGCCATGCCCTTGTCTTTTGATTTGCCGCCCGCCGCCATCCCCGGCCAGTCCGTCGATGCCATCGACACGCCGTCCCTGATCCTCGATCTCGACCCCTTCACGCGCAACGTGGCGCGCATGCAGGACGCCGCCGACCGCGCCGGCGTGAAGCTGCGCCCGCACGCCAAGGCGCACAAGTGCCCCGAGATTGCGCTGGCCCAGATCGCGCGCGGCGCGGTGGGCATCTGCTGCCAGAAGGTCAGCGAGGCCGTGCCCTTCGTGGCGGCCGGCGTGACCGACATCCATATCAGTAACGAGATTGCATCCCCGGCCAAGGCAGCGCTGCTGGCCGAATTGGCCCGCCACGCGCGCCTTAGCGTATGTGTGGACGATGCATCACAAATCGACGCCCTGGCGGCAGCCACCGAGGCCGCGGGCACGCCACTGGACGTCTTTATCGAGATCGATGTTGGCCAGGGCCGCTGCGGCGTGGCCGACGCGCCGGCGGCAATCGCCCTGGCAGAACGGATTGCCGCCCATCCCCGCCTGTCCCTGCGCGGCTTGCAGGCGTATCACGGCGGCATCCAGCATCTGCGCGACTGGGCAGCCCGCCGCGACGCCGCTGCGCAAGCCGCCGAACGCACCGGCGCCGTGCTGGCGAAGCTGGCGGCGGCGGGCGTGCAATGCGAGGTGGTAACGGGCGGCGGCAGCGGCAGCGTGGAGTTCGACCTCGGCAGCGGCGTGTACACCGAGATCCAGCCGGGCTCGTACGTGTTCATGGACGCCGACTACGGCAGCAACGCCTATCCCGGCGCGCTGCGCTTCGAGCACAGCCTGTTTATCGCCACGACGGTGATGAGCGTGGCCGCCGGCGACCGCGTCATCCTCGATGCGGGGCTGAAGTCGATGGCGGTGGATTCAGGCTTGCCGTGGATCTGGGCCGATGGCGCGGCGTCCGGGGCGCTGGAATACGTGGCGGCGAACGACGAGCATGGCATCGTCAAACCCCGGCAGGCCGGCAACCTCGCCGCCCTGCCCGCGCTGGGCAGCCGCGTGCTGCTGGTGCCGGGCCATTGCGACCCGACCCTCAATCTCTACGATGCACTGGTGACGGTGCGCGGCGGCGTGGTGGAAGCTCTGTGGCCGGTGGCCGCGCGCGGCTTCAGCCGCTGAGGGAAGGGAAAGGGAAACGGGGAACGGGAAAGGGAAGGGAAAGGCGTGCGCTAGGCGAGCTGGGCGGCCAGCTCGTTGAGATCGGCGGTGGTCCATTCGCGGCCGGTCCACGCCTCGAAGCGCAGCTCGGACAGCGGAATCTCGTTCAGCGTGCCGATCCAGTCGGTGGGCGCGGCGCCGCAGCGCAGGCCGGCGGCCACCATCGCCATGGCGTCTGGCACTTCGATATCGGCCACGCGCGTGACCGTCGGCCACGGCAGCAGGCGCGCGTCAGTGGCCGCGATGCCAAACCGGTAGAGCCCAAAGCGTGCATGCAGGGCGGCGCGCGAAAGCGCGTGACGCGCCTCGTTCAGGCCATCGTCCTGGGTGGCGGATGGGTCCCATTGCTGGTTGCGCGAAAACCATAGGATGTCCTGCTCCCCAGGACGCGCGGGCCGGCCATGGGCCATCGCGGGCTTGAGCCGTCCCGAGCGCGCAATCGCGGCCAGCGGCGTACCCACGGTGTAATGCCAGACGTAACGTGATTCGGTGTTCATGTACCGCTCCTGCAAGCCCTTCCGCTTTGCAGAATGGGGGCGGAAAGCCTCGCTCACAAGCAAGGTCATGCCACGTTGCAAGTGCAACAAAAATGCGTTTGTGGGGGTTATCCGATGCGCCGGTCCTGCAGCCCGGTCTGGGCAAGGATCTTCCCGAGTCCGGCAGTCTGACAGGTAAACAGGATTCGGGGGCGAATTGGAGGAAACCTTCCAAACACCATAGCACAGGACTTGGTGCGACGCAGCATCCGTCGCCATCAAATGTGCGTCCGGCGCCCTTTGGGGCCAAATCGGCGAATGTCCGTATCAGGATTCTTTGGGCGTATGTCACCGGGGGGACAAGGCGGGTCCGTACGCTGCGAAGCGCATCGCGAGCCACGCGAACGACGCGAGCAACGCATAGGGCGCTTGACGGCACCCACCCCACCCCTCCGCAAGAGAATCCAGACCATGCACGACATCCGCACCCTTGCCAGCCTTGCCCACGTGCGGCCGCCCAAAGCCCCGCGCCCCCTGGCCGGGCTGGCCGCCACCCTGCTGCTCTGCGCGGCGCTGACCGCCTGTGGCGGCGACGACACCCCGCCCACCGCTGGACAACCTGGCGGCACACCGACCCAGCCGGGCCAGCCCACCGATACGCCCAAGCTGAAGTGCGCGCCCTGAAGCGCCGCGATCCCCCTCTCCGAATCCAGAACCGCTCAGGGCAGAACTCGACATGAACTCCAGCAGCCGACGCAATTTCCTCAAGATGGCAGGCGGCAGCGCCGCCGCAACCGCCGCGCTCTCCGCGTTTCCGCCGGCCATTCGCCGCGCGCTGGCCATTCCGGCCAACAACGTCAACAAGTCGATCCAGGACGTGCAGTACGTGGTGATCCTGATGCAGGAAAACCGCTCGTTCGACAACTACTTCGGCACGTTCAAGGGCGTGCGCGGCTTCGGTGACCGCTTCCCGATCCCGCTGCCGGGCGGCCGCAACGTCTTCCAGCAGACCTACGCCAACGGCAACACCAACCGCGTAGTGCTGCCGTACCACCTGGACAGCACCGCCGGCAACGCCCAGCGCGTGAGCGGCACCCCGCACAGCCAGCCGGATGGCCAGGCCGCCTGGGACCTCGGCCGCATGAGTGCCTGGCCGACCTCGAAGAAGACCCAGTCGATGGGTTACTACAAGCAGAAGGAACTCGAATTCCAGTTTGCGCTGGCGGACGCCTTCACGCTGTGCGACGCCTACCACTGCAGCTTCCACGGCGGCACCAACACCAACCGCCTGTTCCACTGGACCGGCACCAACGACCCGTTCGGCCAGAAGGGCGGCCCGGTGATCGACAACAGCGGCGACTCGCTCGACGCCACCGGCATCAACTACACCTGGACCACCTACCCGGAGCGCCTGCAGACTGCCGGCGTGACCTGGAAGGTCTACCAGAACATGCCGGACAACTTCACCGACAACCCGCTGGCCGGCTTCGCCCAGTACCGCGCCGCCAACGCCGCGCTCGGCAACGCGGCCAACGGTGCGCCCTACCCAGCCTACACGCCGGCCAACGACGCCGTGAACCCGCTGTTCAAGGGCATCGCCAACACCATGCCCGATGGCGGCTTCCTGCAGGCACTGCGCGATGACATCGCCGCCGGCACGCTGCCGCAGGTGTCGTGGATCGTGGCCCCGGCCACGTACTCGGAGCACCCGGGGCCGTCGAGCCCGGTGCAGGGCGCCTGGTACACCCAGGAGGTGCTCAACGCGCTGACGGCCAACCCGGACGTCTGGAGCAAGACCGTCCTGCTGATCAATTTCGACGAAAACGACGGCTTTTTCGACCACGTGCCGCCGCCCTGCGCCCCGGCGCTGGACGGCAAGGGCAACCCCATCGGCGCCGCCACGATGGACGCCGCCGCCGAGTACTACAGCGTGGACAAGACGCCGTTCGGCCCCGGCCCGCGCGTGCCGATGTACGTGGTGTCGCCGTGGAGCCGTGGCGGCTGGGTCAACTCGCAGGTGTTCGACCACACCTCGGTACTGCGCTTCCTCGAAAAGCGGTTCGGCGTGCAGGAGACCAACATCAGCCCCTATCGCCGCGCGGTGATGGGCGACATGATGACTGCGTTCGACTTCGTCAACCCCAACGGCACCACGTCGATCTCCTTCACGGGCCTCGACAAGACCGGCGCGGACACCCAGCGCACCCAGCAGGAGGCGCTGGCCCAGATTCCCACGCCGACCGTGGCGGCGCAGACCATGCCGACGCAGGCCAGCGGCACGCGGCCCTCGCGCGCGCTGCCGTACACGCTGCACACCAGCGGGCTGGAAGATCCGGTCAACCGCGCCATGATCCTGAAGTTCCACAATGACGGCACCCAGGCGGCGGTGTTCCACGTCTACGACCGCCTGCACCTGGGCAGCGTGCCGCGCCGCTACGCGGTGGAGCCGGGCAAGAAGATCGACGCCACGTGGGATGTCTACGCCACCGACAGCGGCCGCTACGACCTCTGGGTACTCGGCCCGAACGGCTACCATCGCGCCTTCATCGGCGACGTGAGCGCCCAGCAGGAAGCCGGCGGCGGCGCCGCGCCGGAGATCCGCGTGTGCTACGAGGAATCCGACGAGCCCAAGGTCTGGCTGACGCTGATCAACCGTGGCAAGGCAGCCTGCACCTTCACGGTGGTGCCCAACGCCTACCGCACGGACGGCCCGTGGACGTTCGAGTTGCCCGCCGGCAAGGAACTCGACCAGCCCTTCCCGGTGAAGTCGCAGGGCAACTGGTATGACTTCACGGTGACCACCCCGCAGGGCGGCTTCTCGCGGCGCTTTGCCGGCCGCGTGGAGAACGGCACCCACACGGTGTCCGATCCGGCGATGGGAAGCTAAGCCCGCCAGGGCCCGGTCGGCGCCCCTGTCCCCTTGGGAGAGGGGCGCCGCCGTACCCACCACTGTCACATTGCCAGGCTAGGCTCGCGGGTTCGTCCTGAATTCGATGGGAGCCCCATGCTTGGCGATCTGCTGATGACGTTCTATGAAGTGGCGCGGCAAGGCAGCATCACGAGCGCGGCCCGGCAACTGCGGCTCAGCCAGCCCACCGTCACCGGCCGCATCCGCCAGCTGGAAGTGCTCTACGGCGTGGAACTGTTCCACCGCCGCGCCAGCCGGCTGGACCTCAGCGACGTCGGCGTGGCCCTGATGCCGCTGGCCGAACAGATGATGCAGCAGGAGGGCGAGGCCGATTTCCTGCTCCGCAACGCCGGCAACCTGCGGCTGGGCAGCCTGCGGATTGGCGCCACCGGCCCCTACTACATCCTGCGCAGCGTGGCTGCGTTCCGGGAACGCTACCCGGCCGTGGCGGTCAGCATCGAGATCGGCAACTCGCGGCAGATGCTCGACGCGCTGTTCGAATACCGGATCGATGCCGCGGTGTCGTCGCACGCCGTGGACGACGACCGGCTTTCCCGCACCCTGCTCGCCGCCGACCCGATGGTGCTGGTTGCCCATCCGCTCCACCCGCTGGCGCGCCGCCCGCGCGTGGAAGTGGCGGAACTGGCCGCCTGCCATCTGATCGTGCGCGAACAGGGGTCGATGACCCGCGAGGCCACCGAGGCCGCGCTGGGCGCGGTAGGCATCGATCTGCCGCCCCATACCGTGATCGGCAGCCGCGAAGCCATCTGCGAGGCGATCCGGCACAACCTCGGCGCCAGCGTGATGCCCGTGGGCGAGGTGCCGCGCGACCCCGCGCTCTGCGTGGTGCCCTTCGCCAGCCAGGCGCCGGTCATCCACGAATATCTCTACAGCCTCAAGATCCGCAGCGGGACGCGGCTGGTGCGCGCGCTGCTGGACTGCCTGGTCCTGCCGGGCAGCGCCGCGCAGCGGCATTGCGAGGTTCCACGGCCTGCACCTATATTGAACTGAGTTGACCTGCGCCCCCCCGTCCACCGCCCCCAAGGACCCCCTCCGCCGATGACCGACCCGGGCCGCCCCAGCTTTCCCGAGTACGACCAACTGCTGGCGCTGCTGGAATTGGGCGCCCCGTGGTTCCGGTCGCGCGTGGCGTGCGAGGTAGCCGTGGACGGCCGCTCGTTCGGGGTGCATGTGGCGGCGCTGGGCACGGACGCGCCCGATGCGCCGGCCATCGGCATCTTCGGCGGCATTCACGGGCTTGAGCGCATCGGCACCCAGCTGGTGCTCGATTACATGCGCTCGCTGCTGTGCCGCCTGCAATGGGACGAGCTGCTCCACCGCGAGTTGCAGGCCGTGAAGCTGGTCTTCATGCCGATCGTCAACCCGGGCGGCATGCATGCGGCCACGCGCGCCAATCCCCGCGGCGTGGACCTGATGCGCAACGCGCCGCAGAACGCCGATGCGCGCGTGCCCTTCCTGGCCGGCGGGCAGCGTCTCGGCGCGTGGCTGCCGTGGTATCGCGGCCGCGCCGGGGCGCCGATGGAGCCCGAGGCCGCCGCGCTGCTGCGCGTGGTGGAGGAAGAACTGCTGGGCCGGCCCCTCAGTTTTGCGGTGGATTGCCATTCCGGCTACGGCTGGCGCGACAGCATCTGGTTCCCCTACGCGCGCACCCACACGCCCATGGCGCACCTGCCAGAGATGTACCTGCTCAAGACCATGTTCGAGCAGGCCCACCCGCACCACGGCTACGCCTTCGAGCCGCAGAGCCACCAGTACCTGCTGCACGGCGACCTGTGGGACTACGCCTACGACCGCGCGCCGGCGGGCACGCTGTTCCTGCCGATGACGCTGGAGCTGGGCTCGTGGCTGTGGATCAAGAAGAATCCGCGTCAGCTCTTCTCGCGCGCGGGCATTTTCAATCCGATCAAGGCCCACCGCACGGCGCGCGTGCTGCGCCGGCACGTGAGCCTGTTCGACTTCCTCGGCCGCACCGCCTTCGCCCCGGAGCGATGGCTGCCCCAGGGCGCCCATCGACAGCAGTTGCTGACGCAGGCGCGCGCGCACTGGCAAGACCGGAAACCTGCGCCATGAGCCCGTGGATCTTCCTGCGCGGCCTGACCCGCGAGTCGCGCCACTGGGGCGACCTGCCCGCGCTGTGGACCGCCCGCGGCCTGGGGCGCCCGACCCTGATCGACCTGCCCGGCAACGGCACGGCCCACCACGCGACGGTGCCCGCCGACGTGCGCGGCATCATGGAAGCGGTGCGCGCCACTGCCTGCGCCACCGGGGTGACGGCCCCGTACCGCATCCTGGCGATGTCGCTCGGCGCCATGGTTGCCACCGAATGGGCCCAACGCTACCCCGGGGAAGTGGCCGGACTGGTGCTGATCAACACGAGCATGCGCCCCTTCAGCACCCTGCCGCAACGGCTGCGCCCCCAGAACTGGGCGGCGCTCATCGGCATGGCCAACCATTGGCACGACCGCGCCCGCTGCGAGCGCACGGTCCACCGCCTGACCTGCGAGCGGATGGATACGCGGGACACCGACCTGGCGGCGTGGGTCACCATCGGCCAAACCGCCCCGGTCACCCGCGCGGCGGCCCTGCGCCAACTGCTGGCAGCCGCCCGCTACCGGGCCGCCCCCGCCGCCCCGCCCTGCCCCACGCTGATCCTCTCCTCGGACGCCGACCGCCTCGTCAACCCGGTCTGCTCGGCCCGCATCGCAGCGGCCTGGAGGGCGCGGCACCTGCGCCATCCGTGGGCAGGACATGACCTGCCGCATGACGATGGGGGGTGGTTGTGCGGGGTGGTGGCCGGGTCTGGCCTTGCGTCAGGGGATGCGACTGCCTAGCCCACCGCGATCGTCACCGGCTTGCCGATGCGACTCAGCATCTCCACCAGCGTGTCGAGCGTGAACTTCGCGGTTTTCTGATTCACGACGTCGGACACGCGGGGGCGAGACACCATCAGGATCTCGGCAGCATCCGCCTGCCGCAGGTTGTGTTCGTCGATCCAGCCGCTGATCTCGCGCATCAGTTGCTGCTTGAGCAGACGGGTGTCGTTAATCTCCTTCTGGGAAACGGCATGGAGCCGTTCGGCCTCGTCCGGGGCAAATCCCAGCTCGAGAAACAGGTTCGCACCCGGCTTGGTGACGTGTCGGATCTTGGTATCGATCGTCATGACTAGTGTTTCCATCCTATATCCAGCGCCCGATAGCGCGCGCGTGCAATCGCACGGTCCCCCAGGCTGGTGGCCTGGGTCTTCTTCTGAAAGCAATGCAGTACGTAGACCGCGTCGTCGAATCGTGCGACGTACATCACCCGATAGATCCCACTCGCCTCACGAATTCTCAGTTCGCGCGTGCCGGGCCCGATGTCGCCAAACGGTTTCCAGTCGGTGGGATCCAGCCCCGCCTGCACCTTGGCGAGTTGAAAGCCCGCCTGCCGTCTGGCGTCGTCGGGAAACAAAAGCAGATCTGCATAGGCTGACCCTACCCAACGGATTTCTCTTTCACGATCCATGCTGCCCCATCTGTACAAAATTTTATACCAAGGCAGTTCCGTGCACAACGGTCACACGGCCCCGCTGCCTCTGGATGCACAGATGTAACGTGCTCTTTTCCCGACAAAATTGAGCCACAGCAGATCGCACGCCGATTTAACAATCTGACAAAGAAAAACCGCCGGAGACCTTGCGGCCATCCGGCGGTTTTTTATGCAGCGTCTACGTCAGGCGCAGGTCTTGCCCAGCAGTGCGGCGGCACGTTTGTTGCACAGGGCGCCGAGCAGGGTTTCGGCGGCGGCTTCCAGGCGCTCCTGCGTGCCAAACAGCCGGGCGGCGATCAGGCCGTTCTGAAGCGCACCATACAGCACTTGTGCGAGCATTTCGGGCGGCACGGGGTACAGGGTCTCGCGTTGTTGCTGCCCCCGCTCGAGCAGCTTGGCGAGCCAGGCCTCGTTAATGTGATAGAAATCCTTGAGCACGTTGTGCACAGGCTCAGGCAGCGACAGCACCTCGGTGGAGAGCATGCCGGCCAGGCAGATCTGGTCAGATCCGCAGGTAGCGCGCAGCGGCTCCAGGTACTGGCGGGCCTGTTCCAGCACCGGCAGTTCGGGGTCGATATTGCGCAGGCGCTCGACGATGCGCGCGCTGTATTCCTTCACCGCTTCCAGGACGAGGTCGTCCTTCGACGGGAAGTAATAGTGGATGCTGGAGGTCTTGACCCCCACCAGCTCGGCCAGATCGCGATAACTGAAGCCATTGAAACCACGGCGGCGAATCAGTACCAGCGTGTGTTCGAGCAGCTGCTCACGGACGGGTTGGGTTTTCATGGGGCAAAGTTTATCTACACGAAGATAGATACTCAACCGGGATTACCCCGATGTCAACGCAAAGGCGGCCGGCACCCTTTTGGGGCGCCGGCCGGTACCGCATGCCGCGATCCGCGGCGGAGCGATGTTTAGGCAGTTTCAACAGCCGTATCAGCGGTACGGCCCGGTTCGGCGGAGACGCCGGTGCGGTCGCGACCGGCCACGGTGCGGGCGCCATCGGTGTACGGGTCGAACTTGCCGGCGCGGGCGCCATCGGAGAACGGGCTGCGTGCGTCATTCACTCGGGCGCCGTCCACAAACGGGTTGCGGGGGCGATGTACGTCGCGGGCACCGTCGCTGTACGGGCTGCGTGCGTCGTTCACGCGGTAGCCGTAACCATAGGCTTCACCGGTCTGGTTGCTGGGGGGAGCGGCCTGGGCGGCGCCCGTCACGAAGGCGGCGGCGAGAGCGGCGGCACTGAGGATGGTCTTGGCGTTCATGGTGAAGCTCCTTGTATTGGCTACGTTTTTCCGGGGCTACCTTCCGATGCTATCTACGACTAGATAGATTTCTTGGCTCTGGAAGGTCCCGTTCGAGGGTCTTGCTCGGACACCGCTTGGTTCGTGCGGCGAGTCCATGCGCTGAATAATATCTACTGGTAGATAGACAAGCAAGGCGAATCTGCCAATCGCGCCGAAAACTTATTTATGAGGCCGATAGCCTGCCTCTCTTGCGGCCGGCGCACCGCCCGATCGGGTGCTAGGCTTATCACATCCCCCGCGCCCCGGCTATCCATGCCAAACCCACCCGCCGCCGCCTCCCGCCCCCTGAAACGCTGGCTTGCCGGCGCAGCCGGCGTTGCAGGCGTTGCAGTGGTTGCCGGCCTGGGCCGCTGGCTGGTCTTCCGGGTGATGGAACGTGACGCTTTCGTCACCATACCGGCGGGCGACGTTACCCCCGACCACCTCGGGGTGCCGTCCCGCCAGTACACCTTTGCCAGCGGGGACCGCACGCTGCATGCCTCGTTCGTCGCCGCGCCCGACCCGACCGGCCCGGCGCTGTGCGTCTTTCATGGCGATTCGGAGTCCCTGTCCGACTGGGCGCCGGTGCAGGCCATGCTTCACGCCGCCGGCATCGGCTCCTTCGTGTTCGACTACAGCGGCTATGGCGCGAGCACCGGGCGGCCCACGGTACGCAACCTGCGTCAGGACGCGCTGGCCGGCTATCTCCAGTTCATCGCCGCCACGCCGGCTGCGGCGCGGCGCCACGTGATGGGCTATTCGCTGGGAAGTGGGATTCTGCTCGATGTGATTGCCCGGCTGCAGCCTCGGCCGGACGGCGCCGTGATTGGCGCCGGTTTCCGCTCCGCGCGCGCGGCGGCGGTGGTCACGGGGCGCGTGCCCGCGTGGCTGGCGTGGATGCTGCCGGAGCCGTGGAACAACGCCGCGCGCATCCGCAAGCTGCGCATGCCGCTGCTGCTGATCCACAGCCGGCAGGACCAGACCATCCCGTTCAGCCATGGCGAGTATCTGGCGCGGATGGCACGCGCGCCGAGCCGGCTGGAGATCTTCGAGGACCTGCCCCACAACGCCGCCATCGAACCCGCGCACGCGCAGGCCTTCTGGGCGCCGGTGATCGCCTATCTCCAGAGCGGCGACCTGGGCGTGGCCGCCGCGCCGGACATCGTCCGTCCGCCCGCTTAGATATTAATCAGGCGCGGGCCAGCCTGGGCTGGAGGCCCAGCGACTGGCGCGCTGCCGGGCGGGCCGGCTCGTCGTCGTCGAGCTTGAACTCGCCTACCACCTGCTGGAGCTGCTGGGCCTGCTCGGCCAGCGCCGCAGACGCCGCGGCGGCCTCTTCCACCAGCGCGGCATTCTGCTGCGTCACCTCGTCCATCTGCATCACGGCCTCGTTGACCTGCTCGATGCCGCCGCTCTGGTGCTCGGACGCCTCGGCGATCTCGCCCAGGATCTGGGTCACATGCCGCACCGACTGGACGATTTCCGCCATGGTCTGGCCGGCCTGCCCCACCAGCGAGGAGCCCGACTCCACCTGCCGCGCCGAATCGTTGATCAGCACGTTGATTTCCTTGGCCGCCGCCGCGCTGCGCTGGGCCAGCGTGCGCACCTCGCCCGCCACCACGGCGAAGCCGCGCCCCTGCTCGCCCGCCCGCGCCGCTTCCACGGCGGCGTTCAGCGCCAGGATATTGGTCTGGAAGGCGATGCCCTCGATCACGGCGATGATGTCCGTCACCTTGCGAGAACTGGCGCTGATGGCCTGCATGGTCTCCACGACATTGCCGACGATGGCGCCGCCGCGTTCGGCCACGCCCGACGCGGACGCCGCCAGCCCATTGGCGGTGCGCGCGCGTTCGGTGTTCTGCTTCACCATGGCGGTCAGCTCGCTCATGCTCGACGCCGTTTCCTCGAGCGTGGCGGCCTGTTCCTCGGTGCGCTGGGACAGGTCGGTATTGCCGGCGGCAATCTGGTGCGACGCCGACGAGATCGAATCGCTAGACGCCTTGATGCGCGTGACCAGGTCCGTCAGCATGTCCTCCATCTCGCCCAGCCCGCCCAGCAGGCGGCCGAAATCGCCGCCCCGCTCGGTCTCGAATTCCTTGCTGAGGTCGCCCGCCGCCACGGTTTCGGCGATGAACTCGGCCTCCTTGAGCGGGATCTCGATGGCGCGCGTGAGGCGGAACCAGCACACCACGCTGGCCAGCAGCACCGCGCCACCCAGGCCCCAGATCCAGATACGGGTGTTGTCCTCGTTCGGGGGCACAGCCTGGGCCGTGGCCGCCGGCTTGTCCGGCCCGGCCGCTGCCCGCTGTTCCAGCTCGCCAATGCGCCCGAGCGCCAGTGTCATCATGACCGCCACCAACAGCACGACCACGCCAAACGCCGCGCCCAGCCGCGTGCGCATACTCAAGTTGTCCCAAGCCATGATGCCGTCCGCTCCTCGTAATGCCCCGCTGTTTCGATGCTGCGTGCCGGGGCTATCGATGGGCTAACGGTCAGGCAGGCGCGAGACTTTAGACCGGGTATGCCCTACGAAAGAGGGATATGGCGCAGGCGTTACTTTTAATCGATCAACGCGGCGGCATCGCGATAGTCGGCGCTCCACGCCAAGGCCAGCGCATGGCAGCGGCCCAGCGCCACGGCGCGGCGCTCCACGTCCACTACCACCACGTGATCGGCCCAGGCAGGCCGGGGCGGCAGCTCGCCGCTGCGTCCGTCGGTCAGCAGCCAGAGCCAGCGCCGCTGCATCGGCCGGTGGCGGGCCTGCGCCTCCAGCAACTGGCCGGCGCGCGCCACGCCCAGCGCCAGCGGGGTGCCACCGCCGCCGGCAATCGGGCGGATCCAGTCGGCGTTCCAGTAGCGTGCGCGCGACGGCGCGAGCCGGACCTCGGCCTGCCGCCCGGCAAAGCAGACCAGCGCCACATCCGCACGAGACTGGTAGGCGCGCTCCAGCAGCCGCACGAGCACGCCCTTGGCCAGCGCGAGTTGCTCGCCCTGGGTCATCGAGCCGGAACAATCGAGCGCCACGCAATGCAGCACCCCGGCGCGCGCGTCGGCACGCCGGTGGCGCAGGTGCTCGGCGGCCAGCCGCGCCTGCCGCTTGGCCGCCAGCGTACGCGGCCAGTGGATGCGGGCCCCGGGCACGCCCGCGCCCGGCGTGGCCGGACGTGGCATCGGACGTGGCATAAAACGAGGGGTCTGCCACCGGTTGCCGCCTTGCCGGACCGGCCCGGCGGCCTGCCGGTGGCTCAGGCTTTTTTTGACGGACGATTCCCGAAGGCGCGCAGCGGCTTGATGCTGGCGATGCCGGCAGCGCTGTCGGTGACGTTCCCGGCCGGGGACGGCATGGCGCCCCACGGGTTGTCCGCCGGTGCTTGATCCTCCGAGGTACTGCCCTCCCCGGCCGCCCCACCCTGCCCCGCCTCGGGCGAGGCCGGCGAACCAGCATGGCGGCGATGATGAAGCACCAGCTCCGCCACGGCGTCCACATGCGCCACGGTCACCGCCGGGGCGCCGTCCCATGCCGCCAGCGCGCGCGCGGCGCGCAGCATGACGAGGTCCGCCCGCACGCCATCCACCGCCGCCGCCAGGCACAGCGCGCTGACATGGGCGTGCACGGCATCGGAGAAATCCAGCCCGCCGAGCGCCCCGCGCGCCTGCACGACCTGCGCCGCCAGCGCCTGCTGGGCCGTCGCCACGGCGGCGCGGAACGCCTCCGCGTCGGTATCGAAGGCCAGCCGGGCGCGCACGATGGCCTGCCGCGTAGCCGGGTCGGCGTAGTTGTCGAGCGCCAGCGCAAGGCCGAAGCGGTCCAGCAGTTGCGGGCGCAGCTCGCCTTCCTCCGGATTCATCGTGCCGACGAGCACGAAGCGCGCCGCGTGCTGGTGGGACACGCCATCGCGCTCCACCACGTTCACGCCGCTGGCCGCCACGTCGAGCAGCTGGTCCACCAGCGGGTCCGGCAGCAGGTTGACTTCATCCACATACAACACGCCCTCGTGCGCGCGCGCCAGCAGGCCCGGCGCGAAGCGCACCTCGCCCTGTTGCAGCACGTGGCTCAGGTCCAGCGTGCCGGTCAGCTGCTCCTCGCTCGCGCCCAGCGGCAGCGTGACGAAGTGGCCGTGCGGCAGCAGTTCCGCCAGCGCACGCGCCGCCGTGGACTTGGCGGTGCCGCGCGGCCCGGTGACCAGCACGC
This sequence comes from Cupriavidus sp. 2KB_3, assembly GCF_052115685.1. Lineage (NCBI taxonomy): Bacteria > Pseudomonadati > Pseudomonadota > Betaproteobacteria > Burkholderiales > Burkholderiaceae > Cupriavidus > Cupriavidus sp. 2KB_3. The sequence continues at coordinate 126,680 of NZ_JBFRHD010000003.1, forward strand.
CGCCGATGCCGGGATCGACGGCAGCCAGCAGCAGGGCCTGTTGCAGCCGCGCCTGGCCGACCAGGGCGCTGAACGGAAACGGATGACGCACCACGGTGACGGGGCTCATGAGCATTAACCTTCGGAAGAACCTTCGATGCGCTGCTCGTTGTCGAGCAGATGTTGTTCGATCCGGCCGCGCTGGGCGCCCGGTTGTTGCCAGAGTCCGCGCTCCATGGCCTCCAGCAGCCGCTCGCAGATGCCTTGCAGCGCGCGCGGATTGTGCCGGGCGAGGAATTCGCGATTGGCGGGGTCGTTGACGTAGGCGTCCGCCACCAGCGCGTACTGGTGGTCGCCCACCACGCGGGTCGTGGCATCGTAGCCGAACAGGTAGTCCACGGTGGCGGCCATCTCGAACGCGCCCTTGTAGCCGTGCCGGCGCGCGCCGTCGATCCACTTGGGATTGACCACCCGCGCCCGGATCACGCGGGCGATTTCCTCGCCCAGCGTGCGCACGCGCGGCGCGGCCGGGTTGGCGTGGTCGCCGTGATAGATCGCCGGCTGCTCGCCGGCCAGATGCCGCACGGCGGCCACCATGCCGCCCTGGAACTGGTAATAGTCGTTGGCGTCAAGCAGGTCGTGCTCGTGGTTGTCCTGGTTCTGCACCACGGCGTCGATCTCGGCCAGCCGGGTGGCGAAGGCGTCGCGCGCGTCGATGCCATCGGCGCGCTGCCCGTAGGCGTAGCCGCCCGCGTGCAGGTAGGCATGGGCGAGGTCCGCGTCGTCCTGCCACTGGCGGCCGTCGATCAGGGCCTGCAGGCCGGTGCCGTAGTCGCCGGGCCGGGCGCCGAAGACGCGCCAGCCGGCGCGTTCGCGCGCATCGTCCGGCGCGGCGCCCCCGGCTTGCAGCCGCGCCTGCTCCGCCAGCACGCGCGCGCGGATCGGGTTGACGTCCGCCGGCTCGTCGAGGTCCGCCACGGCGCGCACGGCGGCGTCGAACAGCGCCACGAGGTTGGCGAAGGCATCGCGGAAGAAGCCGGACACGCGCAGCGTCACGTCCACGCGCGGGCGGCCGAAGTTGGCCATCGGCAGGATCTCGAAATCCACCACGCGATGACTGCCCTGCGCCCACTTGGGCCGCACGCCCAGCAGGGCCATGGCCTGGGCGATGTCGTCACCGCCGGTGCGCATGGTCGCCGTGCCCCAGACGGACAGGCCCACCGCGCGCGGATATTCGCCATGCTCCTGCACGTGCCGCTCGATCAGCAGGTTGGCCGCGCGCAGGCCGAGCGTCCACGCGGTGCGCGTGGGCACCGCCCGGGTATCCACCGAATAGAAGTTGCGACCGGTGGGCAGCACGTCCGGCCGGCCGCGCGACGGCGCCCCGCTCGGACCGGGCGGCACGAAGCACCCGGCGAGCCCGCGCAGCAGTTGCGTCAGCTCCTGCGCGCCGCAGGCGTCCAGGCGCGGCGCCACGTCCTGGCGCAGCCGCGCAAGGACCTGCGCGGTGCGCGGCAGTGGTTCTTCGTCATCCAGCCCGCCATCGAGCAGGCGCAGCGCCAGCACTTCCAGCCGCTCGCGCGTGTCGCCGTGGTGGCGCCACGGGCCGGCGTCGATGTCCGCCAGCAGCGCCGGACGCGGCCCCAGCCACGGCGCGGCCCAGTCGGCGTCGAGCGGATCGAAGGCGTCGCCCAATGACAGGTCGGCGGCCAGCGCCGTCAGCAGCCCCGCCCGGGCATCCCGGCCATCGCCCACCGGGAAACGCGCCAGCGCCGCCAGCGTGTCCCGGCGCTGCACGCCGGCCGGGGACTGGCCGAACACATGCAGGCCGTCGCGGATCTGTGACTCCTTGAGTTCGCACAGCCATGCATCGGTGCGATTCAGCAGCGCGTCTTCCTCCTCGCCGCCGGTGGGCGCCGCCAGCCCCAGTTCCGTGTGCAACTGCTGGCCGACAATCGACGCCAGGATCTCCTTGCGCAGCAGCCGGGCGCGGCGCGGGTCCACGGTGAGCGCCTCGTAGTACTCGTCCACCTGCCGCTCCAGGTCCTGCAGCGGCCCGTAGTTCTCGGCGCGCGTGAGCGGCGGCATCAGGTGGTCGATGATCACGGCCTGCGCGCGGCGCTTGGCCTGCGCGCCCTCGCCCGGATCGTTGACGATAAACGGGTACAGGTGCGGCAGCGGGCCGAGGATGGCATCCGGCCAGCAGGCGTCGGACAGCGCCACGCTCTTGCCCGGCAGCCATTCGAGGTTGCCGTGCTTGCCCACGTGCACGATGGCGTCGATGCCGAACACGTGGCGCAGCCAGAAGTAGAAGGCCAGGTAGCCGTGCGGCGGCACGAGTTCGGCATCGTGATAGCTGGCGTAGCCGTCCGCACCATCGCCACCCACACCATAGGCACGCGCCGGCTGGATGCCGACGAACACCTGCCCGGTGCGCACGCCGGCGATCATGAAGCGGCCCTGCCGCACCATCGGATCGGCCTCGGGTGCGCCCCAGCGGGCCGTAATCGCCTGCTGTAGCGCCGCCGGCAGCGCCGCCAGCCAGCGCCTGTAGTCCTCCACCGTCACGCTCTGGAACGCGGGCCGCACCGCGTGCTGGTCCAGATCGTTGGTGATGCCGCGCGTCAGGCCCTGCATCAGGGCATCGCCGTTTTCGGGCAGCGCGTCGATGGCGTACCCCTCGGCATGGAGGGCGGCCAGGATGTGCACGACCGATGCCGGCGTATCGAGCCCCACGCCGTTGCCGATGCGCCCTTCGCTGGCCGGATAGTTGGCCAGCACCAGCGCCACGCGCTTCCCGGCGTTGGGCAGCGTGCGGAGCCGGCACCAGCGGCGCGCCAGTTCCGCCACAAAGCGCACGCGCTCCGCGTCCGGCTGGTATTGCACGATGTCCGCCTCGGTGTGCGGGCAGCGGTAGGCCAGCCCCTTGAAGCTGACCGCGCGCGTGATGATCCGCCCATCGACCTCGGGCAGCGCGATGTGCATTGCCACGTCACGCGTGCCGAGCCCCTGGTTGTCCGCCAGCCAGTCCTCCCGATTGCCGCCGCTCAGGATGACCTGGAGCACCGGGGCATCGTTGGCGAGCGGGGCGTCCGCCGCTCCATCGCCGCTGTCGAGCGAGGCCACGGAGAACGCCGTGGTGTTGAGGACGAGCGCCACGTCGTGCGCGTCGCACAGGCGCTGGAGCACTTCGCGGCAGAGCGGCGCCTTCAGCGACGTCACGGCCAACGGCAGCGGGCGCAGGCCGGCATCCAGCAAGGCATCGGCGATGGCGTCGAAGACGGCCGTGTTGCCGGCCTGCAGGTGCGAGCGGTAGAACAGCAGCGCCACCACGGGGGCGTGGTCGGCCAGCCCATGCGCGGCCCAGCGCGCGGCCCAGTCCTCGACGGTGGCGACCGTCTTCTCCGGGTGATAGATGGCGGCCTCGGGCAGCACCTGCGGCGGCAGCGCGGGCGCGCCCCAGCCGAAGGCATGGTGCGCCAGGCAGCGGAAGAACTGCTCGGCGTTGCCGGCGCCGCCTTCGCGCAGGTAGTGCCACAACTGGTGGGACAGCGCGGCGGGCGCATTGCCGTGCCGGGCGAGGTTGTCGTCCTCGGCCAGGTCGCCGGAACCCATCACCAGCAGCTGGCCACGCGCGCGGGCCAGCTCCGGCAGCCGCTCCAGCCCGTAGGCCCAGTCGTTGACGCCGCCCAGATGGTCCACCACCACCACGCGCGCGTGCTGGAGCACCTCGTCGATATAGAGGTCGAGCGAGGCCGGCTGCCGCAGGTACATCTGGTTGGCCAGCCGCACGGTGGGGTAACCGGGGCCGAGGCGCGGCACCGCGCCAGCCAGCAGCGACAGCGTGGTGTCCGCCGCGCTCAGGACGACGATCTCACCGGGCGTCTGCGCGATGCGCAGCACGACAGCGCTGTCCTCGACAAAGCCGCCGGGCCGGGTGGACAGCAGGTGCATGGGATCAGCGGGCCGGCAGTGCAGCGTCCAGCGCGGCGTCCAGCGACGCCTGCAGCGCGGCGCGGTCCAGATCCTGCCCGATCAGCACCACGCGCGTGCCCTGCGGCTCGGCGGCGCGCCAGGCGCGGTCGAAATAGCTGTCGAAGCGCTGGCCAACGCCGTGCAGCACCAGCCGCATCGCCTTGCCCGGCAGCGCGGCAAAGCCCTTGATGCGGTAGATCGTGTGGGCCGCCACCAGTTGCTGGAGGGCGCCGATCAGCTGGTCGCGCTCCACAGTGCCCGCTTCCACCACCACGGAATCGAATTCATCGTGATGATGGTCGGCGTGGTCTGGGTCATCGGCATTGCCGTGATGATCGACGCGCAGATGGATGGTCTCCTCCGAAGCGCGTTGCAGGCCCAGCAGCATCGCCACGTCGAGCTTGCCAGCCTGCGCCGGCACGATCTTGACCTCGGCCGGGATCTCGGGACGCACCAGCGCCTCCACGGCAGCGATCTGCGCCGGGTCCATCAGGTCGGTCTTGTTCAGGATCACGAGATCGGCGCTGGCCAGCTGGTCCTCGAACAGCTCGTGCAGCGGCGATTCGTGGTCGAGATTCGGGTCGGCGCGGCGCTGGGCGTCCACGGCCACCGGGTTGGCGGCGAACTGGCCGGCGGCAGCGGCCGGGCCATCGACCACGGTCACCACGGCATCCACCGTGAAGGCGTTGCGGATGCTCGGCCAGTGGAACGCCTGCACCAGCGGCTTGGGCAGCGCCAGGCCCGAGGTCTCGATCAGCACGTGGTCGATCTGCCCGCGCCGCTCCAGCAACTGCTCCATCACCGGAAAGAACTCCTCCTGTACCGTGCAGCACAGGCAGCCGTTGGCCAGTTCGTAGAGCTGGCCGGTGGGCTCGCCGTTGTCATCGCAGCCGATGCCGCAGCCCTGCAGGATCTCGCCGTCGATGCCCAGCTCCCCGAATTCGTTGACGATCACCGCGATGCGGCGGCCGTTGGCGTTGTCGAGGATGTGGCGCAGCAAGGTGGTCTTGCCGCTGCCGAGAAAGCCGGTGACGATGGTGGCGGGGATCTTGGAGGTTTGCATGCGGAAATCCAGTGGATGAGCGGGGGCGGGTCGCTTGAAGGCGATCAGGATAAAGAGATGTGGGGTGGCTGTCCATCGACAGCCGGCAAGGCCACGCGCCGCGCCCGGCGCCATTCCCGGAGGGCGCCCAGCGCGATGGCGAGCACGGCCAGCGCCAGCGCGATCAGGCCATGGTGCGAGCGGGCGGGCGACAGAGGCGCCGCCGGTTCAGCACGCGGGACGAGGTGTTGACCCGTCACCGGCTGCGGGGCGTTGGCCGGGACCGCTGCCTGCGGCACAGGCGCCGGCACCGCCCTGGCGGTCATCGACGGTCGCGCTACCGGCCCCGGCGCCACCACTGCATCGGCCAGTTGCCGGCCCAGCGCGCGCAGCAGCGCCGGGTCCACGCGTGCCGCCCGGCCGGCCTGCGCGATATGGGCCATCAGCACCGGGTTGCCGCAGGTATTGGCCGTGCAGGAGAGGCCATCGCGCCGCACGGCGTCCGCATAGCGGCGCAGCAACTCGGCGCGTTCCGCGTCCGTGAAGCGATAGCTGCCCTGCCGGTCCACTTCGAGCAGCCGCGCCAGGATGCCCTGCTGCGCGTGCGGATTGGCTTGCCGGAAGAAGGCGTCCATGCCGAGGCCGAGCTTGTCGGCCACGTAGACGTCATAGGTGCGCTGCCAGAACTCGCCCGGCATCTGCTCCGGCACGGTGGCCTGGAAGCCGTACAGGTGCTCGATTTCCTTAAACATCTCGCGCGCGCCGGCGTAGCCCGAGCGCTGCATCGCGCCGATCCACTTCGGGTTCCATTGCCGCGCGTTCAGCTCGGTGGCCAGCCATGTACGGGCGTCCACGGTATCCGTCTCGCCGGCGCGGCGCAGGTTGTGCAGCCAGAGGCGCGGCGCCCGCCCGCGCACCGCGCGCGTGGCGGCGGTCAGGCCGCCGGCGTACTGGTAGGTGTCGTCGTTGTCCAGCGCGCCGTACAGCGTGCTGGTGCGCGAGAACAGCACCGCCTCGTTCGAGGCCAGATGGCTCGCCAGTGCGTCCGGCGCGCTGGCGCCCCAGCCTTCGGCGGAATAGGCAAAGTTCATGTAGCGCAGGTATTGCCGCGCGAGAGCGTCCGGGCCGTCCTGCGCATCGCGGCTCTGCTCCACCATCTGCTGTACGCCGATGGCGTAGTTGCCGGGCTTGGCGGCGAACACGCGGGCACGGGCCAGCTTGCCGGCAGTGTCCGAGTCGGTGCCCCGGGCGGCCAGCGCGGCGGCCACCGTGCGGTCGTGGCGGCTGATGGCGTTGTCGCCGGCGGCGGCGGCCAGCCGCGCGGCCTTGTCGAGCAGCGCCACCTTGTCGCCAAACCCGTCGCGGTAGATGCCGGAAATGGTCAGCAGCACGTTCACGCGGGGCCGGCCCAGTTCGGCATCGGGAATCAGCCGCACGTCCTCCACGCCACCGCGCGCGTTCCACACCGGCGCCACGCCCATCAGCCAGAGCGCTTCGGCCTCCATCGCGCCCTGATGCCGCTCGGTCTCGCCGTACCAGAGCACCATCGACACCGACTCCGGCAGCCGCCCCGTTTCCTGCCGATAGCGCGCCAGCGTCTGCGCGGCCATGGTCTTGCCGAGCGCCCACGCCGCCGGCGTGGGGATCTTCGCGCCATCGAAGGCATGCAGGTTGCGGCCCGTGGGCAGGCCGTCGGGCGTGCGCACGGGGTCACCGAGCGGCCCGGTCGGCAGATAGCGGCCGGCCAGCACGGTGACCAGGCCGTCCAGTTCGGCCCGGGGCGATGCGCGCAGATCGGCCAGCCATTGCCGGGCAAGCCCCAGCGCGGACCGCACCGCCGGCACCTGATCTTCGGCAATCCCCGCCAGTGACGGCACGCGGCCCGCGACCAGATCCTCGGCCCATGCACGCACATCGGCATCATGGGCGGGATTGCGGAGCTGGGACGCGAGCAGCAGCGCCAGCGCGTCCACCTGATCGGCCTCGGGCGGCATTTCGCCGAGCGCGTGGATGCCCAGCGGCATCGGCTCGGCCTCCACCTTGTGCAGGAAGGCGTGCAGGGTCGGCTCGATCTGCGCCCACGGTGCGTTGGCATCGAGGCCCAGTTGCTGGTCGAGCTTCAGCGCGCGCATCTGGGCGATGGCCTGCTGCCGGTACTGCGCCGACAGCTCGGGCGAGCTGTCGCGCGTGGCCTCGGCCTGCTCGATGGCTTCGTCCAGCTGCGCCAGCACAGGCGGCTGGCCGGCGCTGGCCAGCAGCGGCGCCAGATGGCTCACCAGCACGGCGGCGCTGCGGCGCTTGGCCTGGATGGCCTCGCCGCCGCCGTCCTGGATGTAGACGTAGGCGTTGGGCAGGTCGCCGAGCAGCACTTCGGCGCTATCGTCGCCGGCCTGCCCCACCTGTTTGCCGGGCAGCCATTCCAGCGTGCCGTGCCGGCCCACGTGCACCACGGCATCGGCGCCGAAGGCATGGCGATACCAGAGATAGGCGGCGAGGTAGGAATGCGGCGGCGGCGTGATGGTGTCGTGCGAGGTGTCCATCGCACGCGCGAAGGTCGAGCGCAGCGGCTGGGGGCCGACGAAGACATTGCCGAAGCGCAGGCCCGGAATCACGAAGACCGGCTCGCCCTGCGGGTCGCGCGCCAGCATCAGCGGATTGCGCTCGGGCGGGCCCCAGGCCCGCGTCACGGCGGCGCGGAAGGCCGGCGGCAGCGCCTCGAACCAGCGCCGGTACTGCGCCAGCGGCAGCAGCGTGACGTGGCCGCCGCGCACCATGCGCGCCAGTTCGCCGGGCGACCAGGTTTCGATATTGCGCCCGTTCGCCTCCAGCAGCGCGGTCAGCGTGGGCGTATCGGGCAAGTCGTCGCTGCTTTGGTTGCCAGTTTGATAACCCGCCGCGCGCAGTCGCTGCAGGATCTGCGTGAGCGACGGCAGCGTGGCCAGATAACTCGCACCGAGATTGCCGCGCCCGGGCGGGTTGTTGTAGTAGAGCACCGCCACATGCTTGCTGGCGGGCGGCTTGTCCTGCAGCGCGATCCAGCGGCGCACGCGCGCCACGATGGCCTCCACGCGCTCCGGCACCGCCGCGCTGGCCTTGCCCCCTTCCTCGCCTTCCTGCGTGGCGAACAGGATCGGCTCAGTCGCGCCGCTGCGCTCGGGCGCGGTCAGCAGCAGCGGCAGCCGCTCCCCGGCGATGCCGCGCACGTCGGCACGCCAGCCGGCTTCACTGTCGCGCGTGGCAATCAGGTTGATCGTGTGCAGGCCGTGCCGCGCCAGCCAGTCCTTGTCCTCGGCGCGCGGAATGGTCAGGTTCAGCGCCAGCAGCGCGCGCAACGGCGACGCGCCATCCTGCGTGACCAGCGCATCGAGCCCGGAGAGCGGCCAGCCGAACACCGGCACCGCGCCCACCCCCTGGTGCTCCAGCCCGGCGATCAGGGCGTCGATATGGGCGAGGTCGCGCTGGCGGTAGTGGGTGGCGTAGAAGGCGATGCCGACCAGCGGCGCCCCATCGCCAACGATGCCGGCCTGCCGATACCACTTGAGGTAATCCTGCAGCGACGCGAACGGCAGCGCCGCGCGCGGATGGTAGATGCCGGCGGCTGGCGCGGGGCGCACGGCGGGCACCGCGATCACGTCCTGCGCCGGCAGGCCCTGCATGCGCTGCCGTGATGCCACGGCAAGGGCAAGGAAGGCGGCGAGGTTGTCCACGCCGCCAGCCTCCCAGTAGGGCTGCGCGGCATCGCTGGCATCACGCTTGGCCGCGCCCGGGCCCCACGCCGCATCGACGCTCTCCGCCGGCGCACCGAAGACCAGCGCGCCGCGTGCGGCGGCCTGGCGCACCCCGGGCGCCATCGCGCGCAGCACCGTGGCCGGGGCGAATCGTGCATAGATGACGTCGGCCTGCGCGAGCGTTGCCGCGTCCGGTGCATCGGTGCGGAACGTAAAGGTGGCCGGCGCGTTGCCGCGCATGGCGCGGAACGCGGCCTCGGCGGCTGGCAGCAGGTGCGCATTCGACGTGACGACGAGCACGCGCACCGGCGCGGCAGCCATCGCCGGCGGCAGCCGCCACAGGGCGCAGATCAGGCAGCAGAGCAGCGCAAAGCATGGACGCAGGCGACTGGCGAAGGCAGGATGGGGAATCACTCGGCGGGGGCAGGATGGCATGGCGGGCAGCACACCGCACATCGCGGAAGCGGCTGGCTCGGCATTTTACCCGGCGGGGATGCGCCCACCGCTTGCCTTTCGTACAGATGTTTGATGCGCGCAGATCACCTACTGTTGCGCGCCATCCACGCCGGTGTTGTTTTTTTCGTGCGATGGGCGCCTGAAAGCGGGTTGGCAAATTTGACCACGACAGGCAATTACGTCACAAAGCCGCGGGTAGTAATCACAAAGTATGGCGTCCGAATCGCCCCGGATATTGCCTGCACGGCCCGGAATCCCGGGGCGGGAGGCCAATGGGCGAACAATCTACTCATCCATGCAAGTGGCGGCAATCATCCTTGTGGGCGACGCCACATGCATTGTGGTGACCCATCGTGTACCTCGCGGCGGATCGACTATATTTGACCTATGGCGCGCACATCCCGAATCACCCAGCCGTAAGACAGCCCTGGAGGTAACTGCCATGCGTTCGCTTGCCAACTTGTTCAGTCCGCCGACGCCAGAGAAGATCGCCGAGAAGGAACTGCAAGACATGAGGCTGACGCTTTTTCAGGCAGAGCGCCGCCTGCTGGAAGCGCAGATGCAAGTCGATTACTACCGCAACATGATCGCGTTCCTCGAGGAAGTGGGCGCGACCGGTGTCGAAGGCGTGGCGGACCGTCGCCACGCGGCCATGTCGCCGACCACCGGGGCACCCGCCCTGCCGCCGGCCTCGCAGCCCGCGCGCGTGGCGCCGGGGCTGACCACCGTACCTATCGTTCCCTCGGCCGCCTGACCGTTCCTTCGTCCGGCCGGCATGCCCGGCTGTGCGATACTCGCCGCGTTCGATGCCATGCCGCCCCCGCACCGGGGCGGCATGCGCACGTCTGCACCAGGACTTCAAGGAACCGGCCCATGAGCACCCTTCTCCCCGCGATTGACCTCGAGACCGCGCCAAACCCCACGCACAGCGTGATCTGGATGCACGGCCTTGGCGCCGATGGCAACGATTTCGTCCCCGTCGTGCCCGAGTTGGGCCTGCCCGCCACGCTGGCGGTGCGCTTCATCTTCCCGCACGCCCCGGCGATTCCGGTCACCTGCAACAACGGCTATGTCATGCCGGCCTGGTATGACATCTATTCGCTCGACGAAGCCGGCCGGCGTGCCGACGAGGCGGGCATCCGCGCCTCGCGCGAGGCCATCCGGGCGCTGATCGCGCGCGAGAACGCGCGCGGCGTGCCGACGAGCCGCATCGTGCTGGCCGGGTTCTCGCAAGGTGGCGCCGTCGCCTACACCACGGCCCTGACGCACCCGGAGACGCTGGCCGGGGTGATTGCGCTCTCCACCTACATCCCCGCGCCGGACCTGATCGCGGCCGAGGCCACGCCCGCCAATGCCGCCACGCCGGTCTTCGCCGCGCACGGCACCGAGGACGACGTGGTGCCGCTGGGCCTGGGCACGCGCGCCCGGGACTTCCTCACCGCGCGGGAGCAGCCGGTGACCTGGCACACGTACCGCATGCCGCACTCGGTCTGCCTGGAAGAGATCGCCGATATCGGCGCGTGGCTGCGCGAGCGGCTGGCATGATTCCCACCACGCCCCCGCCCCGCATCGACTTCAACACCCGCAAGGCGCTGCTGTTCGCGCTGACGGCCGAGCGCCTGGCGGCGTTCTACGAACACGGCAAATGGATGACCGACGCGCAGGGCGCCACGCTGGCCGGGATGTGGCTGTCGCGCTCGAAGCTACAGCTGGCGCTATCGGAACGGCGCCTGCTCTCGGAACTGAGCGACCAGTTCGCGCGCCAGTTGTCCGAATCGCTCTCGCGCGAGGCCGGCCTCTACGCCGCGCACGAGATGATGGAAGCGCTCGATCCGAACTACCAGTCCGCCTTCGCCCACGACATGCTGGACGAATGCGAACGGCTGCTCCATGAGAACGGCGTGACCGAGTGACAAATCCGGCTCAGACCGCGCGGCGCACGGGATTAAGCGCCTCGCCGTCCAGCCGCCGGAACACGAAGGCCGACAGCAGCGTGATGATGCCCACCGCCAGGAAGGCCAGCCGATAGGCGGGTGCGGCCACGCCCAGCTCGTTCGAGAACAGGCTGACGAGCCCGCCGCCAATCGTCACCCCCAGGCCAATGGCCAGCATCTGCACCATCGAGAACAGGCTGTTGCCGCTGCCGGCGTCCTCGCGCGAGAGCCCCTTCAGCGTCACGCTGTTCATGGCCGCGAACTGCATCGAGTTGGAAGCGCCGAAGGTGGCCAGTTGCAGGATCGACACGGCCAGCGGCCAGCCCGGGGACATCGCCGCGAACGAGGCAATCGAGGCCCCCACGATCAGCGTGTTCACCAGCAGGAAGTTGTCGTAGCCGTAGCGGTTGACCAGCGGCACGATCCAGCGCTTGGACACCGCCCCGGCCACCGCCACCGGCAGCAGCATCAGGCCCGAATGGAACGGGGAATAGCCCAGCTGCAACTGCATCAGCAGCGGCAGCAGGAACGGCACCGCGCCGGAACCGATGCGGCAGACCAGATTGCCCACCAGCCCCACGCTGAAGTTCGGCTCGCGGAACAGCGCCAGCCGGAACAGCGGCGTTTTGTGGCGGCGTGCATGGGGGATATAGAGCAGCGCGGCGACGATGCTGACGGCGGCCAGCACCAGGCTCCACAGCAGCGCGTGGGAGGCGCCGTGCGGTACGTCCAGCGCCAGCGAGAACGCCACCATGCACAGCGAGAGCAGCCCGCAGCCCACCCAGTCGAACGGCGGCGCCACGCCGGCCTCCCCCGCCGGCAGGTAGCGGCGCACCGCCAGCAGGCCAACCAGTCCCACCGGCACGTTGATCAGGAAGATCCAGTGCCAGGACGCGCTCTGCACCAGCCAGCCGCCCAGCACCGGCCCGAAGATCGGCCCCACCTGCCCGGCAATCGACACGAACGCCAGCGCCGCGATGTACTGCTCGCCCGGGATATTGCGCAGCACGGCCAGCCGGCCGATCGGCAGCAGCATCGACCCGCCCACGCCCTGCAGCACCCGCGCAATCACCAGCTGCGTGAGCGTATGGGCCGTGGCGCAGTACACGGAGCCGAGTACGAAGATCAGGATGGCGCAGAAGTACACGCGCCGCGTGCCGAACTTGTCGGCCAGCCAGCCGGAGGCCGGGGTCAGCATCGCCATGGTCAGCGTGTACGCCACCACCACCGGTTTCAGGTCCAGCGGCTTTTCGCCGAGGCTGTGCGCCATCGAGGGCAGCGCGGTGTTGACGATGGTGGTGTCCAGCGTCTGCATGAAGAAGCCGGCGAAGACGATCCACAGCATGGCCTTCTGCGAGGCGACGGCTGGGCTGGCGGGGGCTGGAGCGGTGGTCATGGGAATTCTTTGGAATCCCTGGTCGGCAGTGGCCAGGAACAATGGACCCTATGGTAAACACCGGGATAGCCATCGGGAACCCCTCTGGCGTTATTGACTGCAATCGCAAAATCCGATGACAATCGGCCGATGCTCAATCCCGTCTGGATCCAGACCTTCGCCACCGTGGCGACGGCGCGCAGTTTCACCGATGCCGGCCGCCAGCTTGGCCTCTCGCAATCGTCGGTCAGCGACCATATCCGCCGGCTCGAAGACAGCGTGGGCCGGCGCCTGTTTATCCGCGACACCCACTCCCTGCGCCTGACTGCCGATGGCGAGGCGCTGCTCGTGCACGCCCGGCTGATCCTGGAGGCGCTGGCGCGCGCCGAATCCCAGTTCAGCGCGCCCCGGCTGCAGGGCCGTGTGCGGCTGGGCACCTCGGACGACCTCGCGCAGGGGCCGCTGCCCAATGTGCTGGCGGCGTTCCGCGACACCCATCCCGATGTAGAACTCGAAATCACCATCGGCATGACCGGCAAGCTCTATGAACTGGTCGATGCCGGCATGCTGGATTTGATGATCGGCAAGCGGCGCGAAGGCGACCGGCGCGGCGTGTCGCTGTTCCGGGGGCCGCTGGAATGGCTGGCGCGGCCGGGCACAGTGATCGACGTGCGCCAGCCGCTGCCCCTGATCCTGGTGAACGAGCCCAGCGTCACGCGCTCGATTGTGCTCGCCACGCTGGCCAAGGCCGGCTGGCCCTGGCGTGTGGTCTGCGCCAGCAGCAGCCATTCGGGCTGCATCGCGGCCGCGCGTGGCGGGCTTGGCATCACCGTGCGGGCGCAGGCGCTGGCGGGGCGCGGACTGGTGCCGCCCGTCAACAGTCAGGAATTGCCGGCGCTGCCGGAGGTGGAGTTCATCTCGCTGGCGGCGGGCCGCTTGTCGGAGCCGGCCGAGACGCTGCTGACGCTGCTGCGCAAGAGTGATCTGCGCGCATCGCGCACGGATTGATGCGTCAGCAGCCCGCTTCGTCGTCGATTCAGCCGAGCGCGCGCAGCGCCTGATAAGCCGTGAGCAGGTGGTAGGGCGTGGTCGACGGCATTTCGGCGCGCACCACCTCGCCATCCGGCGCCACGCATTCGTGCCAGCCATCGGCATGGAGGAAACGGCTGCGGAAGCGGTCGATCCACTGCTCCAGTTCGATCAGCGGCGCCGGGTCTTGCTCCACGGTGCCCTTCACGGCCAGCGCGCGGGCGAATTCGGTCTGGGCCCAGATCCGCTGGGTGCCGTCCTGCAGCGCGCCGTCCAGATCGAGCGCGGCACTGACGCCGAGTGTGTCATTGATCACACCATGGGCACGCGCGAAGTCGTACGCGCGGCGCAGCGAGGCCGGCAACGGCGTATCGGCGAACAGGGCCGGTGCCGTCATCACCAGCGAATACCACTCGAACTGATGCCCCGGCTCGATCCGGTTGCCGGGCGTGCCCTGCGGCTGCTCGGCCACGCAGCCATTGGCGGGATCGACGAAACGCTGCGCCACCGCCGCCGCCATCTCCGGCAGGCGGGCGGCGAACCAGGGGTCGCCGGTCACCTCGCTGGCGGCGAGGTAGGCCTCGGTCAGGTGCATGATCGGGTTCTGGAGCACGCCCCCGCCATTGACCGCAAAATTGGGCGACAAAGCCGCGTGATAGAGGCCGTTTCCTTCGCCAAATCGATTTTCGATCACATCCACGGTGCGGCGCAGGGTGTCGAGCGCCGCCGCGCTGCCGCCGGCGCGATGGTAGTGGGCGCAGGCGAAGACCACGAACGCATGGGTGTAGAGGTCGCGGGTGGTATCGAGGGGCGCGCCATCGGCATCGATGCTGTAGATCCAGCCGCCCGCCCCGTCGCCGAAATAGTGCTGGAGCGAGGTGAACAGCGTATCGGCGTGGGCGAGGTGGCCGGCGGTGGCGAAGACGTACAGTTGCCGCGCGCAGGCCATCGCCCGGAAACGCCTGTCTGGCAAGGGCTGGCTGGTGGCGCCGTCGAGTGCCTCGTGCGCCAGCCGGAGGTCTGCCCGCCAGCCGGGGCCGGTCCAGGCGGGCAGGATGGCCGTGTCGAAATGGGCGATCAGCGAGGCAATCCGTTCGGAAAGTGTCGGGGAGGCGAGCATGGGGTGAGCGAAATACGGGCGCTGCCGCATTGCGCGGCCACTGCCCAGGCGACACAAGATACTGGAAATGGCAGGGCGGCGGAAGGCGCCGTGCGCCGCGCGCGCCGCACGGCGGCAGATGACACTGGCAAAGCGGCCATGCGGTGCTATGTTGAAAGTCCACCACCGGTCGTAACCCTGCCCTCCGGGAGAACCGCCATGTCCGCTCATCCCACGACAATCGCCGACCACCGTCGCACCCTTGTGATGCATGTGATGGAAGACCCACCCGGACGCTACACGTGGCGTATCGTCGTGGAGGAGAAATGCGGTGGTGCTGACTGCGACAGCATGATCGAGGCCGCCACGGACTATGGCTCACAGGCCGAGGCGGAAGCGGCCTGCTGGGCGGCCGGCAACAGCATGCTCGATGGCCAGCGTGCCGCGAGCGAGCTGCCCGGCATGTATCCAAAAGATATGCGCCATTGATATACGCCATTAAGCGCATCCATTATCCGTTTGGCTGCTGTTAGGGGCGGTTAGCCTCTTTTTCCATTTTCGCCCCTTTATCCACCGTGGCCGCCGGCCTAGCCTGAAGGTGTGGCGGCACACGGCACGGGACGCTTTGTCCCGTTTTTTCCCGTATGCCCCTCGGAGAAAAGCGATGGACAAGCCCACTGTCAGCCCTCGCCGCTTTGTCGAACTGATGAACGAGCGGCTCGCGCGGCATCCCCTCTATCGTGAAGGGATGCATGTCTACGCCATCCCGCAGCATTCCGACCATCCGCGCAGCCTGGTCTGCGTGGGGCCGCGCGGCACCGAGGGCATCTGCGCCACCATCGAGAACATTGTGCGGGGCGAGTGCGATGTCTTCCCCGAATTCCCGCCTGACCCCCACCGCCGCCCCGGACACGAATCGCGCGCGCGGTAGGCACGGCAAGAAAATCCGCCGAAATCCCGCCGAACACCCGCCGAACACCCGCCGAAAGCCCGCTCGCGGCAGTGCGCGCCCTAAAAAATCAGGCCGCCCTGGCCTGCGATATTGACCGGCGCTAGATACAATGGCCTCCGCATCCCCTGCCCGGAGCGCCAATGAAAAGAGCTTTCGAAGCCGATGGCAGCGTCGCGGACCTGCCATCCGCCCCTGCCGACACCGCCAGTTCGCCGAGCCCATCTGCCCCCGCCAGCGCTGAAGCGCGCGCCGCCGCCGTGGCGGCGACCATCGCCCGCACGGCGGTGGAGCAGGCCGACCACGCCATGCGCCACTGGACCGATCCCTTGCCGGACCGGCTCCGCATCGGCTCTCCCGAGCATCTGCGCATGTTCTGCAACATGCTGCTCCAGACCCACAACCCCTACAAACCGTCCGTGATCGACTGGCCGGTGCTGCCGCCCGATGCGCTGCGCCGCGTGACTTCGCTGCCGATCTGGGACATCGCCGTGCAAACCGAGGGCCGTGCGTCCATCCGCGTGCACAGTTACGCCCGCACCGTGCGCGACCCGCTGCTGCGCAGCGCGCTGGAGATGGATGCCGACGAGGAGGCGCGCCACAAGGTGGTGCTGGCCAAGCTGGTGGAGGCGTATGGCATCACGCTGGCACCGGAACCCGAGTACCTGCCGCCCGCCGACCCCGAATGGGGCTGGCTGGTGACCGGCTACAGCGAGTGCATCGACAGCTTTGCCGCGTTCGGGCTGTTTGCCGCGGCCAAGGATTCCGGCTTCTTCCCGGCCGAGCTGGTCGAGACATTTGAGCCCGTGATCCAGGAAGAAGGCCGCCATATCCTGTTTTTTGCGAACTGGGTGGCTTGGTATCGCGCCAGCCTGCCGTGGTGGCGCAAGCCGGCCTTCGCCTGGAAGGTCTGGCGGGTCTGGTTCTTCCTGATCCGCGAACGCATCGGCATCGCGCGCGGCATCGACGTGGATGTGGACGGCGCCGCCCAGGATGCGAATTTCCCGATGAACGCGGCCGATACGCTGGGCCAGACGCTCTCCCCCGGCGCCATGATCGACCTCTGCCTGGCCGAGGACGCGCGGCGCATGGCGGGGTATGATGCGCGGCTTCTGCGCCCGACCACGGTGCCCCGGCTGGCCCGGCTGGTGCGCCGCTTTCTCAAATGAATCTGGAATTGACGCACGCCATGGCGTTTGGATTGTCCCTGCTGGTCCTGCTGATCTGGTGCGTGCTGGTCTTCGCCCGCGCCGGCTTCTGGCGCGTGCGCAAGCCCGCGCCCTCCCCCCGCCCTGCCGCATGGCCGCCCGTGGTCGGCATCATTCCCGCCCGCAATGAGGCCGATGTGATCGGCCGCGCCGTGACTGGCGTGCTGGGCCAGCACTATGCGGGCCGGCTCCACCTGATCGTGGTGGACGACCACAGCAGTGACGGCACCGCCGACATTGCGCGAGCCGCAGCCCTGTCGATCGGCAAGGCCGACCAGCTCACCGTGGTGGCGGCACGCGACCTGCCCACCGGCTGGAGCGGCAAGGTCTGGGCGCAGTCCGAAGGGTTGGTCGCTGCCGACGTGCAGATGCCCGACGCCGGGTTCGCCTTCCTCACCGACGCCGACATCTGGCATGGCCCGGGAACGGTGACGGAACTGGTGGCCCGCGCCGAGGATGAGCGCCGCGACCTCGTCTCGCTGATGGTGCGCCTGCGCTGCGAATCGGCCTGGGAACGCATGATCGTGCCAGCTTTTGTCTTCTACTTCGCCAAACTCTACCCGTTCGCGCGGGTGGCGGACCCGTCCAGCCGCGTCGCGGCGGCGGCGGGCGGGTGCATGCTGGCACGGCGCTCGGCGCTGGCACGCATCGGCGGTTTCCATGCCATACGCGGCGAGTTGATCGACGATTGCAGCCTGGCGGCGCGGATCAAGGAAGGCGGCGCAATCCGGCTCGATCTGGCGGACGACAGCATCTCGCTGCGCCCCTATGACGACTGGGAAAGCCTCTGGAACATGATCGCGCGTAGCGCCTACACCCAGTTGCACTACTCGCCCTGGATGCTGGCCGGCGCCACGCTCGGCATGATCCTGACCTACCTGGCCCCGCCCGTGCTGGCGCTGGCCGGAGGCGCCGCGCTGTGGCCGGCCTGGCTGGCGTGGATACTGATGGCGGTCAGCTATCGGCCGATGCTCCGCGAGTACCGGCAGCCGGCGTGGCTGGCGCCGCTGCTGCCGCTCACGGCGCTGTTCTATCTGGGCGCCACGCTCGATTCGGCGCGCCGCTACTGGCTGCGCCGGGGCGGCCAGTGGAAAGGCCGCGCCCAGGCGCCGATCCGCTCCTGAGCGCGCTCCTATATCTACATAGTGCTAGTTGAGATAGCCAGCCTCGCGGAACCAGGTCAGGGCGTCGCGCAGGCCTTCCTGATAGGGCCGCGGCGTGTAGCCAAGCTCGCGCCGGGCCTTGTCCGAGGTGAAGAACATCCGGTATTGAGACATCTTCAGGCCGTCAACGGTGACGAACGGCTCCTTTCCGGTAAAGCGCGCCACGGTCTCCGCCACCCGCGCCAAGGGGTACAACGGCCAGCGCGGCAGTTGCACGGTGGGCGGCTTGCAGCCGGTCATGCCGGCAATGTCGTGCAGCATCTGCTGCAAAGTGACGTCTTGACCACCCAAAATGTACCGTTCGCCGATCTTGCCGCGCTCCAGCGCCAGGAAGTGGCCGGTGGCAACGTCATCGACATGGGCGAGGTTCAACCCCGTATCGACAAAGGCCGGGATCTTGCCGGTGGCCGCCTCGACGATGATCCGCCCGGTGGGCGTCGGTCGCACATCGCGCGGGCCAATCGGCGTGGACGGGTTGACGATGACCGCCGGCAACCCCTCGGCAACCAGGCGCTCCACCTCGCGCTCGGCCAGCACCTTGCTGCGCTTGTAGGCGCCGATGGCCTCGTGGCCCGCCATGGCGGCGGTCTCGTCCACGGGCGCGGTGGCGCCGGCCACGCGCAGCGTGGCCACGCTGCTGGTATAGACAATGCGCTCCACGCCGGCCTGCCGGGCGGCTTCCATCACGGTCACGGTGCCATCCACGTTGGATCGCACGATTTCCTCCGGATCGGGCGCCCAGAGCCGATAGTCGGCCGCCACGTGGAACAGGTAGCGCACGCCCGCCATCGCGCGTGCCATGGACGCCGCGTCGCGCATATCGCCCTCCACCACCTCCACGGGCAGCCCGGCGAGGTTGGCACGCGGGCTGGTGGCCCGCACCAGCACCCGGACCTGGAAACCCCGGTCGAGGGCCTGCCGCATCACAGAAGAGCCAAGAAAGCCCGACGCGCCTGTCACCAAAATGCAATTGTTAATTTCAGTTCCCCTGTCTACAGATTGCCGTTTTGGGCCGTTAAGGCCCTAAACCACGTGCATTGTGAGCCAAAAGCCCGTGTTGGCCCCAGCCAACGTGCCAGACAGAAATTTCTGCACCGGTATATAGTAACCACCGTGAGCCGGAAAGTGATGCCGGCATACCAAGATAAGAAAATGTTGAATATTCGTCAGTGGGTCGGGGGGCCGTCCCTATGCAGGTAATACTCGCCCAGCCTCGGGGCTTCTGTGCCGGCGTGGTCCGCGCGATCGAGATCGTCGACCGCGCGCTGGTCAAGCACGGCGCCCCCGTCTACGTCCGGCACGAGATTGTCCACAACAAGCACGTGGTGGAAGGCTTGCGGCAGAAAGGCGCGCGTTTCGTCGAGGAACTGGAAGAAGTCCCCGGCGGCGCGGTCACCATCTTCAGCGCCCACGGGGTCTCGCGGGAAGTCGTGGCGGATGCCCAGCGGCGGGAATTGCACGCGATCGATGCGACTTGCCCGCTCGTCATCAAGGTGCATACCCAGGGCCGCCAGTATGCCGCGGCCGGCCGCCACGTGATCCTGATCGGACACGCCGGCCACCCCGAGGTGGAAGGCACGATGGGCCAGATCCCCGGCAAGGTGATCCTGGTCCAGAATGAAGCGGAAGTGGCCACGCTGGACCTGCCGGTGGATGCCCCTGTGGCCTATATCACGCAGACCACGTTGTCCGTGGACGACACCCGTAATATCATTGCGGCGCTCGCGGCGCGCTTCACCAATCTGGTGGGGCCGAACACGCGCGACATCTGCTACGCCACCCAGAACCGCCAGAGTGCGGTGCGCGAGATGTCGTCGCGGGTGGATGTGATTCTCGTGATTGGGGCGACAAATAGCTCCAATTCCAACCGTTTACGCGAAATTGGCACGGAAAGCGGCGTGCCGAGCTACCTCATTGCCGATGGCAGCGAGCTGGATCCCGCCTGGGTTCGGGACGCCGATGTCGTGGGCATTACCGCGGGGGCCTCGGCGCCCGAGGCGATGGTGGAAGACGTGATCGCGGCATTACGCCGACTCGGGCCGGTCGAGGTATCGACCATGGAAGGCATCGTGGAACACGCGGAATTCCGCCTGCCGGCCGAACTGGCCGACACAGCACTGGCGCAACCCGCCAGCAAGACAACCGAACAGCGCGATGCGCGCCTCGCCGACCAGACGGCGGCAGGCTGAACCGCACCGCCGAACCCTCACAGGAAGCACCCCTTGGCCATTCCGTTTCTGCAGGTCGCCCGCGTTGGCGCCTATATTGCTCGCAAGCACCTCTCCGGGCAAAAGCGCTATCCGCTCGCCCTGATGCTGGAACCCCTGTTCCGCTGCAACCTCGCCTGCTCCGGCTGTGGCAAGATCGACTATCCGGACCCCATCCTGAACCAGCGCCTGTCCGTGGCGGAATGCCTGGAGGCCGTGGACGAGTGCGGCGCGCCCGTGGTGTCCATCGCCGGCGGCGAACCGCTGCTGCACAAGGACATGCCCGAGATCGTGCGCGGCATCATCGCCCGCAAGCGCTTTGTCTACCTGTGCACCAACGCGCTGCTGCTGGAGAAGAAGATCGACCAGTACGAGCCGAGCCCGTACTTCGTGTGGTCGATCCACCTCGACGGCGACCGCGAGATGCATGACCACTCGGTCAACCAGGAAGGCGTGTACGACCGCTGCGTGGACGCCATCCGCATGGCCAAGGAACGCGGCTTCCGCGTGAACATCAACTGCACGCTGTTCAACGACGCCAAGCCGGACCGCGTGGCCAAGTTCTTCGACTCGGTCAAGGCGATGGGCGTGGACGGCATCACGGTGTCGCCGGGCTATGCCTACGAGCGCGCGCCGGACCAGCAGCACTTCCTGAACCGCAACAAGACCAAGCAGCTGTTCCGCGACATCCTCTCGCGCGGCCGCGCGGGCAAGAACTGGGCATTCAGCCAGTCGACGATGTTCCTGGACTTCCTGGCCGGCAACCAGACCTACAAGTGCACGCCCTGGGGCAACCCGGCGCGCACGGTGTTCGGCTGGCAGCGCCCGTGCTACCTGGTGGGCGAAGGCTACGTGAAGACCTTCAAGGAACTGATGGAAGACACGGACTGGGACGCCTATGGCGTCGGCAACTATGAAAAGTGCGCCGACTGCATGGTCCACAGCGGCTTTGAAGCCACCGCTGTGGCCGACACGTTCTCCCATCCGCTCAAGGCGCTTGGCGTGACCCTGCGCGGCGTGAAGACGACCGGCGCGATGGCCCCGGACATCTCGCTGGACAAGCAGCGCCCGGCCGACTACGTGTTCTCGCGCCACGTGGAGATCAAGCTGGCCGAAATCGGCAACCTGAAGAAAGCCCAGGGCAGCCGCGCCGAGGCCGTGCAGGCGCAAGCGACGCATTGAGCACATGAACGCACCCCGGCCCGCGCAAGCGGCCGGGGCAAACGCTTCAAATGAATGAAGCCGATTTGACTACGTCTGTAGCCAAATCGGCTTCATTTTTTGCTTGGGCGATTAAGCCGCCGCCCGGGCGTTGTGATTGGTCAGGTACTTGATCAGGCCGTCCACGCCGTCGCGGGCAACGATGTCGGCGAACTGCTTGCGGTACACCTCGATCAGCCAGGCGCCCATCATGTTGATGTCGTAGATTTTCCAGCCGTCGTTGCCGCGCTGCAGGCGGTAGTCGATCAGCATCTCGTCGCCGTTGTTCAGCACGCGGGTGGCCACCACGGAGTCGTTGGCGCTGCTGCCAGCCTTGGCCGGCTTGTAGGTAAATTTGGGACTCTGGTCACGCAGTTGCGAGAGCGAAACCGCGTAACTGCGCACCAGCAGGGCGGTGAATTGCTCCTGGAGTGTTTTTTGCTGTTCAGGGGTAGCCTGCTTCCAGGCATTGCCGAGCGCGAGGCGGGTGGTGCGGCCGAAATCCGTGTAAGGCAGGAACTCGCGCTGCACCACGGCGGTAATTTTTGCCAGATCGCCGCTGCGGGTCTCGGGATCGGCCTTGATCTTGGCAATCACGCCTTCTACGGCGGTTTGCACGAGCTTGTCAGGTGACGTCTGGGCGTGTGCGGTGCCGATCATCGCCACGGCCGCAATCGCCACGGTGACGGGGGCAATCGCGGGAGCGATGATGGCGGTGGGAAATTGTCGGTTCATGAGTCTCCGATGCAGGGATAATCGGCCACAGGGCCAGTCGGGGCAGTATATAGCGGATCGCGGCGCGGCCGGACCGCGGCGGGTGCGGGAAAGCCGCCGCCAGCGGCTATACTCCGGGCTGCCGCCTCCGCGCGCCCCGGCCGGGCCGGGTGCCAGAACACCACGCAAATGATCAGATCCACGCTGACCCGTATCGTCAAGTTTTCCACCGTCCGCGCCTGGACCGTGATCGGCATTTCGCTGCTGCTCACCATCGCCAGCGGCGTCTACATGGCGCGCAATTTCGCCATCAATACCGATATCAGCCGCCTGCTGGAGTCCGACCAACCGTGGGCGCAGAACGACGCGGCCATCAGCAATGCGTTTCCGCAGCGCGACAAAATGATCCTGGCCGTGGTGCAGGCCCCGGCCAAGGAGCTGGCCGACGCGGCCGCCAACGAGCTGGCCGACGCCCTGCGCCAGCAGCCGCAGCGCTTCCGCGCGGTAGGCCAGCCCGGCGCGGGCGCCTTCTTCGAGCGCAACGGCCTGCTGTTCGCCGACACGGCCTCGGTCAATGACATGGCCGCCAAGCTCACCCAGGCGCGCCCGCTGATCAACAACCTCGCCCATGACCCCACGCTGCGCGGGCTGTCAGACCTGCTGACCACCACGCTGACCCTGCCGCTGCAACTGGGCCAGATCAAGCTGGGCGACATGGAGAAGCTGCTGGCAGCCAGCGCCACCACCGTGGACGGCGTGCTGGCCAACAAGCCCGTGGCGCTGTCCTGGATGGGACTGGTCGACGACAGCCTGAAGCCCAATGCCGATGGCCGGGCGTTCAGCTTCGTCACGCTGTCGCCGGTGCTCGACTTCAGCGACCTCAAGGCCGGTGCCGGCGCCAGCGAGGCCATCCGCCGCGCCGCCGCCGATCTCAAGCTCGACCAGCGCTATGGCGCGGCCGTCCGCCTCACCGGCCCGCAGCCGCTGGCAGACGACGAGTTCGCGTCCGTGAGCGAAGGTGCCGTGCTCAACGGCGTGCTCACGCTGGTGGTGGTCATCGGTATTCTCTGGATGGCGCTGCGTTCCGCGCGCCTGATCGTGGCCGTGCTGGCCAGCCTGGTGGCCGGCCTGCTGATGACGGCGGCGCTGGGCCTGATGATGGTGGGCGCGCTGAACATGATCTCGGTGGCATTCGCCGTGCTGTTCGTCGGGTTGGGGGTGGACTTCGGCATCCAGTTTGGCGTGCGCTATCGCGCCGAGCGGCACGAGCACGACGACCTCGACGAGGCCCTGCGGCTGACCGCGCGCGACGTCGGCACGCCGCTGACGCTGGCCGCCGCCGCTACTGCCGCCGCCTTCTTCTGCTTCCTGCCCACCGACTATCGTGGCGTGGCGGAGCTGGGCAAGATCGCTGGCGTGGGCATGTTCATCGCCTACGCCACCACCTTCACCCTGCTGCCGGCCCTGATCCGCGTGCTGCGCCCCAAGGGCGAGGCCGAGCTGCCGGGCTTCGGCTGGCTGGCCCCGGCCGATGCGTTCTTCGAGCGCCATCGCAAGGGCGTGCTGGTGGGCGTGCTGGTGGTGATCATCGGCGGCGCTCCGCTGCTGCCGCACCTGAAGTTCGATTTCGATCCGCTGCACCTGAAGGACCCGCATTCCGAGTCGATGTCCACGCTGCTGGCGCTCAAAGATGCCCCGCAGGCCGGCACTGACGACGTGAAGGTACTCGCCCCGTCGCTGGCGGCCGCCCAGCGCACCGCAGACAAGCTCAAGGCCCTGCCCGAAGTCGAGCGCGTGGTCACGCTGCGCACCTTCATCCCCGACGATCAGGCGCCCAAGCTGGCGATCATCGCCGGACTGGCGAAGACGATGATGCCGGCGCTGACGCAGACCCCGTCTGAACCGGCCGACGACGTGCGGCGCGTGGCATCGCTGCGCAACGCCTCGCGCCAGCTCGACCTGGCCGCCCTCGATCATCCCGGGCCGGGCGCGGAAGCCGCCGCGCATCTGTCGCGCTCGCTGAAGAAGCTGTCCGATGCCGAACCTGCCACGCGCGACCGTGCCGAGCGGGCCATCGCCCTGCCGCTGCGGCTTGCGCTCGCCACGCTGCAACGCTCGCTCCAGCCGGAGCCGGTGTCGCAGCAGACGCTGCCGCCGGAACTCGTGCGCGACTGGCTGGCCCCGGACGGCAAGGCGCTGGTCAGCGTATCGCCCAAGCTGCCGCCTCCCGGGGTCAAGAACGAGGCCGCGCGCGCGGCTGCGCTCGACCACTTCCTGGACGTGATGGCGCGCGTGCAGCCTGATGCCACGGGTGGCCCGATCGCGATCCGCGGTTCGGCGGACACGATCATGACCGCGTTCAGCCATGCGGGCCTGTGGGCCGTGCTGTCGATTACGGTGCTGCTCTGGATTACGTTGCGGCGCGTGGGCGACGTGCTGCGCACGCTGATTCCCCTGCTGGTGTCCGGCATCGTCACGCTGGAGCTGTGCGTGGTGTTCGGCATCGCGCTGAACTTCGCCAACGTGATTGCGCTGCCGCTGCTGCTGGGCATCGGCGTCGCGTTCAAGATCTACTACGTGATTGCGTGGCGCAACGGCAAGACCAAGCTGCTGCAATCGAGCCTGACGCATGCGGTGCTGTTCAGCGCCGCCACCACGGCCACGGCGTTCGGCAGCCTCTGGCTGTCGCACCACCCGGGCACGGCGAGCATGGGCAAGCTGCTGGCGCTGGCGCTGGTCACCACACTGGCGGGCGCGGTGTTCTTCCAGCCGATCCTGATGGGGCGGCCGCGCCGGGCGCCGGTGGGGCGCCACGATCCGCTCGGCCCCTCGCTACCCCCCTTGACGGTGGCTACGACGCTGGGGAATTCCGCCGATAACCACCATGGGGCAGACCACGGGAATACCAGGCGGTAAGTAGCGGTGATGCGGTATTGTTGCCTGCCGCAGCCCTTGAAGTGCCGGCGGCCGGCCCCCATAACCACAAGAAATCAAGAAAGACCTACCGTCTCACCATGCTCTCCCGTCTCCCGCTCCTGCCCGGCGCCCGCCGTCTTCCGATTTCCCGCTCGATGGGCCTGACCGGCCGCTCCCGGATCGCCAGCGCACTCGCCGCCACCACCCTCTCCGCCCTGCTCGCGGGCTGCGCCTCCGGCCCGCAGGCCAACCCGGACGATCCGCTCGAGCCCATGAACCGCGTGACCTTCAAGGTCAACGACACGGTGGACGAGTACGTGGCCGTGCCCATCTCCAAGGGCTACAAGGCGGTGACGCCCGAGCCCGTGCGGCAGGCGGTGACCAACTTCTATTCGAACCTGGCCGACGTCGGCAACTTCGCCAACAATCTGCTGCAGGGCAAGGGCACCGCCGCGGCGGAAACCCTGATGCGCGTGGCGATCAACTCGGTGCTCGGCATCGGCGGCCTGATCGACATCGCCACGGCGGCCGGCATTGAGCGCCATTCGCAGGATCTGGGGCTGACGCTAGGGGTGTGGGGCTTTCCGCAGGGGCCGTACATCGTGCTGCCGCTGTTCGGGCCGAGCACCGTGCGCGATGGTATCGGGCTGGCCGGCAGCTTCTACCTCGACCCGGCGCACTACCTCGACCCGGCATGGCGCAATTCGCTGTTCGCGCTCAACGTGGTGAACGTGCGGACCAACCTGCTCGGCGCAACGGACCTGCTCTCGCTGGCCGCGCTGGACAAGTATTCCTTCGTGCGGGATGGCTATCTGCAGCGGCGCCGCTACCTGCTGGGCCAGGGGGGCGACGATCTGCCGTCGTATGACGAAGAGGATGAGGGCACGCCTTCGGACGTGCCGAAGCGGATCAAGCCGGACACGCCGGCTTCCCCCGACGCACCGGCCAAGCCGGACGCCGACGGCGCCAAGCCCGAAGCCACCCCACCCGTGCCGGCCGCTACGCCGGCGCCCGCGCCGGGCATGGCGAAGTAGTAAGGGGCACCGGAAAAAAGCCGTGTCCGCGCCGAGGCCAGCGCGGACACCAAAGCCTCGGATGCGGAGTCCGTGGCCCCGCCCATCGTAAGCAATTTCGTCCAGGTCGATTGCCAACAATTGTGTCGGCGGGCGTGTCTATACCGCCGCTCTGGGCGAGTGTCGACGCCCGATGTGGGCGCGGCCCGGTCAGCCGGCGCGCCGGCGCAACGGCAGCAACAGCGTAAAGGTGGCCCCGGCGCCGGCGGCGCTGTCCACCATGACACGGCCGCCGTGCCGTTCCGCCACGGTCTTCACGAACACCAGCCCCAACCCGCTGCCGGCCGGCGCATCGGCGCCCGGCGCGTGCACGCGGCGGAACGGTTCGAACAGGCGCGCCTGATCCGCGTAGGAAATGCCCGGGCCGGAATCCGACACCGCCACCGCCAGGAACAGCCCCATGCGCCGCAGCCGCACCGACACCGGCTTGCCGGGCGGCCCGAACTTGATGGCATTGCTGACCAGATTGGCGATGGCGCGCACCAGCAGCACGGGGGCGGCGCGCAGGGTCTCGCCCTCTGCTTCCAGACTCAGTTGCAGTTCGATGCCGCGCGCCTTGGCCAGCGCCCAGAGTTCGTCGGTGGCGTCCAGCACCAGGCCGGTCAACTCCACCTCCGCAAACTCCAGCCGTTCCGAATCCGCCTGCGCCAGCCGGATGAAGTCGTCGGCCAGCGCCAGCGTGCGGTGCGCGTGTTCGGCGATGCGGGCCAGCAGCACCTCCGGCGGCAGCGCGCGGCTGGGGCGCGACTGCATGTCGATCAGCGCCAGGATCGAGGCCTGGGGGGAACGCATGTCGTGCGACAGGAAATGCAGCATCTGGGCGCGCTGACGCTCGGCGCGGCGCACCGTGGTGATGTCGATCAGGCTGACGATGGCCCCGGGCGGCCGGCCGCTTTCGCTCTGCAACGGCGCACCGTGGAGCAGGAAGCGGCGGTCGTCCTCGGTGGCCAGTTCCACGCCCTGGGAATCGTCGGACGACATGACCGGCGCGTGGGAGTCCAGCACCGCGCAGAGCGCATCCCAGTAGGCGAGGCCGGGGCCCGGCACCGGGAACAGCGCTTCGATCAGATCCGGCAGGCCCGGCGGGGCAAGGCCGCCATAGGCATCGTCGGGGAAATCAGGGAAATCAGGGGAATCCGGAGAATCCGGGGAGGCACCCGGCGCGGTGCCGCCGCCGCGCACGGCCAGATCCTCGATGCCGGACAGCATGGCGGGAGCCAGCGCCACCGCGCGGCGGTTCGCCACGAGGATGCCGCCGTCGATATCGCAGATCACCGTAGCCTCGGGCAGGTTCTCGAGGCCGTCGAGAAAGCGGGGCAACGGCGGCGGCGCCTGGCTATGCATCGGGCTGCCCGGCGGCCAGCGTGCTGGCCTCCTCGAACCGGTAGCCGTGCGAGTAGACGGACATCAGCCGCACGCCATTGTCGGGCCGCATCTCCAGCTTGATGCGCAGCCGCGAGATATGGGTGTCCAGCGTGCGCGAGCCGGCTTCCATCGCGCGGCCCCAGACGGCCTGCTCGATCACCTCCCGCGAGAGCAGCCGGCCGATATTGCGGAACAGGAACAGCGCGAGGTCGAACTCGCGCGGCGACAGTTCCACCAGCGTGCCCGAGAGCGTGATGGATCGCCGGCGTGCATCCACCACATAGCGGCCCTGGCGCAGCAACTGGTCGTCATGGGGCACGGCCGGATAGGCGCGGCGCAGCAGCGCGCGCACGCGGGCCACGAACTCGGCGGGCCGCACCGGCTTGGCCAGGTAGTCGTCCGCCCCGACGGCGAGGCCGGCGACGATATCGGATTCGTCGATCCGGCTGGTCAGGAACAGGATGGGCGGCAGCCGGCCGGCATGCTGGCGCACCCAGTTCACGACCTCGTAGCCGCTCATGTCGGGCAGTTGCCAGTCGATGACCAGCAGGTCGAACACCTGGTCGCGCAGCGCGCGCAGGAAGTCCGATCCGGCGGCGAAGCTCGTACACGTAAAGCCGGCCTCCTCGAGCAGTTGTCGGATCTGTGCGGCCTGGCTGGGGTCGTCCTCCACGGAGGCAATTCTCATACATCCCTCTGATGACTGCCGCCGATGTGTGGCGCGGCCGCATCATGTTACCCAAACGCGCGACGGCGCGTCGAGGCTCCGTTCGAGGGGCATGCAACAGTGTTGCGGCGCCGCTGCGACGGCGGGGGATGGCGCGGGGCAAGCGCAGCATTGGGCCCGCACGTTTGAAACGATGGCCAGCGGGGCCGCGCGCGCGCGCCCTGCCGTGTGTAAAAGCTATAACAGGCACGACCCCGGCCTGCGGCCCTTGACTCCCAGGCCCTACTGCAGCATGTACGTCTCGTACTCCAGCCGCTCCAGCTTGCGGTCCAGCAGGTACAGCGCCAGCGCCACCACGATCAGCAGCGACACCGCGAACCCGTAGCCATACCAGGCCGGGCCCAGCTCCAGCGTCAGCCGGGTCAGCACGAAGTTCAGCACCACGAAGGTCCCGGTCAGCAGCAGCACTTCGCGCCGGCGGTCCAGGTAGAAGTAAATGTTGAGCACGCCGAGCAGCACCACCTGCAGGCTCGCGCCGATCACGTCGACATAGAGCAGCGGCAGGTACAGCTCGGAAATGCCCAGCAGCCGCAGCACCCACGGCCCCACCACGAACAGCAGCAGCGCCGCGATGGCCTGCACCTTGACGATCTCGTACAGCCCCAGGCGGATGGTCTGGACCATCGTGTTGCGCATGTCCTCGATGTGCTCGAGCGAGCTGCCGCCGCGCACCGCGTTGTAGAACGCGTCGTAGTACTCGACGAAATCGGTCTCGATACGCACCAGGAACACCGCCATGCCCGGGATGATGGCGAGGTAGGCCAGGAACACCGGGATGTCGTAGATGATGGACGCGTGCAGCGGGCCGATCACCTGCTGGCCCGTGGACGGCGCATACCAGAACATGAACTTGTCCAGCCAGATGCCGAGGTTGTAGAACAGGCCGATGGCCACCAGGCTAGGATAGGCGTAGCGCTTCTGGAACACCTCGAATGACATGAAGCGCTGGCTGGTGTAGTTGCGGTAGATCAGCGTGATCATGCCCACCAGCAGGCACAGCTGGCCCACCACGAAGCCGGCCAGCAGCCCCTCCAGCCCGCGCGAGCGCAGCGCCAGCGCGCCCAGCACCGTGATCGTGTAGCCGACGAAGAACGTCCACACGATGGCCTTGTACTGCTTCATGCCCGACAGGAAAATCGCCGCGATCCAGATATTGCTCATGATCACGAAGCCCGCGATCATCAGCAGCCGGTACAGCACCGACTGCTCCGGGAACGCCCAGACCGCGCAGCCCACGCCGATGGCGCCGGCCAGCCCCGTGGAGAGCAGCGCCACCGCGTGGTAGTTCGACAGCACGAGGTGGTCGCGCTGCTCGAACAGCCGGTCGGAAGTAAAGCGCGTGAACGACAGCTGCATCGGCCCGGTCAGGATCAGGCTGCAGGCAATCAGGTAGGTCACCGACACCTGGAACTGCGTGATCAGCATCCCCGGAATCACGAAACCAATGCTCAGCAGGCCGATCAGCAGGATGCCGAGGATCGACAGCACCCACGGCCCGGAGCTGATCACGCCGGCGTAGGCGTAGGCGCTCAGCATGCCGGACAGGCTGTCGCGCCGGAGCATCTTGCGGAGTTCGAAACCAATCCCGGCCATGTCAGCGTCCTCCGTGCACGGGGCACTTGGCCGGATTACCGGCCGGCGCGGCCCCATCCGTGCGTCCCGTGTGATCGGGCTTGTCCATCAGCGCCGCATACAGCGCGCGATAGCTGCCCACCATCTGCTCCTGCGTATAATAGCGTTCCACCCGCGCAATGCCGGCCGCCTGGGCGGCCTGCCAGCGTGGCGGATCGGTCAGCAACGCCAGCGCGGCACCGGCCAGTGCAGCCGGATCGGCGATGCGGACCACGCCGCCCGCCGCGCCCAGCGCCGCATCCTCGCCGGGCAGGCCGAAGATCAGTTCGCGGCACGAGCCCACGTCAGTCGTCACGCACGGCACGCCCGCCGCGAAGCCCTCCAGCACCACCAGCGGCAGCGCCTCCGAGATCGAGCTGAGGATCAGCACGCCCACCTTCGGCAGCAGTTCGTCGATCTTCTGGAAGCCGAGGAACTTCACTTTCTTGCCGAGCCCCAGGCTTTCCGCCAGGCTGCGGCATTCCTGCGCGTACTCGGGATCCTCGTCCTCGGGGCCGGCGATCCAGCCTTCGGCGTCCGGGTACTCGCGCACCACGGTCAGCATCGCGCGGATAAAGGTCTTGATGTCCTTGATCGGCACCACGCGGCCGATCAGGCACAGCACCGGCGGCACGCCTGGCGCCCGCTGCGTGCGCAGCGCCGACAGCCGGGGCAGGTTGATGCCGTTGGGGATATTGCGCGTGCGCGCTTCCACCGCGCCATCGGCCACCTGGCGGCGCCGGTTGCCCTCGTAGAGCGCCACGATCTCGTCGCCGGCGTCGTAGCAGACCCGGCCCAGGGTCTCGAAGAAGCGCACCCACAGCTCGCGGAAGTAGCTGATCTGGGAAATGTCCCGCTCGAAGATGTTGCGGTTATCCCGGATCCACTGGCTCTGGAACAGGTCGATCTTGCGTTCCTTCGTATAGATGCCGTGCTCGGACACCAGCAGCGGCCGCCCGGTGCGGTAGCGCAGCATCGCACCCAGGAAGCCCGCGTAGCCCGTGGACACCGTGTGGTACATCTTCGCCGGGATCAGCGAGTCGGCAATCCGCACCAGCTGCCACAGCGGCTTGTGCATGATGCGGATGGTCCAGAAGTAGTCCGTGAACGACGGGTCCGTGCAGAACTGCCGATACTGATCGGTAATGGTCTGCCAGGCGCGGCGGCTGTAGAGGAAAGCGTCCTCGGAGAGCGCCCCGCCCTCGCGCAGCGCCGGCATCAGTTCGCGGATCAACTCGCCGGCTTCCTGCTCGCGTCCGGGCTCGCGCAGCATCTCGTGCAGCGCGTCGGCCTTCTCGAAGGCGCGCGGGTCGCCCGTGCTGCCGTGCACCATCGGCGGCGGCGGAAAGTCGTACAGGAAATGGGTTTCCAGATGCACGACGTTGTCCGGCAGCGTGTAGGCCATCTCGCCATAATCCTGCCGGCGGCTGCCGATAAAGACGATGCCGAAGCGGATGTCCGGGAAGGCGCGGATCATCTGGTTGACCCAGCTGGACACGCCCCCGCTTACATACGGGAACGTGCCTTCCAGCAGCAGCATGACGTCGGCGGACGTTCCCTTAACCAGTATTTCACTCATGATTGCCAGTACCGCAGCAGGGGCCGCACCAGCGGGAGCGGCGAAGGACTGTCGAAAGCCGCCATCAGGCGATGCACGGCGGCGTAGTCGCGTTCCAGGTAGGCGGCTTCCGCCAGCAGCGGCAGCACGCGCTCGCGCGCGAAGCCGAGCGACTCGGCCCGCGTGAGCCAGGCGCGCGCCTCGGCCGGCGCATTGCGCGTGAGCGCCAGCCGGCCCCGCATGTACCAGAGCGCGGCGTTGGTGTCGTCGGTCTCCAGCGCGGCGCTGGCGTAGCGTTCCACCTGGCTGGCGGTATAGCGGTACACATCGCCCTGCACCAGGTTCTGGTAGATCAGTTCCCAGTAGAGGTCGGCCAGCCGCTTGTTGATCTCGCCGCGCGCCTGAGGCGTGTCAGCGGCTTCCAGGCGCGGCAATTCGGCCAGGATCTGTTGCGTCAGCTGCTTCTCTGCGCCATCGAGCATGCCGTAGGCGAGCAGGCGGATGTCGTCCGTGCTGTCCGCCAGCAGCTCGCGCAGCACGGGGCTGGCGGTGCGCGTCGGCATCGACTGCATCGCCACCAGCGCGTTCATGCGCTCCGGCAGCGGTGCGCGTGTATTGCCAAGCTGCGCGCGCAGGCGCGCCCCGCCGCCGTGCGTCACGCGCTGGATCAGGTGGGTGACGAAGGCCGGCAGCGCCACCGAGGCAATGCCGGACGCATCGCGCCGGCCCGGGAACAGCCGCGCAAACAGCAGGCTGCCGAGGCAGACCAGCGTCCCGCCCAGCGGCACGAAGAAGCAGAACGCGGCCAGGTAGGCATAGGTCCACGCAAACGGCGTGCGGAAGCGGCGTGGCAGCAGGCGCCACAGCGCCAGCCCCAGCAGGCCCGCAGCCGCCGCCTGCAGGGCGAAGAACGCCAGCAGCAGCGGCAGGCCCGTGCCGCCGCGAAACAGCAGCGCCAGCGCGGCGATCTGGAAGGCGGTGCCGCCGAGGGTCAGCTTGCCCATGCGTCAGCCCGCCTGCGTGCCTGCCGAAGCAGGCACCGGAGCATTGTTGCCAGCCACCACGCCGGACGCCGCCGGGCGCGGCGCCGTGGCATCGGTCGCCGTGGCGCCATCGATCTGGCAACGCTGCAACAGCCGCACCAGCGCGTCTTCGGCGCCGGTGGCCGGCACGGTCAGCGAGTACACGCCGATGTGCGAGGTGGCGAAGTCGGTGCCGAACTGCGCGCGCAGCATGTCTTCGATCCGCACCAGATAGGCCGAGACGGCCTGGCTGTCGGACAGCGGCATCAGCGTCAGCATGGCGCGCTGGCGCGGGCTGCGCGCGGGCCAGGCCACGTCCAGCGCCCGGCGGCTGCGCACCACCTGTTCGAACAGCGCGTCGCGGGCTTCGTCGAGGTCGAACACCAGCGCCACCACCGAGCTTTCGACGCCGGTTTCCTGGCGCAGCCGCGACAGCCGCGCGTAGTCGAGCGCAAATGCGTACGGAATGGCAGGCATCAGCGCCTGGATGCCGTGCGTGGCCTGGCCGTGCTCCACGCCATCGGCGTAGTAGCCCATCAGCACCATCAGCAGCTGGAGGTTTTCATAGGTCAGCGAGAGGAACGGCATGCGTTCCACCACCAGCACGCCGATCAGGCGGTCGGAGCCGGCCAGCACCGGCGCCACGGCCACGTAGCGGGTCTCGGCGTCCTGCTGCAGGCCGGACGAGCGCAGGTGGGCCAGCTCGCGCGTGTCGAGGCAATGGCGCACCAGCGGATCGTCCAGGTTCAGCTCGAAGGCCGGCCCGATGCTCGCAGCGGCCTGCGGCGAGATGCGCTCGCCATCGCACGCGAACAGCGCCGCGCCTTCGATCTGGCAAGCCTGCGCCACCACCTGCAGCATCGGCTGGGCGCCGGGCAGCGTGTCGGGCTGGCCCGCCACGCCCCGTGCGGCGTCGCCCATGGCGACGGCCCGCATCTGCGAGAGTGTGTCGCGCAGCGTGGTCGGGCGTGCCAGCAGGTCGTTCTCCAGCCGCGCATGGGAAATGCGCAGCAGGTAGTGGTTCTTGGTCAGTGCGGCCAGCCGCTCGTCCAGGTAGCGGTTGACGGCCCGGGCGCGCGCCAGCCGCGTGCCCCACACATCGCCAAACTGCCCCGAGACCAGCACCAGCAGCAGGCCGCCCAGGAAAAACATGCGCGGGAACGCGCTGGTGTAGCTGCCGAGCGATTCAAAGACAAACCAGCCGCCCAGCAGCATCAGCACCGAGCCCACGCCAATCAGCGTGCCATAGCGCAGCGCCAGGATCACCGGCAGCAGCCACGCCCAGGGAAAGCCCATGCCGAGCAGCAGCGGGTTCTGCGGCAGCACGAGCCAGGCCAGCCCCATCGCGATCACCATGGTGGCGATCAACTCCAGCGCCGCGGCCGGCCCGCTCACCGCGGGCGCCAGCCAGCGCGCATAGCGCCCGCCGAGGCCAATCCCCTGCCCCTGGCGCCTCTTTTCCGCAGAATTCCCCACGCGTGTCACCTGTCCTTTTCTACAGCGTCCGAGAACGCGATCAGCCCTGCATCAGCGGCGCCAGCAGGCGGCGCAGCAGCTTCTGCGCGGTGCCCGACAGCGAGGCGCGGCTCCAGCCGCTGTCGCTGCCCGTGGCGGACCACACCACCTGGCCGCTGGCCACGTCGATCAGTTGCAGCGAGATGCCCACCGCCGGCTCGCCATCCACACCTACCTTATAGCGCCATTCCTGCACCGCGCCGGTCAGCGCGTAGCGGGCGCGCTCGCCGCGGGCCCATTCCAGCGCCTTGCCCACCGACTCGCGCTCGGCCGGCTCGAACAGCGTTTCCGGGTTCAGCGAAGCCGGGTAGCGCTTCAGGTTGGCAATGCCGCCGGTCTTCAGCAGCGATTCGGCGATGGCTTCGGCGCGCAGGCCGGCCTGCGGCGTCTCGGTGTAGTTGACGATTGGCAGCACTGCCACCGTGTCGCCGGCTGCCATTTGTGGCGCGCGACCCACATCCGTCACCGCGCAACCCGCCAGCCACAGCGCCGCGCCAACGGTGCCGATCCATGCCGCCATCCGCCCGATGCGGCCCTTGCCAGTCATTGTCATTTTCATGGGATTCCCCTCGTTTACCTTGAAAACCTTCGTCGTCAATCTTCAGTACAGCCAGCGATAGCGCAGGCCGACCTCGGTCAGCGGCGTCCCGCTGGTGCGGGCCGCGGTGTCGTGCGAGATATACAGCGCCAGATGGTCGTTGCCGAACACCGAGCCGGCCACGCCCGCCTGCCCGTGGAAGTTGTGCCCGGCGCGGGAGTCGTACAGCGCACCCACCTCCGCGAATGGCCGCCACTTGCGCGTGTATTCGGCAAGCAGGTCGGTGCCGAAGCCGAACAGCACGCCGGTCTGCGTGAAGCTCTGCGGCATGTAGAACGCCGTGTTCGCCTCGTCGTCATCGGCCGGCATCAGCCGCTGCAGGGCCGGCGTCAGCGTGCCGCTGTTGCGGGTGTAGATGCCGCGCGTGGCCACGGCGCGCACCGTGTAGTCGGGATACTGCGTGCGGATGCGGTAGCCCGCCTCCACGTCGAACAGCAGGCCATGGCCCAGCGCGCTGCGGTCCTGACCATAGAAATGGCTGTATTCGAAGCGCCCGCTGATGAACTCGCGCAGGCCCAGCCGCCAGGTGGCGCCAGCGCCCAGTACGTCCTTCATGCCGCCCACGCGCAGTTGCGAGGACTCGTCGGCGGGCTGGTTGTAGCCGGCCAGCGTCGTGAACGACACCCGGCTCTCCAGGTTCCACTGGCCGGTCATGCGCGCGGTGGTGAAGCTCTCCAGCCCGTCGCGGCGGCCCACGCCCACCAGCCAGCGCTTCTGGGAGTCGCGGTAATCAAGCGTCAGCTCGGCGCGGCGGTCACCGGCCGGCACGTTGGCCAACTGGGTCGGATCGGTACTGCGCTGGTCGCGGAACACGCCGCGCAGGCCCACGGCGTAGCCGTCCCACAGCCGGGCGCCGGCGCCCAGGCTGTATTCGAAGTATTCGAGCGGCTTCTGGTGCTGGAAGGTCACGCGCGGCTCGATGGCCTGCGCGTTGAACAGCAGCGCGTCCTGCAGCGTCTCCTGCAGGGTGTCGTCGGTGCGGGCCATCTCCTGGGTCTCGAACGCCTGGGTCTGCGCGGCCGAGATGCGGTCAAGCTGGCGATTGGCCTCGATCTGGTTCGCCACGGGCACGCGGCCCGCCTGACGCTCCATGATGCGGTCCAGTGCATTCAGATCGTTGTTGTCGAGCGCGATCGACACTTCGGCATAGGCCGGGCGCTGGAGCGTCTTGACGTACTGCCGCGCCAGCCACGCGCGGGCCAGCTCGTTCGACTCCGACGACATCGCCCAGGCCAGTGCCACCTCGCGGCTGGCGGCCGAGATCAGGCTTTGGCGCCGGCGCTCGCGCTCGGTCAGCTCGGCGGGCGGCGCCACCACCAGCGGCGGCAGGCCCGGCACGTTACCAAGCTTCGACGCCCCTGTGACGGCCGGCGACTCACCCGGCGACTGACGGCGTGCGGCCACTTCCGCGCGGTCGCGGCGCAGCATTTCTATCACCAGATTGCGCGAGACATCGCCCGACGCAAAGATCTGGCCCAGCGCCACGGTCTGGCGGCGCAGGTCCGCGCGCGCCGGGGCGCCCTGCGCGTTTTCCTCGTCCTCGGGGTCACTGGCCGCGTCGTCCTCCTCACCGGCGTGCGGCACCTCGGCGCCCTTCTGCCCCGCCGGCGACCACGCGTGATGGAGGTCGATCCACGCCTGCTTGCGGATGCGCCATGCCATCTGCGTCTGGCCGATGGCCTCGTACGCATCGGCCATCAGGCCCAGCCAGAGCGGATCGGCGCTCTTGCCCATCTGGATCTTGTGCAGGTAGTGCAGCGCGGTGCGCCCGTCCTGGAAGCGCATGGCGCCGGCGGCATAGGCGCCCCACAGGCCGGGATCGTCCTCGGCCTCGGGCTTCAGCCGCTGCATCACGGCGCGCACTTCGCTGTCCGTCCCCATGTCGACCAGCGCCCACAGCAGGGCGGCAAAGGTCTCGCTGTCCGCATCGGACTGGCCTACCGCGTGGCGCAGGTCGGCCAGCGCGTGCTCGCGGTCGCCGGTCAGGCGCCAGTACTCGGCGCGACGCATCAGGAACGTCGCCGAGCCTTCGGCGTCGCGCTTCTGCTCGGGCGTGAGGCTGGCGAACAGCTGTTCCACGCGCACGTAGGCATGGGCGCGGGTGTAGTAATAGATGGCGAGTTCGAGCTGCTCGCGCTTGCCGCTCTTGCGCCAGCCGGCCTCGGCAATCCGGCCCGCATCGATGGGCGTCGTGTCGTAGTACTGGATCAGGTTCGAGAAATCGGCTTCCTCGGTATCGCGCACCTCGGCCAGGCAGTCGTTGCGGGCAGCGCCGGGCGGCATTGCCATGCAATGGTCGTCGTGCGTGTTGCCAACCGCGATCATCATCTGGCGGTAGCCGTCCGTGAGCAGGTCATCGCGCTGCGTCAGGCGCGCCAGCTCGGTGTAGGTGCGCCAGTACAGCAGGTCGCGCGGGCCGGCCTTGGCGCGTGCCGGCAGCAGCGCGTCCATGGCCTGCGTCAGGCGGCCATTCACATAAAGCATGTTGGCGCGCTTGAGCGCGTACTCGGGCTGCGCGCCGAAGCGCTGTTGGAGCTGGCCATACAGTTCGAAGGCGCGGCTGTCGCGGCCGGCGCGCTCGGCCAGCTGCGCGTTGCGCTCCATCACCGCGCGGCCGTGCGGGCCGCGGCTCAGGGAATCGAGGAAGGCCATGCCGGCCTCGGGCTCGCCGAGGCGTTCGTAGGCGGCCACCACCTCGTCGATGGTCTTCAGGTCGCCGCTGCCGGCACGGTGCCGCAGCGCCGCCAGATAGGCGCGGTCGTCGGACAGCCCCGGGGCCAGCCGCATGACGTTGTTCCACGCACGTTCGTCGTTGGTGGCCTGGGCGTACTGGAGCCAGCTTTGCAGCGCGATCATCGGCTGGCGGTTCCATTCGGCCACCTGCGCCAGCCGCTCCCGCCAGACCGGCTCGTTCGGCAGCTTCTGCACGGCGGTCTGCGCCACGCGCTGCGCCTGGTCGAGCTTGCCTGCGGCCAGGAACACGCGATAGGCGAGATCGTAGTCGTCCGGATTGAACGCCTTGCCGTCTTTGGCCGCTGCAGCGGCCGCAGCCGCCACCTCGGCCTTGGCCGCCGCCTGGGCGTCGGCCTGCGAGAGGTTGCCGGTGTCCGCCACGTGGCGCACGCCGAGTTCGCCGGCTGCCGCCAGCCGCTCGCGCAGCGCCACGCCGCGCGGGCCGTCCAGGAACACCACCTCGCGGGCCAGCCACGGTTCGGTGTCGGAGACGCGCCGCAGATGGGCCTGCGCGAGCAGTGTCGCGCCCATCGGCTTGTTGGCCGACAGCTTCAGCAGCCGCTCGACGTACTTCGCCGCCAGCTCGGGCTTGCCCGCCGCCAGCGCCAGCTTGGTCAGGTAGCGCAGCACCTCGGCATCATCGAGCAGCTTGCCGCCCCGGCGCTCGGCTTCCGCCAGCGCCTCGTCGAGCAGATTGCCCGATTGCAGCGTCTGCAGCGCCTGGAGGAACAGCGTGCGCTGCTCGTACAGGTTCTTGGCGCGCGCCTGCGCGTCGAACAGCGCCTGGGCGGAGTCACGATAGTTGCCGCCGGCCAGCGCGATGCCGGCCAGCTGCTTGTTGTAGAAGTCCGCGTTGCCGGGGTCGCGTACGGCCAGTTCGCGGAACAGCTTGCCGGCCGGGTCCGCGGCGCCGATCTGGCGCGACTGCGTGGCCAGCGCCTGCAGATCCGCGAGCGACCACTTGCGCATCTGCGCCGGCGCGGTGGCGTCCTTCAGCAGGTCGTTCATGGTCGCCAGCCGCTGCGCGCGCTCGGGCGTCTCCGGCAGCGCCGCGTAGGCGCGCTGCTGGGAGATCTCGATCCGCGTGCGCAGGATCGGGCCGCTCAGGTCCGCGCCCTGCACCGCCTGCATGCGGGCGAGCATGGCCTCGGCGTCATCGAGCCGGCCGCTGCGGGCGTACTGCTCCGCCAGCACGCCCATGAAGCTGGTGTCGTTGGGGGCCACGCGCGACCATGCCTCGAGGTAGGCCACGGTCAGGCCATCGACGGTGCGGCCCTGTCCGAGCAGGCGCTCGCGCAGCGTTTCACGCGGGAACATCAGCGCCAGCCCCACCCCCACCATGGCGGTGAAGGTCAGGACCAGCGCGGGCGGCAACAGCCGCTCGCGTTCAGCCGGCGCAGCGGACTTCGACTTGTTGCTGGACATGGATCGGATCATTCACCGCGGGGGTATCGATTCGCAGCGTGTTGCGCTCGCGCACACCGGCCACGGGCTTGCCGTCGACCGTCACACTGCACTGGCCGGCATTGGCCAGCCGGAAGAAAGGCTTGTAGTAGCCGCTGAAACGGAAGCGCGTGACCTGGCCGTCGCGCTGCCAGTCGCGCACCAGGCCGTTGGCCTCGGGGATCTCGGGCACGGCGCGCGTGGCGGCCGGCACGATCTGGAAGCGCGCATTGCCGCCATCGAGGTGCACGTAGGTGCCGCCGCCCGGCGCCGGCGACGAACCGGTCACGCCGCGCGCGGTGGCCACGTCCGGCACGCCCGTACCGTTCCAGCGCAGGTTGCGCAGGTTGCCGTCGCCCCGCACCACCCAGGCGCCGGTGGCCGGCGCGCCTTCCGCGCCCGCCACGCCCTCGCCCAGCTCGCGCGCCACGGCCATGCCCTGCCAGTCGATGACCTTGAGCACGTAGTCGGTGGAATGCATCGGCAGCAGCGGCTGCGTGAGCACGTAGTCATAGACCTTGCGCAGCGCCCGCAGCGACGCCACCTTGGTGCCGGAATAGCTGTGGTAGTAGATGTTCACGGCCTTGAAGCGGTACGGCTTCTCGGTCAGCTCGTAGGTCTCGATCACGCGCTCGAAGCCATAGAACGGGCCATGCCACAGGTTGGTGTAGATGTTCTCGTTCTGGTTGGTGGCAAACACCTGGAAGGTGTTGTCGGCCTTGTGGATGCCCAGCGGCGCAATCGCGGTCCAGCTGGGGTTGCTGCGCGTGATCATGGTGTCGCCACCGTTCATGTTCAGCACGCCGGCCTGCTCGGTCAGCTTGAGCGCCTCGGGCGGGGCCTGGCAGTCGCCGGGCCACAGCACCATCTTCACCGGCTTGCCCGGGGGCGCCAGCACCTTGTTGATGTAGTCGATCGACCCGCCGATCTCGCGGTTCAGGTCCATCTTGTAGCCGGGAATCGCCAGGTGATAGGCCTCGTCACCCTCCTGGATGCGGGCATCACTCTCGTGGCCGGGCACGGTACGGCCCCACTCGAACGGGTGCGAGTAGGTGTGGCTGGCCACTTCCACGTACGGCTGGGCGAAGATCTTGCGGGCAATCGGCTCCAGCTCCGCCGTCAGCTTCGGGTACATGCCCGACTTGCCCACCTCGCCCTCGATCACCGACATGGTCATCGGCAGGCGGTATTTGTCGAAAATCTCGCGGAACAGCACCTCGCCCGAGAAGCCCCCGCCAGGAATTTCAGCCTTGGAGGCAAAGCCGTCGCCATCGATATGGATGGTCAGCAGGCGACGGCCGCTCTCCGTGGTGGAATCCGGGACGGGCATCTGAGGCAGACGCAGCGCCTCGCGCAGGAACTGGAGCGGCTGGATAATCCAGCGGTCCTGGTCGGTGGCCGCGTTCTGGCGCACCGCGTAAGGCCCTGTGACGTATCCGCCCCATGGCGTGATGGCCGCGGCATCATAGGTCAGCGTGCCCGAGCGCATGCGCAGCAGCGACCGCGTGTTGGCCGCGCCCTCCTGCACCTGCACCGGCACCGCTTCCGAGCGGTCCGGGGCGACCGGCATCTCGAAACCCAGCATCGGGTCCTTCGACACGATGGACACCGGCCCAGAGACGCGGCCCTTCACCGGCTTGAGCCCCAGCGTACGCGCCAGCGAGCCGGCCACGGGGGCGCCGAAGCCGTTCATGAAGACCACGGGCACACCCTGGGCCATCTGCTTCTCCACCCAGGCCAGGAAGCGGCCGGGCTGCTGGGTGAAATAGCCGTTGGACCAGACCACCACGCCCGCATAGCGGTCCGGGCCGATCTCGGGCAGCGGATCGCGCGTCTCGGCGAAATCCACCCGGTAGCCCAGGTAGTTGATCGGCATGGAGACGAAACGCACGCCCTCGGTGTTGTCGATGGCCACGCCGGGCTCGCTCTCCTGCACCACCAGCACGCGGCGCGGCATGACCTCGATCTGGCCGACGCCCACGGTCTGCAGGCCGGAATCGGTCACGTACGGCGTGATGCCGAGCGCGCGGATGCGGCGCGCGGTGTCGCGGGCGCAGCGCCGGTCGGCCGGCGGGCAGTAATCGATGGAAATCACGGGCAGCTTGTACTGCTCGCGGATGACGCGGGCCTGCGCCAGCAACCAGTCGCGATCCTGCTGGCTGACCTCGGTATAGCGGCCCTGCGCCTGGTTCCAGCCCCGGAACAGCGATTCGAACACCACGCCGTAGACCAGGCTGTGTACCTGCGGCAGGATCTCGAAGCCCCGGTTGAAC
Source organism: Cupriavidus sp. 2KB_3 (assembly GCF_052115685.1). NCBI lineage: Bacteria > Pseudomonadati > Pseudomonadota > Betaproteobacteria > Burkholderiales > Burkholderiaceae > Cupriavidus > Cupriavidus sp. 2KB_3. The sequence continues at coordinate 167,572 of NZ_JBFRHD010000003.1, forward strand.
AGCAGCCGGGCCTCGGGGTAACGGGCCTTGATGGCCTGGATCACGCGCACCATGCCGGCTTCCTGCCGGGCGCGCTCGGCGTCGGTCTTGGCCACCAGGTGATAGGAGTCGAGCGTATCGAGGAAGAAGCCGCGATAGCCGCGCTCCCACAGCGGGGCGATGACCTTGTCCACATAGAATGCCGGCCAGCCGTCGGTGGCCTGGTCAACCACGCGTGCCTGCCAGGCGTCGTTGCTGCCGACCAGCCAATTCTTGGGGATGTCCTGGAAGTAGGCCCGGCTGGGCAGCACCTCGCCCAGGCTGACGTAGGCGAACCACGCCGTCTGCGGCGTGGCGGCGCGGCGGGGGTCGAAGCCGCTGTCGGGCTCCACCACGGCCACGTCGAAGGCCTGCAGGGCGTCCACGGGCGGCTTGCTGCCATAGTGGAAGGCAAGGTTGGGCGCTGCCGGCTGGGCCAGATCGGCCGCCGGCTGGGCCTGAACCGCCGTCGAAGGCGTCAGCGTGGCAAGCACCACGCCGAGCGCGGACGCCAGTACCGCCACGACCGCCATGGCGCGCTGCCATGTGGCGGCGGCCCGCGACGGCGCCTGGCTGGCATCGCCGGCATTGCCGAAAAGTCCCCGGATTGAACGTTGCACTTGCTTCACTGGCTGTTATCCGCTTCTTCTGTTATGCCTTGGGCGCGCCGTTGGCGGCGCTGCCCGCGCGATGCCCGTCCCCGTGGCCATTGATACGGGATTTTCCCTAATGTGCCGGGCAAGGGGCGATGCTAGGGCATTCGCTGGGAATGGATTGTGAAAAATTGTGGCGGGTGTCCGTCCAACCCGGATGCGGGCCGACATGGACCGAGGCGGGCCGACGCTGCGACGCGCGCACGGCACGTCCGGTCGGCCAGGCTATGGCTCGAATGACATGAAAATCCCCGTTCTTCGTTCAAATTGCGCCTTGGGCGCGCGCCGCCCGGTGTCCGGGCGCCGCTGTTTTGTATTGGCCGCCATTGTCGTGGCATCGTCCGCCAAATGCCATAGTCCATATGGAGTACAGGAGTTTGAAGCAATTGGGCGCCGGCACAGGGGCCGGTTGGACTGCCGGGCGGAACGGAATCCCGCGAATTCGTACCGACTATCGATACTCGCTATGCTGATATAGCTGTCTTATCATCGCGTAAGCCCTTCAGATGTCAGACAAAACCGCTTTCGATGTAGAAAACTCTAATATCTGCTGTTTGCATGCCGAAATACCGTTAGGGGGTTAGTCCGATTGACACGCGAAAAAAAACCGGCAGAATGGGTCCTCGCATGCGCACTGCCCTCAAACGAGTTTTTCGACGCGGGCTGTTGCGAAGATCATGCCTCGTCGGGCGATTGCGCTCATCTGAAATTCAAGGTTGGATAGAAATATGGAAACCGGTACCGTTAAGTGGTTCAACGACGCCAAGGGCTTCGGCTTCATCACCCCGGACGCAGGCGGCAACGACCTGTTCGCGCATTTCTCGGCAATTGAAGGCAATGGCTTCAAGTCGCTGAAGGAAGGCCAGAAGGTCCGCTACGTCAAGGCAATGGGCCAGAAGGGCGAACAGGCCACGAAGATTCAGGCAGTTTGATTACCGCCTGAAGCGCCCGGCAATATCTTGCCTGGGAAGCCCCGCCTCCGGCGGGGCTTTCTGCTTTTTGCAGTCTTGATAATGTATGGCTTTGGGGACGTTTCCCCGGGGCATGTGTCCGGGTTCTCGTTTACCCATACTCACATACCCATATTCCGTGTCACCGGAATGACCGCGCGCCAATCCGGGACAAGCATCATCGATCAGGCCGCGATGGCCTTGATTTCCATATATTCAGCCAGCCCATAGCTGCCGAACTCGCGGCCATTGCCGGACCGCTTGTAGCCGCCGAACGGCGCGCCGCTGTGCGGCTGGGCGCCGTTGATACGGACCATGCCGGCCTGCAGGCACCCCGCCACGCGCCGCGCCCGCGCCGGATCGCCTGACCAGACATAGGCAGCCAGGCCATATTCGGTGTCGTTGGCGATGGCAATCGCCTCTTCCTCGGAGTCATACGGGAGGATCGCCAGCACCGGGCCGAAGATCTCCTCGCGCGCCACGGTGGCATCGTTGCGGACGTTGGCGAAGATGGTCGGCCGCACGAAATAGCCCGACGCCAACCCCTCGGGCCGGCCGACACCCCCCGCCACCAACTGCCCGCCCTCCTCGATGCCGATGCCGATCAGGCGCTGGACCTTCTCGAACTGCGCCCGGTTGGCCATCGACCCGACCTTGCTCTCCGGCAGCGCCGGGTCGCCCACCTTCAGCGCGGCAACCGTGGCCGCCGCAATGGCCACGACCTGCTCGTGCAGATGGCGCGGCACCAGCATCCGCGTGGGCGCCACGCAGGTCTGGCCGGAGTTGATCATGCAGCTGATCACGCCGTCCGAGACCGCCGCGCGCAGGTCCGCATCGTCCAGAATCACATTGGCCGACTTGCCGCCCAGTTCCTGGAGCACGCGCTTGACCGTGCCGGCGGCGGCCGCCGCCACCTCGATCCCGGCCCGCGTGGAGCCGGTGATCGAGATCACGTCCACATCACGATGGCGCGACAGCGCCGCGCCGACCGTTGGCCCGTCGCCGTAGACCATATTGAAGACACCCGCCGGCACCTCGGCCGCGTGCAAGATTTCGGCGAAGATCCGCGCATCGAGCGGCGCCAGTTCCGACGGCTTCAGCACCACCGTGCACCCCGCCGCCAGCGCCGAGCCCACCTTGGTGGCGATCGTCGTGACCGGCCAGTTCCAGGGTGTGATCAGCGCGGCCACGCCAATCGGCTCGCTGACCACCTCGGTGCCGCCAAGCTGCCGCGTGAAATCCGCATCTTTCAGCGCCGCCAGCGCCGACTCCAGCATCTGCAACCCCAGCGGCGCCTGCTTGACCTTGCACAGCCATTGCGGGGCGCCAATCTCCTGATGGATGGCCAGCGCGATATCGTCCATGCGCGTCTTGTACAGGGCGATCAGCCGCGACAGCACCGCCACGCGGGCTGCACGGGTGGTGGCCGACCAGGCCGGAAAGGCTGCCCGGGCCGCCGCCACGGCCGCATCGACATCCGCCGCGCTGCCCATGGCCACGTGGCCAATCACTGCCTCGGTGGCCGGATTGACGATGTCGAAGCGGCCGGCACCGGCCGCTGGCGCCACCCATTGGCCGCCAATATAGAACTGGTCGAGCTGATACATGCGCTGTGTCTCCCTGAGGGTTGGACTTCGGGTATTTGAAGCGGGGATGCCCGGCTCACTGCTCGCAGGTAGCGAGCTTGCGGGCCGCAACGATGGCTTCGTAGCGGCTGGTGACCTGCAGCTTGACGAAGATCTTCTTGAGGTTCCACTTGACCGTCTGCACGCTGATGTTCAGCGTCAGCGCAATGCGCTTGTTCGACATGGACTGCTCGAGCAGCGCGAGCACCTCCTGTTCCCGCCGGGTGAGCCCCGGCGTAGCGGCGATGGCGCGCACCGGCGGGGGTGAGGTCGGCAACAGCGGCGCCGCGGCCACGGCCGGCGCCGTGCTACCGACCATCTGGTCCCTCTCGCCCCTCTCGCCCAGCAGCGCGCGCACATGGTCCACCAGCGCCGCACCACCATGCGTGGCGGCGCGCAGCAATATCGGGTGCAGGCCGGCGCCCTCCTCGATCAGGGTGCGATGCAGCCCGAGCCGGTAGCACGTGGCCACGGCCGATTGCGCGCAACCCAGGGCCTGCGCGCTCCGGCCCAGCGATTCGAGCGCGCGCGCCTGCAACAGGTCGGCCACGGCCTGCAGCCGCTCGCAACCGCGCGCCGCGGCGAACCGCCGCAGTGTCTCCAGCGCGGACAGGGCCTCCTGCGGGGCATCCTGCGCCAGCGCCAGCCGCGCGCGCGCCAACGCCGCCGTCGCGCCAATCTCCACATCGTGGATGCCGTCGCCCGGATGCCGTGCCGCGTAGCCGTCGAGCACCGCCTGCAGGGCCTGCGCGTGACGGCGATCGCCATAGGACAGCACCAGCCGCTGCTGTTCGGCGACCATCGCCGCCACGCCGCGATCCATGCCCGTGGCGCGGAAATGCGCCTCGGCGCGTGAGAAGTAGGCGAGCGCATCCTGTGGCGGCTCGCGCAGGGCCTGGATGCGGCCGAATACCCGCGCGGCGCGCAGCTTCAGCTCCGCCGAGGCACCGCGCAGCCGCATCCGGCACGCCGTCAGTGCCGCGTACGCCTCGTCCAGGCGGTCGAGTTCGAACCATGCCTGCGCGACCACGGCAGCACATACCGTCGCGCAGAGCGCCCCGCTGCCGTGGATGGTCCGTGCGCGGCGCAGCGCGGCGGCGCCGATGCGCTCCGCCTCCAGCGCGTTGCCTTCGCGCATCGCCACGTTGGCCGCCGACGCCGCCGCCACGAGCGCCAGCTCGCCACGGCCGCTTCGCGTGGCGCGCGCCGCCGGGGCGCTGTACAGGCAGCGCGCCGCCAGATGGTGACCCTGCGCCGAGAGCCAGTGCACGCGCACCGCCAGCTCGATATCCTCCAGCCCGCCCGGCACCGACCGCGCTGGAATCAATTCGAGCGCCTGCAAGGCGGCGAGCGCGGCAGGCTCTTCGTCGCGATAGGTGGCGAGCACGGCGCGCAGCAGCAGCCGATGCCGCAACTCGGTGGGGTCGTCGGCCAGGCCGTCGGCGTCTGCCGTGGCCTCAACACGCGTGAGCCACCGTTCGGCAAGGTCCATGCGCGAGGTCAGCGCGGACGCCCACGCGCCCATGCGCAGCAGCCGCGGATGCGCCGCCATGCGGGTGCCGCCCACGCTCTCGGTCCAGCGCGCCACCACGCCGAGGTGCGCCAGCGAATGCGCCGGCGGCAGCCCGCCATCGACCAGCTGCGTGGCAAGCGCCAGGTCGTCGCACAGCGCGGCACTGCGCATCGCGTCGGCGAATCGGCCTTGCTGCACGAACCATAGCGCTGCGCGGCGGTGGAGCGGCTTCGGGTCGATGCCCGCCCGCGCGCGGCGCTTGTCCAGGTAGGCGACGAACATCGGATGGAAGCGATACCATGCCTGATCGTCGCGGCGGTCCACGCGCCGCAGGAACACGTGGCGCCCGAGAATCTCGTCGATCAAGGTTGCCGCATCGTCGCGGCTGGTGACGAATGCCGCGAGGTCGGCCTGAAAGCTGCGCAGCACCGACACATGCAGCATGAAGTCGAGCAACCTGGCTGGCAGTTCGTCGATGACTTCCTCAGACAGGTAAGCCTCCAGGTTACCGTTGCCGCCGTCGCCCACCCGCGCCGACGCATCGCCGGCGCTATCGCACGCGGCGTCGCGCGTGCGGCCCGCCAGCCGCACGCCCACCGGCCAGCCCTCGGTAATCTCCTGCACCTGCCGCGCCACGTCGGCGCTGGCCGGCATACCGGCACGCGCGGTCAGGAAAGCCGCCGTCTCGTCGTAGTCGAACGTCAGCTCGGCCCCGTCGATTTCCACGAACTCCTCCATGGCCCGCAGCCGCCCGAGCCGCAGCGCGGGCACGGTACGCGAAGCAATCACCAGATGCAGGCCGGGCAGGATGGCGTCGGTCAGCGCCTGCACCAGCGCCAGCGTGGCGGGGTCCTGCACATGATGGAAGTCGTCGATCATCAGGTACACGTCGGCCGGCGTGCGCGCGAGCACTTCGACCAGCGATGCGAGCAGCAACTCCGCGCCCTGCCTGCCCTCACCGCCCTCACCGCCCTCCCCCTCGCCAGCCTCAATGGCAAGGCCCGCGTGCGCGAGCGCCCCGGTCAGGATGGCGCGGAACGTTGGCAACGTCCCGTCCTGCATCGCCAGCGTGAGCCAGGCCACGCGCGCACCGGCCTTGTCGAGCCGCTGGCGCCACTGCGCCATCAGCGTGGTCTTGCCAAAGCCGGCGCCGCCCGTAAGCAGCACCAGCTTGCGGTCGCTGGCAGCCTGCAGCCGGCCGATCAGCCGCTCGCGCGAGATCGCGTCGCTCGCGGGGCGCGGCGGCACGATCTTGGGCAGGATGCACGGAGACGCGACCATCGCGGCCTACGACTTCCAGTGGCGCTTGCGCAGCTCGTTCTTGAGCACCTTGCCGACGCTGGACAGCGGCAGGGCATCCACGAACTCGGCGCTGCGCGGGATCTTGTACCCGGCAATCAGCGCCCGGCAATGGCCCTGGATCGACTCGAACGTGGCCTCCGCGCCAGACTTCAGCACCACCACCGCATGCACGGACTCGCCCCACTTCTCGTGCGGCACGCCGATCACGGCGACCTGCGCCACGGCGGGGTGGCTCGCCAGCGCACGCTCCACCTCGGCGGAATAGACATTCTCGCCGCCGCTGATGATCATGTCCTTCATGCGGTCCACCAGGAACACGAAGCCGTCGGTGTCCATGTAGCCGCCGTCGCCGGTGTGCATCCAGCCGTTGCGCACGGCGTCCGCCGTCGCCTCCGGCTGGTTCCAGTAGCCGAGCATCACGTTGGGGCCGCGCACGGCGATCTCCCCCACCGTGCCGCGCGGCACCTCGTGGCCCTGCGGGTCGACGATCTTCACTTCCACCATTGGCGCGGGGCGGCCCACCGAGTGCATCTTGCCGCTCGCCTGGCCGGCCTCGTTGTGGAACTCCGGGCCGAGCAGCGTAGCCACCGGCGCCAGCTCGGTCATGCCATAGCCCTGCGCGAACTCCACGTTCGGGAATGCGGCACGGGTACGGGCCAGCAGCGCGGGCGTCATCGGGGAGGCGCCGTAGCGGATCAGGCCGAGCGACGAGAGGTCGAGATCGGCCGCGCGCTGCGGGTTCTGCTCACGCCAGTCGAGCCCCATCTGGATCATCGTGGGCGCAAGCAGCACCGAGGTCACGGCATCACGCGCGATGGTCTCCAGCATCTGGCCGGGGTCGAAGGCCGCCATCGGCACGTGCGTGCCGCCGATCAGGAACACCGCATTGATCGACGCGAAGCACGCCAGGTGGAACATCGGCATGACGTGCAGCATCACGATCGACTCGTCGAAGGTGCCCGTCATCGGCTGGTTGCAGGCCGACGAGACGAGGTTCGTGTGGCTGAGCATCACGCCCTTCGGGAAGCCCGTGGTGCCGCCCGTGTAGAAGATGCCGGCCAGGTCGTCGCCGTGGCGGTAGGCGTCTTCCACCGGCTCGCTGTCGGCCACCAGTGCCTCGTAGTTCAGCATGCCCTCGGGCGTCTCGCCATCACCGGCGTAGATGATGTGGCGCAGCGTCGGGCATTCGGCGGCCACCTTGCGCGCCACGACCGTGAACGGGTCGTCGACGATCAGGATGGCAGTGGCCGAGTCATTGAACGAATACAGGATCTCGGCCGCGCTCCAGCGCGTGTTCACCGGATTGAGCGCCGCGCCGGCCCATGGCACGGCCATGTAGTACTCGAGAAAGCGCGCCGAATTGAGCGAGAACATCGCCACGCGCTCGCCTTCCGTCACGCCGAGCTTCTTCAGCGCGCCGGCCAGGCGCGCCACGCGGTCGCCAAGTTCGGCATAGGTCAGGTTGCGGCCCTGGAAACGCACGGCCGTCTTGTCCGGCCGTTGCTGCAACGATCTGTGCAGCGATTGTGTCATGTACATGCGAAGTGTCTCCGTCACCAACCGAGGGGGGGCGGTAGCGGCCTCTTGACGGGCCGCTCTGTGGGTCTTCCGGGTACCGCCGGGGTCAGAAATTGCCGCCGGGGCCGCCACCGCAGTAGACGACCTGCCCGGACAGGAAGTTGGACTCCGGCGTGCAGAACAGGTACACGGCGCCAGCCGCCTCTTCCGGCCTGCCGGCGCGGCCCAGCGGCGTCATGCGGCTCACGCCGTCGAGCATCGCCTGCTGCACGCCGACCTTGATCTCGCGGCCTTCGATGTTGACGGTCTTGCTCTGGTCACCGGCCAGCGCCTGCGTCAGGCGCGTTTCGATCAGACCGAAGGCCACCGCGTTCACGTTGACCTTGAGGCGTCCCCATTCCTTGGCCAGGGTCTTGGTCATGCCCAGGATGCCGGCCTTGGCCGCCGAGTAGTTCGACTGGCCCGGGTTGCCGCCGGCCGCGCCGGACGAGATATTGACGATCTTGCGGAACACCTCGCGGCCCTCGGCCGCTTCAGCCTTCGCCGCCGCGCTGATGACCGGCTGCGCGGCGCGCAGGATGCGGAACGGCGCGGTCAGGTGGCAGTCGAGGATGGCATACCACTGTTCGTCGGTCATCTTCTGGATGACGTTGTCCCAGGTGTAGCCGGCGTTGTTGATGATGATGTCGATGCCCTTGTGGTGCTCGACCGCCGTCTTGACCAGACGGTCGGCGAAATCGGGGGCGGTCACGCTGCCCACGCATGCCACCGCTTCGCCGCCCTGCGCGCGGATCAGTTCCACCACTTCGGCGGCGGGATCGGCGTCCAGGTCGTTCACCACCACGCGGGCACCTTCGGATGCCAGCTTCAGCGCCACTTCACGGCCAATGCCACGGCCCGAGCCGGTGACGATGGCGGACTTGCCTGCGAGTTTGCTCATGTCTGTTCTTCCTGTATCAATTCGTCTGGGGTGCGATGGGGGCTCACTTCAGGGCGACGATGGCGTCGCCCAGCAGCTTTTCCTCGCCGTACTGGTTGGCGCAGCGCAGCGCCACTTTCACGCGCTGCTCGCCATCGGCCTCGAATTTCTCGGTCACCACGCCGGTGCAGGTGGGCTGGTTGCCCAGGTGCGTGATGCCGGTGAAGCGGATGGCCACGTTGCGCACCTGCGTCTGCGGCACCCAGCCGGTCAGCAGGCGGCCCAGGTAGGCGGCGGAGAGCATGCCGTGCGCGAACACGTCCGGCATGCGCGCCTTGCGGGCGAAGTCGAGATCGATGTGGATCGGGTTGTGGTCGCCGGAGGCGCCGCAGTACAGCGCCAGCGTGGTGCGGTTGATCGCCGGCAGCGCCAGCGGCGGAAGCTGGTCGCCGACCTTGACATCGTTGAAACGGGGGGCTTGCATGGTCGTTGTCTCCTTAGCCACGGCGTTCCACGAGCGTGCCGCGCATATCGGCCACGTGCTCGCCACGCTGGTTGGTCACACGCGTGGTGTTGACCACGAAGTGCAGCGCGCCGCCCTTCTTGTCGTACACATCGGTCACGGTGGTTTCGAAATGCAGCGTGTCGCCGGCGTAGGCCATCCGGTGATAGTCGAACGCCTGCTCGGCATGCAGGATGCGCGCGAGGTCCAGCTTCAGCAGGCCCATGCGGTCCACGCCTGCCGAGACGTCGCTGTTCAGGCACATCAGGAAGGTCGGCGGCACCGGCAGCGTGGGATGCCCGGCATCCCGCGCGGCGGCTTCATCGGTGTAGATGGCATCGGTCTCGCCGATGGCCTTGGCGAAGAAGCGCAGACGCCCCTTCTCCACGTCGATCGAGCCCTTGCCCAGGCCGAGCCCGATCATGCTCTTGTCTGCCATGTTCTTGTCTCCTCTCCAATTGAACGGCTCAGCCGCGGCCGTAGAGCGTCACCACGCAGGCGCCGCCCAGCCCGAGGTTGTGTTGCAGCGCGAGCTGCACGTTCTCCACCTGGCGCTTGTCGGCCGTGCCGCGCAGCTGGTTGGTCAGTTCGTAGCACTGGGCGAGGCCCGTCGCGCCCAGCGGGTGGCCCTTCGAGAGCAGGCCGCCCGACGGATTGGTGACGACCTTGCCGCCATAGGTGTTATCGCCGTCCATCACCATCTTTTCGGCCTCGCCCACCTTGGCGAACCCGAGCGACTCGTAGGTCAGCAGCTCGTTGTGCGCGAAGCAGTCATGCAGCTCGCAGACCTGGATGTCGGACGGGCTCACGCCGGCCTGCTCGTAGACCGCCTTGGCGGCGTTCTGGGCCATGTGGAAGCCCACGAGGCGGATCATCGACGGCGGCTCGAAGGTGTCCGGCACATCGGTGGTCATCGATTGCGCCAGGATGCGCACGTCGGTGCGCAGGTTGTGCTTGCGCGCGAAGGCCTCGGTACAGACGATGGCGGCAGCGGCGCCGCACGTCGGCGGGCAGGCCATCGAGCGGGTCATCACACCCGGCCACATCACCTTCTCGTTCATCACGTCTTCCGGCGTCACCACGTCGCGGAACACGGCGAGCGGGTTGTTCGCGGCGTGGCGGCTGGCCTTGGCGCGGATCCGGGCGAAGGTCTCCAGCTTGGTGCCGTACTGCTGCATATGCTCGCGGCCGGCGCCGCCGAACAGGGTCAGCGCACGCGGCACGCCGGCATCGACGGCGTCCTGGATCAGATGGCCGCCAGTCTTGGTGAAGCTGTCGAGCGGCCCTTCACGGTCATCCCACGCGCCCTTGAGCGCACCCGGCTGCATGAACTCGAAGCCCAGCGCCAGCGCGCATTCCACCGCGCCGGACTCCACGGCCTGGCGCGCCAGAAACAGCGCGCTGGAGCCGGTCGAGCAGTTGTTGTTGACGTTGACGATGGGAATGCCCGTCACGCCCACCTTGTACAGCGCGGCCTGGCCGCAGGTGGAATCGCCATAGACGTAGCCGACGAACGCCTGCTGGATCTTGTCGTACGGCAGGCCCGCATCCTCCAGCGCCAGCCGCGCCGCCGTGGCGCCCATCACGCTGTACGACTCGCTCTGGCCCGGCTTCTTGAACGGGATCATGCCGACCCCGGCTACCACCACATGCTTTGACATTGCCTTGTCTCCTCGTTTGTCTTGTTTGGCTTACATCTTGCGCGAGATGAGCTCACGCATGACTTCGTTGGATCCACCATAGATACGGGCGATACGCATGTCCACGAACGCCCGCGCAATCGGATACTCGAGCATGTAGCCGTAGCCACCGTGCAGCTGCACCATGTCGTCGATGCACTTCCACAGCACTTCCGTTGAATGCATCTTGGCGATGGCCGCTTCCTCGCCCGAAAGGCCCCGGCGCATGTGCTCGCCGAGGTAGTAGTCCACCATCGTGCGCAGCGCCACGGCATTGGCCTTGATGTCGGCCAGCTTGAAACGGGTGTTCTGGAAATCCCAGATCGTGCCGCCGAAGGCCTTGCGGTCCTTCACGTACTCGACGGTCTGCTCGAGCAGTCGCTCGAGCTTGGAGGCGGCGCCCACGGCGATGATGAAGCGCTCCTGCGCCAGGTCGTGCATCAGGTAGCCGAAACCCTTGTTGACCTCGCCCAGCAGGTTGCTGGCCGGCACGCGCACGTTGTCGAAGAACAGCTCGGCGGTGTCCTGCGAGTGCATGCCCACCTTGTGCAGCTTGCGGCCGCGGCGGAAGCCCTCGCGGTTGGTCTCCACCATGATCAGGCTCACACCCTTGGCGCCGGCGGCCGGGTCGGTCTTGCAGACCACCATCACCATGTCCGAGATGAAGCCGTTGGAGATGAAGGTCTTGCTGCCGTTGATGACCCACTCGTCGCCATCGCGTACTGCCGTGGTGCGGCAGGCCTTGACATCGGAGCCGCAGCCCGGCTCGGTGATCGCCACGGCGAGGATGGTCTCGCCGGCGCAGACGCCGGGCAGCCAGCGCTGCTTCTGTTCCTCGGTGCCTAGCCGCGCGATGTAGGGCGCGACGATGTCCGAATGCAGGCCGAAGCTCAGGCTGACGCCGACGCTGGACATTTCCTCGGCGATGATCGCCGCATGGCCGAAGTCGCCGCCGCCACCGCCGTACTCTTCCGGCAACGAGGTGCCCAGCAAACCTTCGCGGCCGGCTTTCAGCCAGGTCTCGCGGTCGACGATGCCGTCGGCCAGCCAGGATTCCTGACGCGGCAGACATTCGCGCTCGAGGAAACGGCGCACAGTGGTGCGGAACTGCTCGTGATCTTCACGATAAACATGACGAACGACTTCCACGAAGACTCTCCTGTTCGGAATGGGTGAGCGCCTGGCGGCTCCCGGGCCGCCCGCGGTGAGCGAAATGATGCGGGGCCGCGTCGCGCACCACCCCTCCCCGAATCGGGTAGTCGCCACCTCCCCGCCCGCATTGCCGCGTGCCTCCCCAAACCGGGGAGGCCGTGTCCCCCGGCCCCCCCGCCATCATCTCCGTCAGGCCGCGGGTGCCCCCACGCCGCGCCGACCATAACCAGAAGAGGAGGTGTGCCGTGGAAGTAACCCGTACCGTTTTCCGTGAAGACCACGAAATGCTCCGCGAGAGTGCGCGGCGCTTCTTCGAGCGCGAATGCGCCCCGCGCCAGGCGCAGTGGGACGCGGACGGCCGCGTAGACCGCGAGACCTGGCTGAAAGCCGGCCGCGAAGGATTGCTCTGCGTGGCCATCCCCACCGAGTATGGTGGCGGCGGCGGCGACTTCGGCCACTCGGCGGTGGTGCTCGAGGAAACGCACCACGCCGGGATCTCGGGTTCGGGGTTTTCCCTGCACTCGGACATCGTCGCGCCCTACATCGCGCGGCTGGGCACCGAGGAACAGAAGCAGCGCTGGCTGCCCGACATCTGCGCCGGCAAGACCATCCTCGCCGTGGCGATCACCGAGCCCGGTGGCGGCTCCGACGTCAAGGCCTGCCGCACCACGGCGGTCCGGGACGGCGACGAGTGGGTCATCAACGGCAGCAAGACCTTCATCTCGAACGGCACCAGCGCCGACATGATCATGGTGATCTGCAAGACCGATCCGGCCGCCGGCGCCAAGGGCGTGAGCCTGATCATGGTGGAAACCAACCGCGCAGGCTTCCGCCGCGGCCGCAAGCTCCACAAGGTGGGCCAGCCCGCTGCGGACACCGCCGAACTGTTCTTCGACAACGTGCGCGTGCCGGCCAGCAACCTGCTCGGCGAGCTGAACCAGGGCTTTGGCTACCTGATGCAGGAACTGGCCCAGGAGCGGCTGATCATCGCGCTCTATGCGGCCGTGGCGCTGGAGCGCCTGCTCGGCCTCACGGTGGACTACGTGAAGGGGCGCAAGGCCTTCGGCGGCACGATCTGGGACTTCCAGAACACCCGTTTCAAGCTGGCCGACGCCAAGGCGCATGCCGTGGCAATCCGCACCATGGTCGACTACTACCTCGGCGAGCACCTGCGCCGCAGGCTGACCGTGAACGAGGCGGCCATCGCCAAGATGCATGCCACCGAGACCCTGTGGAAATGCCTGGACGACATGGTCCAGCTCCACGGCGGCTACGGCTACATGCTCGAGTACCCCATCGCACGGGCCTTTACCGACTACCGCGTCTCGCGCGTGGTGGGCGGCGCCAACGAGGTCATGCGCGACCTGATTGCCCGCAAGCTGTAACGGCCGGCGGCTTCCATCAATAGAGAGAGGATGAACATGAGCGAGACAGTCATCATCGGCGGCGTGGGCATGATCCCGTTCGCCAAGCCCGGCGCCAGCGCCAGCTACACCGACATGGGCGCCGAAGCCGTGCGCCGCGCGCTGGCCGATGCCGGCATCGGCTACGAGCTGGTCCAGCAGGCCTACGCGGGCTATGTCTACGGCGACTCCACCTGCGGCCAGACCGCGCTGTACGAGGTGGGCCTGACCGGCATTCCCATCGTCAACGTCAACAACAACTGCTCGACCGGCTCCACCGCGCTGTACCTGGCCCGCCAGGCGGTAGCGCTGGGCGATGCCGACTGCGTGCTGGCGCTCGGCTTCGAGCAGATGCAGGCCGGCGCGTTGAAGTCCCACTGGGACGACCGCCCGCCCACCCGCGCACGCTTCCAGCCAATCCTGAGAAAGCTGACCGAGGACGTCACGGACATTCCCCAGGCGCTGCGCAGCTTCGGCGGCGCAGGCCGGGAGCACATGCAGCGCTACGGCACGCGCATGGAGACCTTTGCCGCCATCCGCGCCAAGGCCAGCCGCCACGCCGCCAATAACCCGCTGGCGCTGTTCCGCAACGTGCTGACCACCGAGGACGTGATGAACGACAAGGTGATGTGGCCCGGCGTGATGACCCGCCTGATGGCCTGCCCGCCGACGTGCGGCGCCGCCGCCGCGCTGATCGTCTCGGAGCGCTTCGCCCGCAAGCACAACCTGCGTTCGGATGTGGTCATCCTGGCCCAGTCGATGACCACTGACCCGGTGGAGTCATTCGATCCGCCCTCGATGATCAGCTACGTCGGCGGCCATATGGCCCGTGCCGCCGCGCAGCAGGTGTACGAGCGCGCCGGCGTGGGCCCGCAGGACATCGACGTATGCGAGCTGCACGACTGCTTCGCCCAGAACGAGCTGCTGAGCTACGAGGCGCTCGGCTTCTGCCCCACCGGCGAGGGCGAGAAGTTCGTGATGGACGGCGACAACACCTATGGCGGCAAGGTCGTGACCAACCCGTCCGGCGGCCTGCTGTCGAAGGGGCACCCGCTCGGCGCCACCGGGCTGGCCCAGTGCTACGAACTGACCCACCAGCTGCGCGGCACGGCGGACAAGCGCCAGGTGGAGGGCGCGCGCCTGGCCCTGCAACACAACCTCGGTCTTGGCGGCGCGTGCGTGGTCACGCTCTACGGCAAGCACTGACGCTACCCATCTACCAAAGGAGTCCACATCATGAGCAGGAAACTGGAAGGCAAGGTCGCCATCGTCACCGGCGCGGGGCGCGGCATCGGCCGCTGCATCGCGCTGAAATTCGCCAGTGAAGGCGCCAGCGTGGTCGTCAACGACCTCGACGCCGCACCGGCCAGCGAAGTCGTGGCGGAGATCCGTGCCGCCGGGGGCCAGGCGCTGGCCTTTCCGTGCAACGTCACGGCGCCGGATTTCGGCGACCGCCTCGTCAAGGCGACGCTGGAAGCCTTCGGCGGCATCGACATCATCGTCAACAACGCCGGCTACACCTGGGACAACGTGATCCAGAAGATGAGCGACGAGCAGTGGGACGCGATCATCGATTGCCACCTGAAAGCGCCCTTCAACCTGCTGCGCGCCGCCCAGCCCTACTTCCGCGAGGTCAGCAAGGCCGAGGCGGCGGACGGCCGCGAGGTGTTCCGCAAGGTGGTCAATATCTCGTCGATCTCCGGCACGCAGGGCAACGCCGGCCAGGTCAACTATTCGGCGGCCAAGGCCGGCGTGATGGGCATGACCAAGACACTGGCCCGCGAGTGGGGCCGCATGAAGGTCAACGTGAACTGCGTGGCCTTCGGCTTTATCGCCACGCGCCTGACCGAGCCGACCGCCGAGGAGAAGACCGTCAACATCGAAGGGCGCGACATCAAGGTCGGCGTGAACCCGGAGCGCATCGTGCAGGCCAGCAAGGAGATCGCGCTGGGCCGCCCGGGCACGCCCGAGGAAGCTGCCGGCTCGGTCTTCATGTTCTGCATCCCCGAGTCCGACTACGTGACCGGCCAGACCATCATCTGCGGCGGCGGGCGCGGCGGGTTCTGAGCCCCTTCTGAGCCCCACGCCCCAATGAGAACGGGGCGCATGCCACTGCGGCATGCGCCCCGTTTTTCATTCCCTGCCCGGCGCGTGACGTCTGCGCGTTACGTCGCGGCAATCAGACCGGGCGATCCCCGATGATGGTGGCGCGGTTCATATGGCGCGGCGCCGGGAAGTAGTCCTGCACCGCATAGTGCTGCGTGGCGCGGTTGTCCCACAGCGCGATGGTGTCCGGCGCCCACTTCAGGCGCACCTGATACTCGGGCGCGGCGGCCTGGCGGAACAGGTATTGCAGCAGGTCCAGCTCGGCGGGGCGGAAATCGGACCCGATACGGTACGGCTGTACCTTGCTGAAATTGTCGAAGTGGGTGGTGAATCCCTCGTTGACGAACAGGATCTTCTCGCCGGTCTCCGGATGGGTGCGTACCACCGGATGCACCATCGGCGGATATTTCTTGCGCATTTCCTCGATCTTGGCGTCGGAGAGGGCCTGCCCGAAGGTCGGCATGGCGTCATGCACCGCGCGCAGCCGGGCGATCTTCGCCTTGATCTCGTCCGGCAGGTTCTCGTAGGCCGCCACCATGTTCACCCAGATGGTGTCGCCGCCCACCTCGGGGCAGCTCACGCAGCGCAGCATCGAGCCCATCGACGGCACCTCGCGCCACGTCACGTCTGAGTGATAGAGATTCTCACGGCCCCGCGCGCTGCCGTCACGGCCAAACACCACCAGTTCCGGGTGCTCCGGATGATGCGGGATCATCGGATGCACCTCCAGCTCGCCAAAGCGGCGCGCCGCGGCCACGTGCTGCGCCGGCGTGATGGGCTGGTCGCGGAAGAACAGCACCTTGAACTTCAGCAGCGCGCGGCGCAGGGCGAGGTAGGTGTCGTCGTCTAGCGGCCGGGCGAAGTCGATGCCGGTGATCTCGGCGCCGATCGCCGGGGTGGAGCGGCGCACGCCAAACGGCCAGGACTCAGCGTCCCGGGTATGAGTCCGCGCGGGGGTCGCGTCTTCGGCGACGGCGGTTGCTGCAAGTTGCATGGTGGTCTCCTCGTTTTATCGTCGTGGGAATGCCGCCCCGCGTGGCCGTGCGGGGCGGTTTAGCTGTCGAACACGATCACCGAGCGCGCCAGTTCGCCGCGCCGCAGCTCGTCGAAGGCCTCGTTGATCTGCTCGAGCCGCAGGCGGCGTGAAATCATCTGGTCGAGATGCAGCTTGCCCGCCATGTAGAAATCGACGAGGCGCGGCATATCCACCGGAAAGCGGTTGGAGCCCATCATCGAGCCCTGGATGCGGCGCTCGTACAGCAGGTGGAAGGGGTCGATCTCCAGCTTGGTGCCCGGCTTGATCATGCCGATCACGGTGGCGGTGCCGCCGCGCCGCAGCATGCCGAAGGCCTGCTCGGCGGTGGCTTTCAGACCGATGCACTCGAAGGCGTGATGCACGCCCTGCCCGGTCAGCTCGCGGACGGCCGCCACCACGTCGATGTCCTTCGCCCGGATCAGGTCCGTGGCGCCGAACTGCCGCGCCAGTTCCAGCTTGCTGTCGAGCATGTCGATGGCGATGATCCGCCCGGCCCCGGCCAGCGCCGCACCGTTGATCGCCGCCAGGCCGATGCCGCCGCAGCCGATCACGGCAACCGTCTCGCCGGGCGCCACCTTGGCGGTGTTGACCACCGCGCCGGTGCCGGTGGTGATGGCGCAGCCGATCAGCGCGGCGCGGTCCAGCGGCATGTCGCGCCGGATTGCCACGCAGGCGTGTTCGTGCACCAGCATCTGCTCGGCAAACGCCGACAGGTTGGCGAACTGCGGCATCGGCTTGTGCTGGTAGGCCAGGCGCGGCTCGTCGCCCTTGGCCCGGCGGGTGTCGGGGGACTCGCACAGCGACAGGTGCCCGGTCAGGCAGTGCTCGCAGTGGCCGCAATAGACCGACAGGCAGGTCACCACATGATCGCCCGGCTTGACCGTACGCACCTCCGAGCCCACCTGCTCCACCACGCCGGCGGCCTCATGGCCCAGCACCACCGGCGCCGGGTGCGGAAACACGCCGTCGACGAAATGGAGATCGGAATGGCAGACGCCGACGGCGCGGGTGCGAATCAGCACCTCGCGCGGGCCGGGCTTGGCGATGGCGATGTCCTCGATACTGAGGGGTTGGCCGGGACGATGGAATACCGCAGCTTTCATGGCTGAACCTCTACATGCGATGGGACGGACAAACAGGCGGGCATGCCAGGAGAGATGCCGGAAGGACGCCCGCCCACGGATCTGGACGTTACAGCGGTGCGGCGGCGCCACCCCTCCCCGGTACGGGGGGGGCAGCAGTACGGCGGGACGGCAGGACTACGGGACTACAGAGAAGGCGGACGGCTGCCAGACGGCTTGCCGCTGGCGGGCGCATCGGCGGCGAGGTCGCGCAGCAGGGCCACCGCCTCGTCGCGTCCGCTCACGCCCAGTTTCATGAAGATATTCTTGAGATGCCACTTCACCGTCTCGGGCGAGACCGCCAGCGTGCGTGCCACCATCTTGTTCGACATCGCCTGCGAGATCAAGGTCAGCACCTCGGTCTCGCGCTCGCTCAGGGCCTTGATCGGCGCCGAGCGGCGGGCCGGCGCCACGGGCGCCTCGCGCTCGCGCCAGCGGCCCGAAGCCTCGAGCAGACGCTTCGTATAAAACGCCAGTACGGGATCGAGCGTGGCTTCGGCCAGCACCGTGCGCATCAGCGTGACGCCGCCCGTGGCAGCATCGAGCAGGCTGCGCAGCAGCCCCAGCCGGTGGCCCAGGCGCAGCGCCTCGACCAGGTGCTCGCGCGCGGCGCGGCCATTGCCCCGGCCGTTCTCCGCCACCGCGCATTGCATATGGACGATGGCGCCATGCCGGCCGCGTGAGGCCAGCACGGAGTTGGACAGCATCGGCTGGAGCCGCGCCAGCGCCCCGTCGAAATCATGCCGATGCAGGCACAGACCGATGCACGCAAGCTGCGCGTGCGCCGCGATCTCCCAAACATCGGTACGATCCGCGTTGACGGCGGCCAGCTTGCGCACGCGCTCGATGGTCGCCTCGGCCAGATCGGTCTCGCCTTCGCGCAACTGCCAGCGCGAGCGCACATTGAGCGCCATCACCAGCAGGCGGTCGAGGTTGTTGTGTACCGCGTAATCCTCCAGGCGGTCCAGGCAGGCCGCGGCCTCCAGGCGCCGGCCGGCCACACGGTGCGACAACGACAGCATCAGCAGCGCGCGCAGCGTCGCATCCGGCACCGACGCCGTTTCCAGCTGGCCGATCCACCGCTCCAGCAGCGTGCAGACGGCGTCGATCTCATTGAGTTCGTAGAACGTCTCGCTCAGCAGCACCGCCGCCATGTGGGCCACGCCGACGTACTCGGGACCCAGCTGGTCGGCCTCGTGCAGCACCTGCCGGAACACCGGCTCGGCCTGGAGCATCTTCCCTTCGATCGACAGGCTCAGGCCAGACAGGCACCGCCCGATCAGGTTGCTGAGCATGCCGCCGCCACCGTGATGCGTGCCGTCGGCCAGTACCTGGCGGGCGCGCTCGTACTCGCCGCGGTGCATATGCAGCCAGCCCAGCACGTTGGCGCGCGAGGTCAGCACGAAATCGTCGGCATCGGGGGGTGCGGCTTCCAGTTCGGGCAGCAGGGCCACCGCCGCGCCGATATCGTCGCGCATCAGCGCCATGGCCCCGCGCAGCACGATGACGGCGAAGCGCTCGCGGGCGCCCAGCGCGGCGGCCTGCGCCTCCAGCCGGGGGATGGTCCGCGCGGTGGCGTCCAGCCTGAGCGAGCGCAGATCCACGTGGGCCTGCATCAGTTGCAGTGCGAAGCGCGATTCGATCTGCGCGGCGGGCAGCAGGCGCAGCAGGCCGCTCAGCTGGCGGAAGCCGCCCCGCGCAAGCAGCTCGGGCGCGCAGGTCTGGATGGCGTCGGCCGCCGCGCCGGCCTCGCCAGCCATCACCGCGTGCCGGACCGCCTCCTCCACCTGCCCGCGCTGCTCGAACCAGCGCCACGCCGCCGCATGCAGCGCATGCTGCCGGGCCTGCGGCATGCGTACCACGCGCGCCAGCAGCACCTCGCGCAACAGCGGATGCAGCCGGTACCAGCTCTCATGGTCGTGGCCGCTGACCTGGATGATGAACAGGTTGCTGCTATCCAGCCGCACCAGCCGGGTGGTCATGCGCGCCACGGCGCGCGGCTCGCCCACCAGCGTGGCGCACAACGGCGCGCAGAACCGGCTGCAGATGGCCACGCAGGTCAGCAGGTCCTGGTCCTCCGTGCCGAGCTGGCGCAGTACCTCGTGCTCGAAATAGTCGGCAAAGGCGCTGGCGTCGCGCAGCGTGCTGGTAGAACCGGGAAAGAAGCCCGGCGTGCCGGTACCGTGCTTGGCCTTGATATCGAGCGCGAACAGCTGCAGGCCGGCGATCCAGCCATCGGTCAGTTCGTGCAGGCGGCGTGCGTCACGCGGCGGGATATCGCCAAGCTGGTCGCGCAGATAGGCTTCGGACTCCTCGGGGCTGAAGCGCAGGTCGCGCAGGTCCAGCGTGGCCACCAGCCCCTGCGAATCGAGGCGCGCCAGCGAGAGCGGCAACGCTGCGCGCGAACAGAGCACTACGTGCAGGTGCGCCGGCGCATAGTCGAACAGCCATTGCAGCATCTGCCAGATGCGGGGGTCCTCGAGGTGATGCACATCGTCCAGGATCAGCACGACGTCGCGCGGCTGCGCGGCAATGGCCTCGATCAGCGTGACCACCCAATGCTCGATGGCCGAGGCATCGCTGCCATCGCCCACCAGTGAGGCCGCGTCCCGCACGATGCCGGCATCGATCAGGCCGATGCTGGCGAGCAGGCAATCGAAGAAACGCGCCGGATCGTCGTCCTCCTCGGACAGGGACAGCCACGCCACCTCGAAGCCGAGCGACACCAGCGACTGGCGCCAGCTGACCAGCGCGGAGGTCTTGCCGCACCCGGCCGGCCCCTGCACGATCACGCAGCGCTTGTGCCGCGCCTCCAGCAGGCGTGCCGCGAGGGCCTCCCGCGCCAGCGGACGGCGCGCGGGCCGTGGCGGCACCAGCTTGGTACCGGCGATGGGCTCGAAGTTGCGCGCGGAAGCCTCCGACAATGGCTTCGGCGCCGGGTCATACGAAGACATGTGTCGATTGTGCCGGGCTCGTCACCCAGGCAGGCGTTCTGCGCGATGGGAAGCCAGCATTATAGAGACGCCCCGGCGCCCGGACCATCGGGGTCAGTCTGGAGGCCGCGCCGCGCCTGGGTTTCCGGCACACGTGGGGGGGCGGGCCTCCCCATCGTCCACCCGGAGCGGGTGGGTCGTGACGCGCACGCGCCATGCATGATGGCGTCGGCGGCAGGGATCCCTTCCCACCGCAGCGCCCAAAACACGACGCGCGGCCCCACCGCGCCGACCAGGAGACAGAATGCTCAAGAAGACCTGCATGCTGACCGGCATGCTCATGCTGGCATGCCTCGCCCAGGCAGCGGCCGCGCAGTCACCGTACCCGACCCGCCCGATCATGTTCGTCCTGCCGTTCACCCCGGGCGGCGCCGCCGACATCGTCTCGCGCGCGCTGGCGGATGACATGGGCAAGCGCCTCGGCCAGCCGATCCTCGTCGAGAACCGCCCCGGCGCGTCCGGCATGATCGGCACGAATGTGGTGGCCAAGGCGCCCGCCGATGGCTACACGGTTGGCATCACGCTGACCCAGGCGATTCTGAACAATCAGTTCCTGTATACGAAGCTGCCCTACGACACCCGCAAGGAACTGGCCTTCGTCACCGAGATCTGCAGCGCCGGCGTGCTGCTGGTGGCCAGCCCGCACGTGCCAGCCAAGGACATGAAGGCGTTGCTGGACTGGACCGCGCACCACCCCGCCAGCTTCGGCTCATGGGGAGTGGGTTCCTACGGCCATCTGGTCAGCTCGCACCTGGCCCGCACGCGCAAGGCCGACATCACGCACGTGGCCTACAAGGGCGAGGCGCCGATGATCCAGGATCTCGTGGGCGGCCAGATCGACCTTGCCTTCGTCTCCGCCTTCGCCGCCAAGCCGTTCGTCGAATCGGGCAAGCTCAACGTGCTGGCGGTGGCGGCGGACCGCCGCCTGCCCGGCCTGCCCAACGTGCAGACGCTGGCCGAGGCCGGCCTGACCGACCCGGAGTTCCAGGTCACCGGCCGCATGGTGATGATGGTGCCGGCCAACACGCCGGCCCCGGTGGTCGAGAAGCTGGAAAGTGCCGCGCGCGCCGCGATTGCCTCGGAGCCGATCCGCGCGCGCATGCGCGCCATCGCCATGGAGCCGATCGGCAACAGCAGCAAGCAGGCGCTGGCCAACTACGAGGCGATGTACCCCGTGCAACAGCGGCTGGTGACGAGCACGGGCGCCCGGCTGGACTAAGCGGCGCTACCTACCCGATGCGGGGGGGAGGGGGTGGGCGGGCCTGACCGTAACCTAGGCTCCTCCTTTTATCCAACGGTAGGAACATCATGCTGTCTGGCATCAAGATCGTGGAAATCTGCGGTATCGGCCCGGGGCCGTTTTGCGCCATGCATCTGGCGGACCTCGGCGCGGACGTGATCGCGGTGGAACGCAGCCTGCCTTCGGGCACGGGCACGGGCACGCCGCCCCCCGCGGGCAATGTGATCAACCGGGGCAAGCGCTCGGTCGTGGCCGACCTCAAAACGCCGGAGGGCCGCGAACTGGTGCTGCGCCTGATCGAGGACGCCGACGCGCTGATCGAAGGCATGCGCCCCGGCGTGATGGAGCGCCTGGGCCTCGGCCCCGATGCCTGCCATGCGCGCAATCCCCGCCTGGTCTACGGCCGCATGACCGGCTGGGGCCAGTCCGGCCCGATGGCGCAGGCCGCCGGGCACGACAACAACTATATTTCGCTGTCCGGCGCGCTGTACTACAACGGCGGCCCGGTCGAGCCGCCCTCCTCCGCCATCACCCTGGTGGGCGATATCGGCGGCGGCGCGCTGTACCTGGCCATCGGCCTGCTGTCCGGCATCCTCAATGCGCGCGCCACCGGCAAGGGCACGGTGGTCGATGCGGCCATCGTCGATGGCTCCGCCCACATGCTGCAACTGCTGCTCGCCACGCAGGCCAAGGGCTTCGTCACCGGCCAGCGCGGCGACAACATCTTCGACAGTTCGCACTTCTACGCCACCTACCGCTGCGCCGACGGGCACTGCATCACGGTGGGGTCGATCGAGCCGCAGTTCTACGCGCTGCTGCTGGAAAAGCTCGGCGTGGCCGAGGACCCGCGCTTCGCGCGGCAGTGGGACCGCAAGCGCTGGCCGGAACTGCACCGCCACTTCGCGGAACTGTTCGCCAGCCGCCCCCGTGCCGAATGGAGCGCGCTGCTGGAGAACACGGACGTCTGCTTCGGCCCCGTGCTGAGCCCGGAGGAAGCGGCCAGGCACCCGCACAACGTGGCGCGCGGCATCTATGTGGAGAGCGAAGGCCGGCTCCAGGCCGCGCCAGCCCCGCGCTTCGACGGCGAGGCGCGCAAGCCCGGCGCCATCCCGACGCCGGGCCAGCATACGGCTGAGATCGCGGCCGGGCTGGCGCAAGGCGCCGCCGCCGGCGTCTGGCGTACCCCCGCCAAGGGCTGAGTGGAGCGTTGCCATGGCGAGTGCAACGCAACGCGGCGCCGCGCCGCAATCGGCCGGGCGCCTCCAGCCGAAGCTGTCCGCGCTGATCGCCGAGGTGCGCGCCGTGCGCGACGAACTGGACCGCACGCTGGCCCGGCATGGCATGCCCAGCCGCGACGCGGCGGCCTCGCGCGCGCGGCTGCTCGACCAGTGGATCCGGCAGGCGCAGGGCCGGCGGCAGCTGGTCTGCCTGGCCTGCGGCGCGGAGCAGGGTCTGCTCCAGCAGGGGCATCTGGAAATCGGCCGGCGCACCGCCGCCGGCACCACGGACCGCGCCCTGCGCGCGCTGTACTGGGCCAGCGTGCAGCGCTGGAGCCGCGCGCCGGGCATCCGTCCGATGCGCGATGACACCGCGGCAGCGTCGATGCCCGCACCATCGGCATCGGCAGCGCCATCCGCCGTGCCACACATGTGCGGCGACTGCGACGACCTGCGCCAGGACATCCGCCGCTACACCCCCCATGCCGAACTGGAGCGGGATGGCGCCGGCGAGCCGCCGCGGCCCCATGGGCCAGCCGAATGCCGGTATCGCTGCGGCACCTGCGCCACGCAATGGGTGCGGCGCGTGCCCCCCTTCGAGCCGTTTGCCGTCTGGGCCGTGGTGCCCGCCCGGCACGCGGCGCCGCTGTACCGCTGAGGTTTGACGTTTTTCCGAACAGTCCCTCCATCGCTGGATGTCGGTTCCGGCGATGGTCTTTACTCCGACCTCACGGTCGGATTTTTTTTTGGGGGAAAGCGCACGTGAAGGAGGTAAGGGTCTGCACGGATGGGTAGTGCGCAAATGCGACAGTCCGCCCATCCGGAGTGGGCAGGTTTCCGGGGCATCCGCGCTCTACTGTGCGTGCGCCGCGAGAGCGAGCGCGCAGCCAGCCAATGCGCTGGTTCCTAGAACGATAAGGAGACCCTCAAGCATGAAACGGAAGTTCATTACCCTGGCGGCGCTGGCCCCGCTCACGATCACGGCCCATGCGCAGACAAGCGTCACGCTGTATGGCGTGGTCGACGGTTCCATCGAGTACGTCAACCGGGTCGCGTCCTCGGCCGCCACGCCCAACCAGGGCGGCAGCCGCGTTGGCATGCCCTCCGTGGGCGGCCTGTCCGCCTCGCGCTGGGGCCTGCGCGGCGTGGAAGACCTCGGCGCCGGCAACCAGGCGCTGTTCGTGCTCGAGAGCGGCTTCCAGTGGGATAGCGGCGCCCTGCAGGGCGTGCCGCTGTTCAATCGCCAGTCATTCGTCGGCCTGCAGAATGCCAGCTTCGGCAAGCTGACCTTCGGCCGCCAGTACACCTCGTTCTTCGAGGGCATGGCCAACTTTGCGCCGATGCGCTTCGCCGCCACGTACGAGCCGGGCATCTGGTGGATGGGCCTGAACTACCGCGAAGACAACATGGCCAAGTACATGGGCAAGTGGGGCCCGCTCCAGGCCACCGCGCACTTCTCGTTCGGCACCGGCGTGGCCGTGCAGAACGCCGCCATCGCGCTGGCCAACGGCGGCGCCGGCGAGGTGCCGGGCAACTTCAAGGACAACACCGGCTACGGCGCCTCGCTGATGTACCTGAACGGCACCGGCCTGGGCCTGTCGATTGCCGCCGACGAATGGCGTCCGGCGGCGCAGATCGGCGCGCCGGGCAAGATGACCAAGCTCGGCGCGGCGGGCCTCTACAACACCGGCCCGTTCAAGTTCACGCTCGGCTATCGCTACAACAAGGGCGAGTTCGCCAGCGGCGCCACGCTGCTGCGTGACGACTACTGGTGGGCGGGTGTGAACTACCAGGCCACGCCGGCCTGGGGCCTCTCGCTGGCCTACTACTACGCGGACGTGAAGGGCGCGCGCGCCACGGCAACCGCAGCCGAGACCAATCCGCCCAACATGCAGCAGGTTACCTTCACCACCACCTACAACTTCAGCAAGCGCACCGACGTCTATATGTCGGTCGGCTACGCCCACAATGGCGGGCTGAGCTTCGACGGCCTGGCCACCGCCTACGCCTTCAAGTACCCGACCATGTCTGGCCAGCAGAACATGGTCGGCGTCACCATCGGCGTGCGCCAGATCTTCTGACCGGCATCCCCCGGGCCACCCTTTCCTGGGGGGCCCCCCCACCCCCCCAGGAACGGCATCATCCTTGCAGACCCCCGACAGTCCCAAGGATGACAACCATGGCCAACACCGTAAAAGACGCCACAATGCCCCCCGGCCGCACGCTGCGGCATACCCGCAATATCCAGTGCCGCGGCTACCTGCGCGACGATGGGCGCTACGACATCGAGGCCGAGATGCAGGACATCTCCGCCGTCGCCACCGAGATGCCCTTCACCGACCTGCCCGCCGGCGGCCACCTGCACCGCATGCACCTGACCATGACGATCGATGCCGGTCTGGTGATCCACCATTTCGAGGCCCGCACCGAGACCGGCCCCACCCCCTACTGCGCCGACATCAACGCCGCCTACGCCGCCCTAATCGGGCTGCGCATCGGCAAGGGCTTCAACCAGGCGGCCCGGCAACGGCTGGCCGGCGCGCGCGGCTGCACGCACCTGACCGACCTGCTCGGCCCGCTGGCCACCACGGCCATGCAGACCATGATGTCGATCGAGCGCGAGGTGACGCCCTGGCACACCAAGCTCAACGGCGATACGCCCCTGCCCCAGCCCTGGGTGCTGGGCACCTGCCATGCCTACCGCCTGGACGGCGAGGCCGCCCAGGTCATCTGGCCGATGCACCGCAGGGCGGCACCGGTGCCGGAGATGACCCCGCAGGAGTGATGCGCCATCCACATTTAGTGTCGCCCCCGTCACATGACTCGCCTGCAATGAAGTTGTTATAATCGCCCGACTTCAAAAAACTCCGAATCCGCGCAACGCCCGCGGCTCCGTCCGCACAGCGCCATCCCGCAGTTTCCATGGCAGTCCACCGGACGGCGTCTGACAGGCCCCGCGGACCCGACAAGCGTGCCGAGGAAATCCGTGGCCGGTACTGAAATCGCAACGCCAGGCGCCCCGCTCGCGGGGCCCGCCGTGTCATCGGGCAGCTCGTTCCACACGGCCATGCGCATCCTGCCCGCCTCCCAGCGGCAGGCCATGTTCGAGATTTACGCGTTTTGCCGCGCCGTGGACGATATTGCCGATGGCGACACCCAGCACGCCGATCGCCTGGCCGCGCTCGATCAATGGCGCGCGGACATCGCCGCCTGCTACGCCGGCCGGGCGCCCGCCGCGCTGGAGCCGCTGCATGTGCAGATTCAGGCATTCAATCTCCAGCAGCAGGACTTCTGCGACGTCATCGACGGCATGATCATGGACGTCGTGGCGACCATCGTCGCGCCGGACGCCGCCACGCTGGACACCTATTGCGACCGCGTGGCCAGCGCCGTGGGCCGCCTGGCCGTGCGCGTGTTCGGCCTGGAAGAAGCGCCCGGCATTGCGCTGGCGCACCACCTGGGCCGCGCGTTGCAACTCACCAATATCCTGCGCGATATCGACGAGGACGCCGGCATCGGCCGCCTGTACCTGCCCGCCGAGGCACTGACCGCCGCCGGCATCCCGATCGGCACGCCGCACGCGGTGATTCATCACCCCGCCATCGGCACGGTCTGCCAGGGCCTTGCGCGGGAAGCCCAGGCCCACTACGACGCCTCCGCCGCCATCATGGCGCGCTGCCCGGCGCGCGTGGTGCGCTCGCCGCGCATCATGTTCGAGGTTTACCACGGCATTCTCACGCGCCTGCTGGCGCGTGGCTGGCAGCCGCCGCGTACGCGTGTGCGCGTGCCCAAGGCCAAGCTGGTGTGGATCCTGCTCCGGCATGCCATCGCCTGACCCGACACACCTAATATGGAAGAGGATGCGCGGCCGCTTGCCGCGCCATCCGCAGAGAGAGAAGTGCCCCCAGAATTGATGAACCAGGCCGCAACGATCACCCGCCCCGAATTCGCCACCACCGACGCGCTGGCCGCCAGCGTGAACCGGCTCGCCCAGCCTGCCCTGCCGGACCCGCTGGACGCCGGCATCGCCCATGCCGTGGATACCCTGCTCGCCCAGCAACAGGCCGATGGCCACTGGGTCTACGAGCTGGAAGCCGACGCCACCATCCCGGCCGAATACATCCTGATGGTGCATTACCTCGGCGAGCCGGCCGACCCGGTGCTCGAGGGCAAGATCGCCAACTACCTGCGCCGCATCCAGAACGCCGATGGCGGCTGGCCGCTGTTCCACGCGGGGGCGTCCGACATCAGCGCCAGCGTGAAGGGCTACTTCGCGCTCAAGATGGCCGGCGACGACCCCGAGGCCGCGCACATGCGCCGCGCCCGTGCCGCCATCCACGGCATGGGCGGCGCCGAGGCGAGCAACGTCTTCACCCGCACCCTGCTGGCCCTGTACGGCGTGATGCCGTGGCAGGCCGTGCCGATGATGCCCGTGGAAATCATGCTGCTGCCGCAGTGGTTCCCGTTCCATCTCTCCAAGGTCTCGTACTGGGCGCGCACGGTGATCGTGCCGCTGCTGGTGCTGAACAGCCTGCGCCCGCAGGCGCGCAACCCGCGCAAGATCGGCATCGACGAACTGTTCGTGCGCCCAGCCCAGTCCACCCGGCTGCCCGCGCGCGCGCCGCACCAGAGCCCGCTCTGGGTGGGCGTGTTCCGCGCGCTGGACGCGGTGGTACGCGTGGCCGAGCCGCTGTTCCCGCGCAGCCTGCGCGCGCGGGCCATCGAGCGTGCCCGCACGTTCACCGTGGAGCGCCTGAACGGCGAGGATGGCCTCGGCGCCATCTTCCCGGCGATGGTCAATTCGGTGCTGATGTTCGATGTACTCGGCGTGCCCGCGAACGACCCGGACCGCGCCATCGCGCGCCGCTCGATCGACAAGCTGCTGGTGGTCCGCGACGATGAAGCCTATTGCCAGCCGTGCCTGTCGCCGGTCTGGGACACCTCGCTGGCCAGCCACGCGCTGCTGGAAGTGGGGGAGCCGCGCGCCATCGCCGCCGCCGCGCGCGGCCTGGACTGGCTGGTGCCGCTGCAGGAACTGAACCTCAAGGGCGACTGGATCGTGCGCCGCCCGGACGTGCGGCCCGGCGGCTGGGCCTTCCAGTACGCCAATGCCCACTACCCGGACGTGGACGACACCGCCGTGGTGGCTGCCGCGATGGACCGCGCCGACAAGGGCGACCGGACCGACCGCTACAAGACCGCCGTGGCGCGTGCCTGCGAGTGGATCGTCGGCATGCAGAGCAGCAACGGCGGCTGGGGCGCTTTCGAGCCCGAGAACACCCATCTCTACCTGAACAACATCCCGTTCGCCGACCACGGCGCGCTGCTGGACCCGCCCACCGCCGATGTCTCGGCGCGCTGCCTGGCCATGCTCTGCCAGCTCGGCCAGATGCCGGCCAACAGCGAGCCCGCCGCGCGCGCGCTGCGTTACCTGCTGGACGAGCAGGAAGCGGACGGCAGCTGGTTTGGCCGCTGGGGCACCAACTATATCTATGGCACGTGGAGCGCGCTGTGCGGCCTCAACGCCGCCGGCATCGGCGCCAACGCGCCCGAGGTGCAGCGCGCGGCCAAGTGGCTGCTGTCGATCCAGAACCCGGACGGCGGCTGGGGCGAGTCCGGCGACAGCTACAAGCTCGACTATCGCGGCTACGAGCGCGCGCCGAGCACGGCGTCGCAGACCGCCTGGGCCATGCTGGGCCTGATGGCAGCCGGCGCCGGCGACCATCCGGCCGTGGTGCGCGGCGTGGAATTCCTGCTGCGCACGCAGGCCAGCCATGGTTTCTGGGATGAGCCGTATTTCACGGCCGTGGGCTTCCCGCGCGTGTTCTACCTGCGCTACCACGGCTACGCGCGCTTCTTCCCGCTGTGGGCGCTGGCGCGCTTCCGCAATCTGCTGCGCGAGGGTAACCACGCCGTGGCATGGGGCCTGTGAGCCCCGCCCACGCCCCGGTGCTGGCGGTGAGCGGCATGCGCTTCGAGGCGCAGATCGCCGCCGGCCCTGGAATCGAAACCCTGTACGGCCGCCGTGACGCCGCGCTGGCGCGGGCGCTGGACCAGGCCCTGAAGGATGGCCGCGCGGGCGGCTTCGCCGGCGTGATCAGCTTTGG
This sequence comes from Cupriavidus sp. 2KB_3, assembly GCF_052115685.1. Taxonomy (NCBI): domain Bacteria; kingdom Pseudomonadati; phylum Pseudomonadota; class Betaproteobacteria; order Burkholderiales; family Burkholderiaceae; genus Cupriavidus; species Cupriavidus sp. 2KB_3. The sequence continues at coordinate 196,626 of NZ_JBFRHD010000003.1, forward strand.
CGTGGCGGGCGGGCTCGACCCGACGCTGCCGCCGGGCACGGTTATCGTGGCCACCGGCGTGCGCGCCGGCGCCGAATCGTTCCGCACCGACCCGTTCTGGAGCGCCGCGCTACGCCGCGCGCTGCCGCAGGCGGTACCCGGCCTGCTGGCCGGCGCCGACACCGCCGTCACCACCGTGGCGGACAAGGCCGCGCTGCATGGCCTGCACGGCGCGCTGGCGGTGGACATGGAATCGCACATCGCCGCCCGTGCCGCCCACGCGCATGGCCTGCCCTTCACCGCGCTGCGCGTGGTGGTGGACCCGGCCGACCGCCCCGTGCCGCCGCTGGCCGTGGCCGGCATGGGCGCCGATGGCAGCACCGATATCGGCGCCATCCTCATCGGCCTGCTCAAGGCCCCCCATCACCTGCCGGGCCTGCTGCGCCTGGGCCAGGACGCCGCGGCAGCCCGCCGCGCACTGCAAGCCGCCCGCCGGGCGCTGGGCGAGGAATTCGCCCTGCCTGCCTCGGCGCTGGCTTAGGACATTTCCTAACCGACTACCCGGCGAATCGGCTCACCCAAACTTGCGCGCCGCATCGCGCGCGAGGCCCGAGCCGATCCCGCCGAACAGATCCCCTTCCACGCGCTTGGCGCCCGGCAGCAGTTCCGCCAGGCGCTGGCGCAGCAATGGCACGCTGCTGGAGCCGCCGGTGAACAGGATCGTATCGACCTGCTCCGCCGTCACGCCAGCCGTGTCCAGCATGTGGCGTACCGTGCTCTCGGTCTTGGTCACCAGCTTGGCGATGGAGCCATCGAAGTCATCGCGCGTAATCAGCAGCTGGGTGTCCGGGGCGATGCGGTGCAGGTCTACCCAGGTCTTTTCCTCCTCGGACAGCGCGATCTTGGCCGCTTCCACCTGGATGGCGAGCCAGTGGCCGGCGCGGTCCTTGATCAGGCGGATCAGGCGGTCCAGCTTCTCGGTCTCGGCGGCGTCGCGGTAGTTGTCCATCACCAGCGACCACGCCTTGCGCGTGTAGAGCAGGTTGATGGTGTGCCAGCTCGCCAGGTCGAAATACTGGCTCGACGGCATTTCCTTGCCGTTGCGCAGCTGGCTGCCCAGCCCCAGCAGCGGCATGGCGCTGGCCAGGCTCAGGGCGCGGTCGAAGTCGGTACCGCCGATATGGACGCCGCCGTTGGCCAGGATGTCGGCCTTGCGGTCGAGCTTTTTGGCGCGGTCCGGCGACAGCCGCACCAGCGAGAAGTCGGACGTACCGCCGCCAATGTCGGCCACCATCACCAGTTCCTCGCCCGAGATGCCCGCCTCGTAGTCGAACGCGGCGGCAATCGGCTCGTACTGGAACGCGATGTCCTGGAAGCCCGCCGCGCGGGCAATCTCGCCCAGCGTGTCCTCGGCCAACTGGTCGGCCTTGGGGTCTTCGTCGATAAAGAACACCGGCCGGCCCAGCACCGCCTTGGTGAACGTGGTGCCGGCGGCCTGTTCCGCGCGGCGTTTCAGTTCGCCGATGAAATGGGCCAGCAACTGGCGGAAGGGCATGGCCTGGCCCATGACCTCGGTGCTGTCGTCCATCATCGACGTCCCGAGCAGGCTCTTGAGCGAGCGCATCAGCCGGCCCTCGTAGCCGGCCAGATAGTCGCCCAGCGCGGCGCGGCCGTAGCTGACCAGCGGGTCCTCGGCGTGGAAGAAGATCACCGACGGCAGCGTGGTCTTGCCATCTTCCAGCGGCAACAGCACCGGCTGGTGGGGGCGCAGCCAGCCAACCGTGGAGTTGGAGGTGCCGAAGTCGAGACCGCAAGCGTGGGACATTGTTCTGCCTACCTTTGAATTCTGGGCCGCTATTGTAGTGGAGCCGGGCGACCCGGGCAGACGCAATGGCCATGCCCACCCCCTCGTCAATGCCGACTTGACACCGCCCGCCGCGTCCTCCTATCCTTCGCGTGTTCCTTCTTTAAGATCGATGTTCTATCTTACAGAACTTATTTAGAGCACATCCGGACACACGAAAACCGCAGGAGACACCCGCATGTTCCGTTCCGCCCCGATCCGTTCCCGCCTTCCTTCCCGCCTTCCTTCCCACCTTCCTTCCCGCCCTACATTGCCGGCCTGCGCGCTGGTGGCCGCCCTGCTGGCGGCGCCGCTGCTGACCAGCGCCCCTGCCGCACAGGCCGCCGATGCCTGGCCCAGCCAGCCCGTGCGGCTGGTGGTGCCGTTTCCGCCGGCTGGCGGCACGGATGTGCTGTCGCGCCTCGTCTTCAACAAGGTCGGGGCGGCCACCCACTGGACCGTGGTGGTCGAGAACCGCGCCGGCGCCGGCGGCAATATCGGGCTGGACACGGTGGCCAAGGCCCGCGCGGACGGCTATACGGTGGGCATGGGCCAGACCGCCAACCTCGCCATCAATCCGTCGCTCTATCCCAAGATGCCGTACGACGCCGTGAAGGATTTCACGCCCGTGGTGCTGGTATCCGCCCAGCCGGTGGTGGTGATCGTGCGGCAGGATGCGCCGTTCAAGACGCTGGCCGATCTGGTGGCGGCAGGCAAGGCCAAGCAGTTGTCGATGGCGTCCGCCGGCACCGGCACGGTGGGCCACCTGACCGGCGAGATGTTCCAGCGCCGCGCCGGCATCAAGGCGCTGCACGTGCCGTATAAGGGCGCCTCCCCGGCGCTGACCGACCTGATGGGTGGCCAGACCGACTTCTACTTCGCCACGCCGCCCATTGCCCTGCCGATGCTCAAGGCCGGCAAGCTGCGCGCGCTGGCCGTGACCTCCGCCAAGCGCCTGCCGCTGCTGCCCAACGTGCCCACCGTGGCGGAACAGGGCTACGCCGGTTTCCAGGCCGAGGACTGGAAGGCCCTCGTGGCGCCCGCCGGCACGCCCGCCGAGGTGGTGCAGCGCCTCAACGCCGAGGTGAACAAGGCGCTGAAGGACCCGGACACCGTGGCCAAGCTGCGCGAGGAAGGCAGCGAGCCGCGCGGCGGCAGCCCCGCCGACTTGGCCACCGCCATCAAGGCCGAGAACACGCGCTGGGGCACCATCGTGCGTGAATCCGGCGCCAAGGCCGAGTAATTCGGCTGAGTCATTCTTTCCCCAGGCAGGACCCGTCATGCAACCGCACCCGCACCCGCAATCGCAACCGCAATCGCAACCGCAACCGCAGCCGCAACCGCAACCCGTCAAGCCGCTCCGCAACATCCGCGTGCTCGACCTCACCAACGTGCTGGCCGGTCCGTTCTGCTGCCATCAGCTGGCGCATATGGGCGCGGAGGTGATCAAGGTGGAGACGCCCGGCACCGGCGACCTCGCGCGCCAGCTTGGCGCCGATGCCGACCTGAACCAGCGCCTGATGGGCGTGTCGTTCCTCGCCCAGAACCCGGGCAAGCGCTCGATCACGCTCAACCTCAAGCACGCGCGCGGCAAAGAGGTGTTCCGCAAGCTCGTGGCCAGCGCCGATGTGCTGGTCGAGAACTTCCGGCCCGGCGTGATGAAGCGGCTCGGCCTCGGCCATGAAGACCTGAAGGCCGTCAATCCGCGCCTGATCTACTGCGCGATCTCGGGCTTCGGCCAGGACGGCCCGCTCTCGGACCTGCCCGCCTACGACCAGATCATCCAGGGCATGTCGGGCGTGATGAGCATCACCGGCGACCCCGAAACCGCGCCGTACCGCGTGGGCTATCCGGTCTCCGACACCATCGGCGGCATCACGGCGGCCTTCGCCATCGCGGCGTCGCTGGCGGACACCACGCGCACCGAGGGCTATTTCCTCGATGTGTCGATGCTGGAAGCCACGCTCGCCACGATGGGCTGGGTGGTCTCCAACCACCTGATCGCCGGCAAGGCGCCCTCGCCGATGGGCAACGAGAACATGACGGCCAGCCCGTCCGGCACCTTCCGCACCGGCGACGGCCTGCTCAACATCGCCGCGAACAAGCAGGAGCAGTTCGAAGCCGTGTGCCGCGCGCTGGGCCGCCCCGAGCTGGCCACCGATGCGCGCTTCGCGCAGCGCCAGGCGCGCCTGGCCAACCGCCGCGCGCTGACGGAGGCGCTGGAAGCGGAACTCGCCCGCGAGCCCGCCACGGTCTGGTGGCAACGGCTGAACGAGGCCGGCGTGCCGGCCGGGCCGGTGCTTAACGTGCCGGACACCCTCGCCCATCCGCAGGTGCGTGACCGCGGCATGGTCGGCCATTTCCCCGATGTGCCCGGCGTGGGCCGCGACATCCGGCTGGTGCGCACCGGCTTCAAGGTCAACGGGCAGGCGCCCGCCGTGGATACCCCGCCGCCCGAACTGGGCCAGCACACCCGCGACATCCTCGTCGAACTCGGCTACGCCGACGCCGACATCGACACCCTGAAACAGGAGCGCGCGCTATGAGCGACAAGACATCCACGCCACCCGCCATCGACGCCGGCCAGCAGGCCTCGCAGGACTGGTGGCATACCGAAATCATCGACATGAAGCCGGGCGAGATCCGCTATCGCGGCTACCCGATCGAACAGCTGATCGGCAATGTCTCGTTCGCCCAGATGATCTGGCTGATGCTGCGCGGCGAGCTGCCGGGGCCGGGCCAGGGCGAATTGCTCGACGCCGCGCTGATGGCGGCGGTGGACCATGGCCCGCAGGCGCCGAGCATCGCGATTGCGCGCATGGCTGCAACCTGCGGCGTGGGGCTGAACAACGCGATGGCGTCGGCCGTGAACGTGCTGGGCGACGTGCACGGCGGCGCCGGCGAGCAGGCGGTGGAGCTGTATCAGGACGTAGCGCTGCGCGAAGATGCCGGCGCCACGCGTGAAGACGCCGTGGCGGCGGCGCTGCAAGCCTACCGGGAGCTGCGCGGCAAGTTCGTGTCGGGCTTCGGGCACCGCTTCCATCCGCTCGATCCGCGCGCCCCGCGCCTGCTTGCGCTGGTGGACCAGGCGGCGGCTGCCGGCGTGGTCTCCGGACGCTACGCGGGCATCGCCCGCGCGGTGGAGCAGGCGCTCGGCGCGGGCCGGGAGAAGCCGATTCCGATGAATATCGACGGCGCCACGGCAGTGATCTACGCCGAACTGGGCTTCCCGGCCCCGCTCGCGCGCGGCCTGTTCTGCCTGTCGCGCTCGGTCGGCATCCTCTCCCACGCCTGGGAACAAACCCAGCAAGGCGGCCGCAACAAGGGCCCCATCCCCCGCCAGTTCATCTGGACGTACGACGGCGTGCCGCAGCGCGACGTGCCGGGCGCGTAATAAGCCAGGAAGCCGCCTCAGCGGATCTCCGGATAGTGCGTCTCCCCTGCCGCCGCCAGCGGCAGGCTGTCGTACGCCGGCACGTCTGGCACGACGAAGCGCTGCACCACCACCGCCTCAAGCAACCCGGCGTAGCGGGCATCCTCGTGCAGGCTGCAAAGCTTGTCCACCAGCCGGGCCCGGTCCGGCGCCGGCAGGCTCTCGGCGGCTACCAGTAGCGGGATCGGCGTCCAAGGCGTGACCGCGATGGTGTCCAGCCCGGCCAGCCACGCCGGCTCATGCTTTCGTACGAGTTCGAGAAAATAGCTGTCGAGGGCAGTCACGTCGATCTGCCGCCCTTGCAGCGCCTTCAGCACGCGCGGCGGTGTGTCCAGCGGGCCGACCGAGGCCGCGTACAGCGCCCGGCCGGCCTCCCCGGCCTCCCCGGCCTCCCTCGCATATGGAGCCAGCAGCAGCCGCGCCGCCTGATAGCCCGACTGCGAATGCGGCACCATCCAGCCAAAGCGCTGCCCGAAGGTATCGGGCAGGCTGCGCCAGCCGCATTCGCGCCGCACCAGCAGCTCGCTCCGGTAGCGCGGCAGCCCCTCGTAGGCCGCCACCGCCGGCACCGGTGCCACCAGCGGCACCACGGGCGCCACGTGCTCGGCGAACGGCAGCCCGCACATGAAGCCGCACACGAGGTCGCGCCGCTGCCACAGCGCCTTCAGGGAGGCCGGCCAGGCGTGCGGAATCACGCGCACCGGCCAGTCCAGATCGGCAAAAACCTGCGCGAACAGCCGCTGCCATGCCTCAGCCACCGCCGGCGTGGCGTTGTACATGCGCGTCGAGGCAACGCCGTGCGCCATCTCAGGCAAACCGCAGCGTCTGGCCGAGCCCCAGCGCCCGCGCCTTGGTCAGCATGGCATGGCCAAGCGCGATGTCGGTGGTGGACAGCCCGCGGTGCCAGAACAGGATGGTCTCGTCGTCACGCTCGCGGCCCGGCTTCAGCCCTGCCACGATCTGGCCCAGCTCGGCGTGAAGGTTTTCCTCGTTCAGCCGCCCGCTGTCCACGTGCTGGCGCAGCGCGCCGAACGGCAGCCCCTTGCGGCACTGGCCCCAGTCGTCCACCACCATCTTGCTCATGATGTCGGTCAGGGACAGCTCCACCGCGCTCATCGTGCCGTACGGAATCACCAGCGCGCCGGGCTTGATCCATTCGGTCAGCAGCATCGGCGTGGGCGCAGGCAGGCGGGAGGCTTCCACGATGATGTCCGCGCCGCGCACGCAGGACTCCCAGTCGTCGGTCACGATTACCGGCTTGCCGAGGTCGCGCGTCAGCCGCGAGGCAAAGGCGTCGCGGCTCTCGGGCCGGCGCGAATGGACGCGGATTTCGTCGAAATCGAAGATCGAATCGAGCAGCCGCACGTTCCAGTACGAAGTCCCGCGTGCCCCCACGTGGCCGAGGATCTTGCTGCCCTTGCGCGCCAGATGCCGGGCGCCGAGCGCCGTCACGGCGCCGGTGCGCATGTCGGTGATGGCGGTGGCATCGATCACGGCCAGCGGCACGCCGTTGTCCGGGTCGAACAGGTTCAGCAGTGCCATTTCCGAGGGCAGGCCCTGCTTGTAGTTATCGACATAGTCCGAAACCACCTTCACCCCGGCCACGTGCAGCGGCTTGATAAAGCCGCGCAGCACGTTGAAATGGCCCTTGTCCGACGACTCCGGCACCAGGTGCACGCGCGGCTCGATCACGGTCTCGCGGCGGCCCTGCGCGGCCAGCGCGCCTTCCACCGCCGCCAGGATCTCGGCATCGGTCAGCGCCAGTGCGGCCACGTCCGGCCCGTTCAGGTAGGTCAGGTACAGCTCTTTCACGGTGGTCTCCTTACTGCATCGGGGGAATGTTGGCGCGGTGCACGATGGCGCGCCACTTGAGCGTCTCGGCGGCGATGGTGCCGCCGAACGCCTGCGCGCTGTTGCCGACCGGCTCCAGGCCCAGCGCGTCGAGTTTTTCGCGCACGTCGGGCTGACGCAGCACGGCGGCCACGTCGGCCTGCCATTTCTGCACGATGGCGTCCGGCGTGCCCTTGGGCGCCACCAGCCCGTACCAGGAGGTCACGTCGAAGCCCGGATAGCCCGATTCCGCCACGGTTGGCACGTTCGGCAGCTGTGGCAGGCGGCGCGGGCTGGCCACGGCCAGCGGCACCAGCTTGCCGGTGCGGATGTGCTGCAACACCGTGGAAATGCCCCCGAACATCATCTGCACCTGCCCGGCCAGCACGTCATTGAGCGCGGGCGCCATGCCGTTGTAGGGCACGTGAACCGTCTTGATGCCGGCCTCCAGGTTCAGCAGCTCGCCCGCCAGATGCGCGCCGCTGCCGTTGCCCGGCGAGGAGAAATTGAGTTCGCCCGGATGGGCCCTGGCGTAGCTGACCAGCTCCTTCAGCGAACGGGCGTGAACGGCCGGATTCACCACCAATACGTTCGGCGATGCCGCGAGCATGGTCACCGGCACGAAGTCGCGCGTCTCATAGCCGAGTTTCGGGAACAGGATGGGGTTCACGGTCAGGTTGCCGGCCGGGGCCAGCCCCAGCGTGTAGCCGTCCGGCGCGGCGCGGGCCACGGCCTCCATGCCGATATTGCCGGCAGCGCCGGGCTTGTTGTCCACCACGATGGATTTGCCCCACTTCTCGCCCAGCTTCTGGCCGATCAGGCGCGGCAGCGCGTCCGCCACGCCGCCGGCGGCGAATGGCACGATGATCCGCACCGGCTTGGCCGGATAGGTCGAATAGGTGTCCGGCTGTGCGCTGGCTGGCGCCGCCCACGACAGCGCTACCGGCAGCAGCCATGCCGCTGCCAGCCTGAAAAGATGACGATTCACTGCGGGCTCCCCGTGCTTTGCGATCTCGATACCGTCGCCGTGACAGCGCTTCCGGCTTGTCTTCGGCGGCAGCTTGTATAGACTGATCTTATCGATCCTGTCTGATACTGTATAGACAACTTTTTGCAGATCGAAAAGCGGTTTCCGCATAAGCGGCGCAATCCCCGCGTTGCGCCCCGCTGTGGCACACCGTTGGTGCGATGCGGCACAATGCGCGGGCATCGCCAGGGGTGGCCGGCGCCGCATTTCACCGAAGCGGACCGCGCGCACCATTACAGAGAGCCAGGAGCCTGCATGTCATCGACCCCCTCGTCGGCCACGCCGACGCCCGCCTTCCAGCGCATCAAGGACTATGTGCAGGGGGAGATCGAGGCCGGCACCTGGGGCGAGGGGGACGCCATCCCACCCGAACTGCGGCTCGCCGCCCAGTTCGGCGTCTCGCGCATGACCGTGAACCGCGCGCTCAACGAGCTGGAGGCGGAGCAGGTGCTGGTGCGACGCAAGGGCGCCGGCACCTTCGTGGCGCCGCAGCGCTACCAGGCCACCGTGGTGGAGATCCGCAGCATTGCCGAGGAGATCCGCGCGCGCGGCCACCGCCACCGCAGTGCGCTGTTCCGGCTGGAGCGCCAGCGCGCCACGCGGATGCTGGCCACGCAGTTCGGCGTGGCCGAGCGCAGCATGCTGTTCCATTCGGTAATCCTGCACTACGAGAACGACGCGCCGATCCAGGTGGAAGACCGCTGGGTCAATCCGGCGCTGGCGCCGGGCTATATGGAGATCGACTTTGGCGCGGTCACGCCCAACGAGCACCTGATGCGGGTGGCGCCGCTACAGCGCGCCGAGTACCAGATCGAGGCGCAGCTACCCACGGCCGAGGTGGCGGAGATGCTGGCCATTGGCGAGGCGGAGCCGGCGCTGGTACTGCGCCGGCGCACGTTCTCGCGCGATGCGGTGGCTTCGCTGGTGGTGCTGTGGCACCCGGGCAAGCGATATCGCTTCGGGGGGGCACTGGGGTAAGCCGGCCTAGGCGGCGGTGGCGCAGTCCATCGACGCTGGCGCGCCGTCTTGCGCTTCGTCCTGCGCTTCCGGCTTCTCGTCGATCACCATGCTCGACCCCAGCACGAACTGGTCGCGGCCCCGCTGCTTGGCCATGTAGAGCGCGCGGTCGGCTTCGGAAAACAGGTTGCGCCACAGCGACTCGCGGCTCGCGGCGCCGCCGTGCAGCTGCGCCACGCCGATGCTGACGCTGGCATGCCCGCCCCGCCCCGGCAGCTCGATCGCGCGTACCTTGCGCAGGATACGGTTGGCCAGCGCCGTGGCCTGGTGTTCGTCCGTGTGCGGGCAGAGGATGCAGAATTCCTCGCCACCGTAGCGTGCGGCGATGTCCGAGGCGCGGCGCGAGTTGTCCAGCGCGGCGGCAATCTCGCGCAGCACGTTGTCGCCGGCATGGTGCCCGTGGGTGTCGTTGACCTGCTTGAAGTGGTCCACGTCGATGACGAGGCAGGACAGCGCATCGCCCTCGCGCTGCCAGCGCGCCACCAGGCCCATGGCGGTCATGTCCAGCGCGCCCCGGTTCAGCAGGCCGGTCAGCGCATCGAGCCGCGCCCCGCTCTCGTTGCGGGCGATGATCTGCTCCATCGCCATCAGGCTGAAGCCGAACAGGCCCAGCAGCACCGCCACCAGCGGCGCGAGCGGCCAGACCGACGACGCGGTCTGGGCGAAGAACGGCACCATCACATGGTTGTGGAACGAGGCCGCCTGCCCCAGGGCCGCCACTTGCGAGCCCAGCAGCACCAGATGGGAGGCCAGCACCAGCGGCCCGCCGATGCTGGTGCGGCCGCGCGCGCTACGCAGCAGGGTAATGAGGGTGGTGAACGAGGTCATGGCCAGCACGCCGTAGCCGATGGCGTGGATCAGCATCGGGCCGTCCGCCAGCCCGCTCATCAGCACCATCAGGACCATCACCACGGCGCCGGTGGCGCGCAGCAGGTTGGCGCGCTCGGGCAGGCCGTAATAGACCCGCACGCCGCGGTAGATGGCCAGCCGGCCGACGATATAGGCCCCCGCGCCAAGCGCGCCCAGCTGGAGCGACCCGGCGCCCACGCTGGCCGCCACGACCAGCCCGGCGCCGGAGGCGATGACATGGCCGCTCGCCCACAGCCGTCCGGCCTCGTTGGCGCGCAGCGCGAGCACGAGCCCCGCCGCCATCACCAGCGTGCTGGAGAACACCACCATCATGACGACCAGAATGGTCTGCTGGGCCAGGTGCACGGATTCAACATCCTCTAAAGCTACCGGGGGCGGCTGCCGTTATTGCGGTTTACCCTGATCCTGGCCGCAGGATGCCCGCAGATAACGGGAATTGCGACCGGAGAGGCGCATCATAGCCCGTGCATGGCTTGCGGCGGCACCCCCGTTAAGCCGGGTTAGCGCGCACGCAACGTTTTGAAATTACTACGGAAATCCGTGCGGATCAGTCTTCGTCAGACAGGTCGTTCTGCCCTGCGGGAACCACCGGGGTGGCGGGCGCCGGCTGGACTTCCGGGAAGGTGCCGCCAAGCGCCGCCGTAAGCTGGCGCGCAGCGGCGAGCACCTGGTCGCGAAAGGCTTCCGAGAAACGCGGGGTCGGGCAGGTTAGCGTCAGCGCCCCCTTCAGTTCGCCGGCCGGGCCGAACACCGGCGCGGAGACGCCGGCGATGTCCGGGCTGCGGTCGCCCACCATGGCAATCACCCCTTCCTCGCGGATGCGCTGGTAGATCTCGCCCCGTGCGCCCGAGAAGGCCCGCAGCACGCGGCCACCGGCGCCACGGTTGCGCGGCAGGAGATCGCCGGCGCGGATGTGATCGCGCACAGGCTGGGGGGAATCCACGCGATAGAGGCACAGGCGGTGCTCGCCCTGCTCCACGTGGAAGGCGGCGGACTCCCGCGTGTCGCGCACCAGCTCACGCAACGCGGGCATCACCACCTGTTCCAGCGAGAAAGACGCCGCGTAGACCGCGTTGAGCCGGGCGACTTCCGGGCCGAGCCCGTAGCGGCCATCGGCCTGCCGCTGCACCAGCCGGGCATGCTCCAGCGAGGCCAGCAGCCGCAGCAGCGTGCTCTTATATAGACCGCTGCGGTGCGCCAGTTCGGCCAGGCCCAGCGCGGTGTCCCCTTCCCGGAACACCGAGAGCACGAACAGCGCCCGGTCCACGGCCACGGCGCCGCCTACGGCACCATGCTTGTCGGCTTCGGAGAGTTGGGCGGCTTTACGTGGCATGGCGGGACGGCGGGCAGCCGGTTGGAATGGGCGTCCACCGTATAGAACGGCCCGTGGCTTGTCAATCCGCCCGGGCCGGGCCTCTCAGCCCCGTTCGCAGCAATAGGCAGCCGTGGTGTAGGGGAATGCCACCACCGCCTGGCCGCGCAGCGCCGGGTCGGTGGCGATGACCTCGTGCAGCTGGGCGCGCACCGCGTCCTGCTGCGCCGGGGGCAGCGAGGCGATGAAGCTGACCGACATCACGCGGTCCACGATGACCTGCTCGGGCGCGCCGGTGTGGGTGTAGGGGAATTCCGTCAGGCGCAGCGGCCCGAAGCCCTCGGCGGGAAAGACCCGCTTCCAGTCGCCCCGGTAGTAGCGCGGCGCATCCCCTTCGAACGGGGTCATGATGGCCGTGAGCCGGGCCACCCAGTCGACCGATTCATCGCGCACGTTCCACACCAGCCCGAGCTTGCCGCCGGGGCGCAGCACGCGGCGGATCTCGGCCATGGCGGCGGGGTTGGCGAACCAGTGAAACGCCTGGGCGCAAACCACGGCGTCCACGCTGGCGTCGGGCAGCGGGATGGCTTCGGCGGTGCCGGCCAGCACGGTGGCGTCTGGCAGCTTGGCGGCCAGCTGGGCGCGCATCTCGGCCACCGGCTCCACGGCCACCACGCTGGCGCCGGTGGCGGCCAGCAGGCGGGTGAACTTGCCGGTGCCGGCGCCGAGGTCGACCACCGACCTGCCCGGGGCGAGCCCCAGGGTGTCGCGCAGCCAGTGCGTCAGTTCGGCGGGATATTCGGGACGCCCACGGGCGTAGGTATCGGCCTGGGCGGCAAAACCCTGGGCGGCGGCGCTGTGGATGGCGCTGTGGATGGCTGTCATGAGGGGGCTCCGGACGGGATCACGTACCTTACTCCGCCCCTCGCCGCCGGGCAACCGGGCGCCCCTCCCTACTCCTTTTCCTCTTCCTTAGTGCTGCATGCCCCAGCGCCGCACCGTCACGCGCTCCAGCGTGGTGAAGACCAGCCCCTCCACCGCCAGCCCGATCAGGATCACCGTGGCGAGGCCCGCGAACACGCGGTCCGTGTACAGCTCGTTGCGGTTCTGGAAGATGTACCAGCCCAGCCCGCCCTTGCCCGACGAGGCGCCGAACACCAGTTCCGCCGCAATCAGCGTACGCCAGGCAAAGGCCCAGCCGATCTTGAGCCCGGAGAGCACGGCCGGCAGCGCCGCCGGCAGCAGGATCAGCACCACGTAGCGCAGGCCGCGCAGCCCGTAGTTACGCCCGGCCATGCGCAGGGTCTCGGGCACGCCGCGAAAGCCCGCGTAGGTGTTCAGCGCCAGCGGCCACAGCACCGAGTGGATCAGCACGAAGATCAGGCTCTTGCTGCCCAGGCCGAACCAGAGCAGCGCCAGCGGCAGCAGCGCGATGGCCGGCAGCGGGTTGAACATGGCGGTCAGCGTGTCGAGCAGGTCGCGCCCCAGCCGGGTGGAAACGGCCAGCGTGGTCAGCATGAAGGCCAGCGCGATGCCCGCCGCGTAGCCCTGCACCAGCACCGACAGCGACACCGCCGCCTTGCCCGGCAACTCGCCATTGGCGATGCCTTCGGCAAACGCCCGCGCCGTGGCGAGGAACGTCGGCAGCAGCAGGTCGTTGTCCTGGATACGGGCGAGGATTTCCCAGAGCACCGCCAGCGCCAGCAGGATTACCGCCTTGCGCACCCAGCCCTGCTGCCAGAGGCGGCGATGAAAGGGCAGCGGCCGCGACAGCGGCACGGCGGTGAACGGCTCGGGCGCCAGTTCGTATTCAGGGCGGATGGGGGTGTCGAGGGTGGTCATGATCGGTCGAAAATGTTCGCTGGGCCTGGTTCGCTGGGACCCTACGCGTGCGCCCTGCCCCGCGCGCTGGCGGTCTCCGCTGGCTGATCGAACAGCATCTGGTGGATGCGCTGCGCGGCGGCCTGGAAATCGGCGCTGCCCTGGCTGGCCAGGCTGAACTGGTGGCTGTTGAGTTCCGCACGCACGCGCCCCGGATGCGGGGACAGCAGCAGGATGCGGTTGCCGACCACCAGCGCTTCCTCGATCGAATGGGTCACGAACAGCAGCGTGAAAGCGGCGTCGTGCCACAGTTCCAGCAGCTCCTCCTGCATGCGGCGCCGGGTCAGCGCGTCCAGCGCGGCGAAGGGCTCGTCCATCAGCAGCACCTTGGGCCGCATCGCCAGCGCGCGGGCAATCGCCACGCGCTGTTTCATGCCGCCGGAGAGCGTGTGCGGGTAGGCATCGGCAAACTGCGCCAGCCCCACCTTGTTCAGGAAGTGCATGGCCACCTCGGCGGCCTCGGCGGCGCCCATGCCGCGCGAGCGCCGCAGCGGGAACATCACGTTCTGTTTCACCGTCTTCCACGGCGGCAGCTGGTCGAACTCCTGGAACACGACGATGCGGTCCGGCCCCGGCGCCGCCACGCGCCGCCCTTCCAGGCGGATCTCGCCCTCGGCCGGCGGCACGAAGCCGGCCACGGCCTTGAGCAGCGTGGACTTGCCGCAGCCCGACGGCCCCAGCAGCACGAAGCGGTCGCCGCCGTGCACGTCGAAGCTCACGCGGTGCGTGGCGCGCACCACGCGTGCGTCGGTGCGGTATTCGAGCGAGACGCCGTCCACCTGCAACAGCGGCGAGGACAGCGAGGGCCGGCCCGGAATCACGCGCAGATGCGCGCCAGCGTGCAGCGGTTCAGACATTTCAGCTCCCCTGGGCCGTGGCCGGGTCCTGGAAGAAGTAATCCTGCCAGGACTTCGGCTGGTTCTTGATCGCCCCCACACGGTGCATGAACTCGGCCAGCGCGAAGGTGTTCTGCGGCGTGATCTTGAACTGCACCTGCGGGTTGCGCAGGATCCTGACCAGCAGCGCGCGGTCGATCCTGGCCTTGTTCACGCGGATATAGAGGTCGGCGGCGGCCTCCGGGTTGGCGGTGGCGAACTGGGCGGCCTCGGCCAGCGCATCGACAAAGGCGCGGTAGGTCTTGGGGTTCTCGTTGCGGAACGTCTCGGTGGCGTAGAGCACGGTGGCGGAACTCGGCCCGCCCAGCACGTCGTACGAGCTGAGCACGATGCGCGCGTTGGGGTTGCCGGCCAGCTCCTGCTCCTGGAACGGCGGGTTGCCGAAGTGGCCGGTGATCTCGGTGCCGCCGGCGATGATGGCCGCTGCCGCGTCCGGGTGGGGCACGGCCACGGTCCATTTGTCGAGCCGGTTGAACGCCTTGTCGCCCCACTGTCTGGCGGCCGCCAGTTGCAGCACGCGCGACTGCACTGACACCGTGACGGCCGGCAGTGCGATGCGGTCCTTGTCGGAGAAATCGGCAATCGACTTCACCTTGGGATTGTTGCTGACGAGGTAGTACGGGAAGTTGCCGAGCGAGGCCACGCCGCGCACGTTCTGCCGGCCGTGCGTGCGGTCCCACAGCGTCAGCAGCGGGCCCACGCCGGCGCCGGCGATGTCGATGGCGCCCGAGAGCAGCGCGTCGTTGACGGCGGCGCCACCCGAGAGCTGGGTCCATTCCACCTTGACGTCCACGCCCTGTTGCTTGCCGTGCTTCTCGATCAGTTGCTGGTCACGCGCCACGTTCAGCAGCAGGTAGACCACGCCGAACTGCTCGGCAATGCGCAGGCGGCCCTCGGCGTGCGCCACGCCGGTCAGGGCGAGGCTGGCGCACTGCCCAATCAGTACGGTCAGCACGGCGGCGGCGGCGCGGCGTTTCAGGGTCGTCGAAAGGAATGACAGGGACATGCAGGGGCTCCGGATGGATGTGGTTGGCTCGGTTTCGTGCTCAGAACGGCGTATCGCCTTCGATGGTGGTGCGGTACATCACCCGGCGCAGGTGGTCTGGCGTGCCGGCGGCCAGATGCAGCAGCGAGCGGTTATCCCAGAAGACGAGGTCATTGGGCTGCCACGGGTGGCGGTAGACGTGCGCGGGCTTCACGCTATGGGCGAACAGTTCGTCCAGCAGCGCGCGGCTCTCGCCCTCCGGCAGGCCGGCGATGCGCGTGGTGAAGTGCTCGCTGACGAACAGCGCCTTGCGGCCCGTCTCCGGATGCGTGCGCACCACGGGCTGGAGCACCGGCTTCACCTGGGCGATCTGCTCGGGCGACAGGTTGGGCCGCCACGGGCTGCGCGCCTGCAGCTCGGCGTAGCGGGCCAGGTAGGTGTGCTCGGCGTGCAGGCCCTCCACCCGGCGTTGCAGGTTGGCGGGCAGCGCCTCCCAGGCGGTGTGCATGTTGGCGAACAGCGTGTCGCCGCCCTCCTCCGGCAGCTCCCGTGCGTGCAGCAGCGAGCCAAGGCTGGGCTTCTCCTTGTAGGAGAGGTCGGAATGCCAGAAGTGGCCGGCATCGCCCAGCCCGATCGGCTTGCCGTCCTCCACCACGTTCGAGACGATCAGGATCTCGGGATGGCCGGGCAGCTGGAACTGGTGCAGCACGTGGATCTGCAGCGGGCCAAAGCGGCGGCTGAATTCGATCTGCTGCGCGGGGGTGATGCGCTGGTCGCGGAAGACCACCACGTGGTGGTCCAGATGGGCGCGGTGGATGCGCTGGAAGTCCGCCGCGGACAGCGGCTGGTTCAGATCCAGCCCGACCACTTCCGCGCCCAGCGCGGCGTCGAACGGGCGGATCTCGAAATCCTGGAGGGTGGCAGTCGTCATGGCAATGCGCTTCTCGGCTTCTTGGGGGACCGGGGACCGGGGGAACCGTGTACAAGCGATGCACTGTAAAGAGCGGCCGATATCGCAACAACGAATCAAATCGCGCGCGGTTATGCGGTTGCCGCATATGGCGCCAATCCGCATAAGCAAAGGCGGGAAGCTTCGTTCGCCGCGGGGGCGTTGGCGGCTAGGCTGGCGGGCTACACACCCACCCGAACGAAGGAAATCCGCCATGTCGCACGAATCTGACGCCACCCGCGACGCCACCCGGCGCCGCCTGGTCCTGGCCGGCCTGGGGAGCGCCGCGCTCCCGCTGCTGTCGACCCTGTCGCACGCGGCCAATGTCGCCGAGGGCCCCGAAACGCTGCGCATCGGCTACCAGAAGTCCTCCACGCTGATGATCTGGCTCAAGTCGCGCGAGACGCTGGAGAAAGCCCTCGCCCCGCTGAAGGTGAGCGTGCAGTGGCACGAGTTCACCTCGGGCCTGCCGCTGCTGGAATCGCTCAACGTCAACAACCTCGACCTCACCGCCGATGTGGCGGACGCGGTGCCGCCGTTCGCGCTGGCTGCCGGCGCGCAGCTGACCTACTACGCCATCGAGACGCCCTCGCCCACGGCGCAGGCCATCGTGGTGCGGCAGGACTCGCCGATCCGCACCGTCGCCCAGCTCAAGGGCCAGCGCGTGGCGTTTGCCAAGGGCGCGGGGGCGCACTACCTGCTGGTGGAGGCGCTCGCCGAAGCGGGGCTGTCCGTGCGCGATATCGAGCCGGCCTACCTGACACCCGCCGATGCCCGCGCCGCCTTCGAGCGCGGCAGCGTGGCGGCCTGGGTAATCTGGGACCCGTTCCTCGCGGCGGTGCAGCGCCAGGCCAATGCCCGCATCCTGCGCGATGGGACGAAGCTGGCCAGCTACCGGCGCTTCTATCTGGCCGCCACGCCGTACGCGAAGCGTCGGCCCGACGTGCTGGCCGTGGTCTATGACGCGCTGCGCCGCGCAGGCGACTGGATCAAGCGCAACCCGGGTCCGGCGGCGGCGTGGCATGCGCCGCTGATCGGGCTCGACCCGGCCACCGTGGAGGCCGCCAATCTGCGCCGTACCTACCAGGTACAGGCCGTGGACGCCGCCTCGCTCGAGGAACAGCAACGCATTGCCGACGCCTTCGCCGCGCAGTCCATCCTGCCGAGGAAAGTGACCGTAGCGGCCTCGCCGGTGTGGAAGCCGGTGTAAGGCCCCTCGGTTTTCTCCCCCCCGGCCGCCCCGTGCGGCAGCGCACGCCCGCTCCCCGCATCCGTGCCCTACACTCGAAGGCAGCAGCGTCCACAAGATGCTGCGCCGCACAGGGCACCGCGAACCTGACAGGGTTCCAACACGGGGACATCCACATGGACACTGTTGCGCGCTTCGAGATCGGCTTCACCCGCTTCCTTTCCGCCCAGGGCACCGCCAGCCCAGACCTTCCCTCCTTCGCCCGCGACCCGGCCGCGCTGCTGCCGCTGTATCGCGCCATGGTGCTGACCCGCCAGTTCGACCTCAAGGCCATCGCCATGCAGCGCACGGGCCAGATCGGCACGTTTGCGTCGGCGCTCGGGCAGGAAGCCATCGGCGTGGGGGTGGCCACCGCCATGCTGCCGGATGACGTGCTGGTGCCGTCCTACCGCGATCACGCCGCGCAGTTTGTGCGGGGCGTCACCATGACCGAGAGCCTGCTGTACTGGGGCGGCGACGAGCGCGGCAGCGGCTTTGCGGCGGCGCCGCATGACTTTGGCAACTGCGTGCCGATCGGCACCCAGGTGGGCCACGGCGCCGGCGTGGCCTATGCGTTCCAGCTGCGCGGGCAGCCCCGCGTGGCGGTGACCATCGTCGGGGACGGCGGCACCTCCAAGGGCGATTTCTACGAGGGCATGAACATCGCCGGCGCCTGGCACGTGCCGCTGGTCATCGTCGTCAACAACAACCAGTGGGCAATCTCGATGCCGCGCAGCAAGCAGACCGCGGCGCAGACACTCGCCCAGAAGGCCATCGCCGCCGGCATTCCCGGCGAGCAACTCGACGGCAACGACGTGATCGCAGTGCGGCACCGCGTGGGCGAGGCGATCGCGCGCGCCCGGGCCGGCGGCGGCCCCACGCTGATCGAGGCAGTGACCTACCGGCTGGGCGATCACACCACGGCCGACGATGCCTCGCGCTACCGCGACGACGCGGCGGTCAAGGCCGCCTGGGCGCAGGAGCCCATCGCACGGCTGCGCGACTACCTCGCCGCGCAGGGCGCCTGGGACGCGGGCCGGGAGGAGGCGCTGATCCGCGAATGTCAGCAGGCCGTGGCCGCCGCCGTGGACGCCTACCTGGCCCTGCCGCCGCCAGACACCAGCGCGATGTTCGACTGCCTCTACGCCACCCTGCCTGCTGCGCTGGAAGCCCAGCGCGACATGGCGCGCCAATACGAGGTGGGTCAAACCAACCAGCCAGGAGCCCACCATGGCTGAACTGCATCTGGTGGAAGCGGTGAACCTGGCGCTGGCCCATGCGCTGGCGCACGATCCGGACGTGGTACTGCTGGGCGAGGACATCGGCGTCAACGGCGGCGTGTTCCGTGCCACGGTGGGCCTGCAAGCCCGCTTTGGCGAGGCGCGCGTGATCGACACCCCGCTGGCCGAAGGCGGCATCGTCGGCGCGGCCATCGGCATGGCGGCGATGGGGCTCAAGCCGGTGGCCGAGATCCAGTTCGCCGGCTTCATCTACCCGGCCATCGACAACATCCTCAACCACGCCGGCCACATGCGCCACCGCACGCGCGGCCGGCTGGGCTGTCCGATGGTGGTGCGCGCGCCCAGCGGAGCCGGCATCCACGCGCCCGAGCATCACTCCGAGAGCCCGGAGGCGATGTTCGCGCACATGCCCGGCATCCGCGTGGTCATGCCGTCCTCGCCCGCGCGCGCCTACGGGCTGTTGCTGGCGGCCATCCGCGACCCGGACCCGGTGATCTTCCTCGAGCCGACGCGGCTCTACCGGCTGTTCCGGCAGGAAGTGCCCGACGATGGCGAGGCGCTGCCGCTCGACGCCTGCTTCACGCTGCGCGACGGCGCCGACCTCACGCTGGTGAGCTGGGGCGCGATGCTCCAGGAGACGCTGGCCGCCGCCGACCAGCTGGCCGACGAAGGCATCGGCGCCGCCGTGATCGACGTGGCCACGCTGAAGCCGCTCGACATGGACACCATTCTCGAATCCGTGGCGCGGAGCGGCCGCTGCGTGATCGTGCACGAGGCACCGCGCACGGCGGGGCTCGGCGCGGAGATTGCGGCCAATCTGGCCGATGCTGGCCTCTATTCGCTCAGCGCGCCGGTGCAGCGCGTAACCGGCTACGACACCGTGGTGCCGCTCGCCCGGCTGGAGCACAGCTACCTGCCCTCCGTGGCGCGGATTGTCGATGCCGCGCGGCGCGCGCTGGCGGCCTAGGAGACGTTCATGCGGACCTTCAAGCTGCCCGACCTGGGCGAGGGATTGCAGGAAGCGGAGATCATGGCGTGGCACGTCAAACCCGGAGACAGCGTGGCGGCGGACCAGCCGCTGCTGTCCGTGGAGACCGCCAAGGCCATCGTCGAGATTCCGTCGCCGTTCAGCGGCCAGGTGGCCAGGCTGTTCGCGCAGCCGGGCGATATCGTCCACCTCGGCGCGCCGCTGGTGGGCTTCGAGGGGGCCGGCAGCGCCCAGGACGACGCCGGCACCGTGGTGGGGGCGGTGAAAGTCGGCACGCAGGTACTGGCGGAGGCGGCAGCCCCGCTGGCGCCGCTCGGGCCGGGTGGCGCGCACGGCATCAAGGCCACGCCAGCGGTGCGGGCGCTGGCGCGCAAGCTGTCGGTGGACCTCGCCATGGTCACGCCTTCCGGCCATGACGGCCTGATCACGGCCACGGACGTGCAGCGCGTGGCCACCACGCTGGCCGATCTCGGCCCGGCCGAAGTGGTGCGGGGCGTGCGCCGGGCGATGGCCCAGAACATGGCCCGGGCGCAGAGCGAGGTGGCGGCCGCCACGGTCATGGACGATGCCGACCTGCACGCCTGGCAGCAGGATGCGGGGCCGGGCAACGACATCACGATCCGCCTCGTGCGCGCGCTGGTGGCCGGCGTGCATGCCGAACCGGGGCTCAATGCGTGGTACGAGGGCCAGAGCGGGCGGCGCCATGTGCTGGAGCGGATCGACGTAGGCATTGCCGCGGACCTGCCCGAGGGACTGTTCGTGCCGGTGCTGCGCAACGTTGGCAAGCGCGACGCCGCCGACCTGCGCGCCGGGCTGGACCGCATGCGCGCGGACATCGTCGCGCGCACCATCGCCCCGGAGGAGATGCGCGGCAACACCATCACGCTATCCAACTTCGGCATGATCGCGGGGCGCTACGCGGCGCCCATCATCGTGCCGCCCACGGTTGCCATCCTCGGCGCCGGACGTATACGTGACGAAGTGGTGGCGGCCGGCGGCCAGCCCGCCGTGCATCGCGTGATGCCGCTGTCCCTGACCTTCGACCACCGCGTGGTCACGGGCGGCGAGGCGGCGCGCTTCCTGCGCGCGGTGATCGCGGACCTGGAGCGGCCGGCGTAGCCCCAGCCGTTCCTCCGCCCACCCTGAATGTGACGCGCGAACGACACGCAGCGGGGGAGTTTTTTCACTGCGCAATTCCTATACTGGAGTTCCCCGGCGACGCCGGCAGCCCAATCATCCACCTGGCCCTGACAGAGACAAGGAGTGCGACATGGCAATTCGACTAGGCGAGGAAGCGCCCGACTTCACCGCCGATACCACCGAAGGCAAGATTCGCTTTCACGAATGGATGGGTGACAGCTGGGCGATCCTGTTCTCGCATCCGAAGGACTTCACCCCGGTCTGCACGACCGAGCTGGGCTACATGGCCAAGCTCAAGCCGGAGTTCGACAAGCGCAATACCAAGATCATCGGCCTGTCCATCGACCCCGTGGACGACCACCAGCGCTGGGCCAAGGACATCGAGGAGACCCAGGGCAGCGCGGTCAACTATCCGATGATCGGCGACGCGGACCTGCACGTGGCCAAGCTGTACGACATGATTCACCCCGAGGCCAGCGGCGGCAAGCGTACCGCCGTGGACAACGCCACGATCCGCTCGGTGTTCATGATCGGCCCGGACAAGAAGGTCAAGGCCATGCTGGTCTATCCGATGAGTGCGGGCCGCAACTTCGACGAGGTGCTGCGCCTGCTGGACTCGCTCCAGCTCAATGCAAAGCACACCGTGGCTACGCCCGTCAACTGGAAACCGGGCGAGGACGTGATCATCCCGACCTCGGTCTCGGACGACGATGCGAAGAAGAAATATCCACAGGGCTTCAAGACGCTGAAGCCGTACCTGCGTACGGTGGCGCAGCCGAAGTAAACATCGGAAAGCCCAGGGAAGCGGGGTCGGCGGGGGGGCCAAATGCGAACGGGAGCTATCCACAGTTCCAGTGGATAATCTCCCACCCCGCGACCCGCAAACCCGCGCCAGCATTGGAAAGAGCTGGACTGCCCGATTTTTATGCAACTGGTTTCGGACAGCCCGCCTGAACCCGCCCCGCTGACGATCAGGGATGGCGCGCCATCACGCCGCGGATGGTGTCTGCAAGATCCTTCGCCAGGAATTTCGACACATAGGCATCGGCGCCAACCTTGCGCACATGCTCCTCACTGGCCTCGCCGGAGAGCGAAGAGTGAATGACCACCGGCAGGGACTTGAGCCGCGCGTCGCCCTTGATCTTGCGCGTGAGCGTGAAGCCATCCATCTCGGGCATTTCCAGGTCGGTCAGCACCAGCGCGATCTCGTCGCGGATGGTCTTGCCCTGGGTGGCGGCGAGGTCGGCAATGCTGCCCAGCATCTCCCACGCCTCCTGGCCGGTCTTGGTCATCACCACCTGCACGCCCATCGCCTTCAGGCCGTTCTCGATCAGGCCGCGCGCCAGCGCCGAGTCATCGGCGGCCAGCACCTTGGTGCCGGGGCGCAGGTTCAGCGCCGGGCCCACGGTGGCCGGGTCCACGTCCGGCTGGCGGGTGGGCAGCACGTCGCGCAGGATCTGCTCCACATCGAGCACCTGCACCAGGCGCGGGTTCTCGCCGCCGACATCGAGCTTGGCGATGCTGGTCACCAGCCCGCCCTTGACGCTGGTCTCGGCCGAGATCACCTGGCTCCAGTCCAGGCGCACGATTTCCTCCACGGCTTCCACGGCAAAGCCCTGCGTGGAGCGCGCGTACTCGGTCACCAGCATGATGTTCAGGCCGGACTTGGGCTGGCAGTCCAGCAGGCGCGGCAGGTCGATCACGGGAATCACCTGGCCACGGATGTCGGCCATGCCGAGGATGGACGGCTCGGCGCCCACCACGGTGGTCACGGAGGGCATCACCAGGATTTCGCGGACCTTGAACACATTGATGCCGAACAGTTCGGATTGCCCGCTGTTCGCCGCGTCGCCAAGTCGGAACAACAGCAGTTCGAACTGATTGTTGTTGGTCAGGTTCGTGCGCTCGTCAATGTCTCTCATCGCGCTGGTCATCGTGCTTGCTCCGCTGCTGGCTGGGGTGGCCGGGGTGACTTATGGGTAAATGGACAGGTGTTGCCAAAGGTCTATCGGCGCCGCCGCCGGGACCTTTAGCGATCCGGCCAGCTTTCCCGCAGCAGGCCCCGGCCAAGTGACCGGAACCTACCTTGCGGGGCCGGTCGATGGCCGGAAATCCCCGTCCAGCCGCCCACCGAGGGAAATCCCTGAGCCTCCGGAAGCACCGCAAACCCGTGGTTATTCGGCGCCCCGCATGTTCCGCATCGTGCCCCGATGATGAAAGCGGCGCAGCCCTCCCCTACCGTTGAGCCTCGCCGGATCCTGCCCGCCAGAGGCAGCCGACCGGCCACCGGCCCCCGGGCCGGACACCGAGGAAAGAGACGCCCGCACCCCGCGCACCGATGCCACCGGGACCTCCGCCCTCGCACCCAGAACCACGTGAGACAAGCTGACGCCGGATCCGTACGCGGACCGGCGCGGCGCCCCTGCAAGGAGGCAGACCATCATGATCGAACAGCCGTATCCGTCCGTCACGGACGTGGATGACGCAGCGCACGCGCAGGGCACGCGCGCCGGCAGCGCGGGAAAAATCGACGAGTATTTCCAGATCAGCGCGCGTGGCAGCACGCAGCGCCGCGAGGTGGTGGCCGGTACCACCACCTTCATGGCGATGGTCTATGCCGTGTTCGTGGTGCCGGGCATGCTCGGCAAGGCCGGCTTCGACACCAGCGCGGTGTTCGTGGCCGTGTGCCTGACCACGGCGTTCGGCTCGCTGCTGATGGGCCTGTGGGCCAGGCTGCCCATCGCCATTGGCTGCGCCATCTCCCTCACCGCCTTCATGGCCTTCGGGCTGGTGCTCGGGCAGAAGCTCTCGCCCGAGGTGGCGCTCGGCGCCGTGTTCCTGATGGGCGTGGTCTTCACGGCGATCTCGGTCACCGGCGTGCGCGCCTGGATCCTGCGCAACCTGCCGGCCGGCGTGGCCCATGGCGCGGGGATCGGAATCGGACTTTTCCTATTGCTGATTGCCTCGAACGAGGTCGGCCTGGTGGTCAAGAACCCCGGCCCCGGTCTGCCCGTGCAACTGGGCCACATCACCGCGTTCCCGGTGGTGATGTCGGTGCTCGGGCTGGCGGCCATCTTCGGCCTGGAGCGCCGCCGCGTGCCGGGCGGCATCCTGCTGGTCATCATCGCCATCTCGGCGCTGGGCCTGGCCTTCGACCCGGCCGTGAAGTACACCGGCGTGTTCGCGCTGCCGAGCCTGTCCACCCCCGGCCATGCCTCGCTGATAGGTGCCATGGACATCCGGGGCGCGCTGTCCGCCGCCGTGCTGCCCAGCGTGCTGGCGCTGGTGATGACCGCCGTGTTCGATGCCACCGGCACCATCCGCGCCGTGGCCGGGCAGGCCAACCAGCTCGACGCCACCGGCCGCATCCATAACGGCGGCCGGGCCCTGACTGCCGACTCGGTCAGCTCGATCTTCTCGGCGATGTTCGGCGGCGCCCCGGCGGCGGCCTATATCGAGTCCACCGTGGGCGTGGCCGCCGGCGCGCGCACCGGGCTCGCGGCAGTCACTGTCGGCGTGCTGTTCCTGGCCGTGATGTTCTTCTCGCCGCTGGCCGGGCTGGTGCCGTCATACGCCACGGCGCCAGCGCTGATGTACGTGGGCCTGCTGATGCTATCGAGCGTCAGCCGCCTGCATATGGACGATCTGGTCGATGCCATGGCCGGTCTGGTTTGCGCGGTCTTTATCGTGCTGACCTGCAATATCGTCACCGGCATCATGCTCGGCTTCTGCACGCTGGTGATTGGCCGACTCGTCTCGGGTGAATGGCGCAAGCTCAATATCGGCACGGTGGCCATTGCCGTGGCGCTGGCCGCCTTCTATGCCGGAGGTTGGGCAATCTAAGAAATGTCCGATCCCCATCGGCAACGATGTGTGCGGTACCACCCTGGGTAACCAGTGGAATTCGCAGCCCCCGGAGTCTTTCCCTCCGGGGGTTTTTTTCTGCCAAGTCGCCAAAAATATCAGTGCCGTCAATCCTGCGCGGCGCCTGTCACGCGCGGCAATTCTCGTTCCGCGATTTCGGCATTGCCAAGGATTCTCCGAAATGCGCCGGCATTGAAATCCCTCCAATACGAAAATACGCACTTGCGTAGTCCGATTCAGATCCCACACCTGGAACAAACGTTTTTTATTAGGAAAATCCGTTTATCTTTTGTAATATTTTTGGGACGACTTGGAACGACAAATTGCAAGCAATGTCCTGTAACATGCGTTGAACAACAATCTGAACGGGGATCGAAAATGCCGACTTACAAGCAACTGCTGGCTGAAAAAGAAGCACTGGAAGCCAAACTCAGCGAAGTACGCGCCAATGAAGTCTCGGGCGTGGTAGCGCAGATTCGCCAATTGATGGCCGATTACGACCTCACGGTCGACGACATTGCGCCGAAGCGCCGTCGTGGTCGTCCCGCTGGCAGCGGTGCCGGCGCGGCACGCAAGACTGCGGCGCTGCCCCCGAAATACCTGGACCCGAAAACCGGCAAGACCTGGTCTGGCCGTGGCCGCGCCCCGGCATGGCTGGGCAAGCGCCCCGAGCGCTTCCTGATCGAACAGGCCTGAGTTTGAACAGGCCTAAGTTCAAACAGGCCTAAGTTCAAACAGGCCTGAGTTCGGCCCACCGTCTCACACGATAAGCACGCGCGCTTATTGCCCTGCGCGCGCCGGTTCAACGCCCGGCGCGTCGCAAACCAACTCCTTTCGCAACGCCCGGAAACCCTGCTGGCTGGCTTCCTGCACCAGATTGGCCCCGCCATCGGGCCGCGGCAGCAGGCGCAACACGCGCGCCGCGCATTGGCTCGCCGCTTCATCGCGCGTATAGCGGATTTCATATTGCGCCCCCGACTGCGGGATGAATGACACCCCGGCCGCGCAGCGCACCTCGTCGGCCGGCGGCGCCGCCATCGACGTCACCGCGACAAACACCCGTTTGCCAACCGCCACCTTGCGCTCGCGCGTCTGCGCGGGCGGCTCGGGCGAGCGCCCGGCCATGTCCAGCCCCCTGTCCCGCCCCATCGCGGCGAGCTGCTTGCCCATGCCCGCCAGCACCAGTGGCCGGGCCGGCGTGGGGCACTTTGCCGGGTCCACCACGCTGAAGGTGGTGTTCTCGTCGGTATTGGTCAGCAGCCGCACGCTGGCGTAAGGGGCGTCCGAGAGCACGCGGTACTGGGCCACGCAGCCGGACAGGCCGGCGCCGGCCATGATTACGAGAGAAATCGGGAAAACCCTTACCGCAACAAGCCGGATCTTGCGCATAGGAAGCACGAAGCTGACAGTTGACCGAGGATGGTGGCACAGCATAGCCGTGGAAACCGTTTTGGGGCGTGGCCTGGCCCACGTTGAGGATATCCACAGGTTCTGTGGATATCCTGTGGCGTCGCGCCCCCTAGGCCGCGTCTGTGCGTTACCCCACCGGACTGCTCAAGATTTAAGCAGTTTGTCTCGTGACCATCACCCGACCGGCGCGCCATCGGCCCAGCCGGCCGCCCAGGGTGGGGCGTCGCCCCACTGTTCGGCGAGGAAATCCACAAAGGCCCGCACGCGCGGCGGCACCAGCCGGCGCTGCGGCATCACCGCGTAGATGCCGCTGTCCGCCATCGGGTAGCCGGGCAGCACCGGCACCAGCCGGCCGGCCCGCAGGTCCGCGCTGACATGCCACACCGAATGCATGGCGATGCCAAACCCGGCGAGCGCTGCATCGGCCAGCAACTCGCCCGTATTGGCCTCCACCCGGCCCTGCACGCGCACGGCCACCTCGCCGCCGGCCCCATCGCCCAGCCGCCAGACATCGGACCGCCCCTGGCTGCCGACCAGGATCAGGCATTGATGATGGGCGAGGTCCTGCGGCGTCTGCGGCCAGCCATGCTGCGCCAGATAGTCGGGCGAGGCGCACAGCAGACGCTGGTTGTCCGCCAGCTTGCGCGCCACCAGCGTGGAATCCGCCAGCGCGCCGATGCGGATGGCGAGGTCGAAGCCGCTGCTGACCAGATCGAGCACATGGTCGGTCAGGCTGATGCTGAGGCGCACGCCGGGATGGGCGCGCAGGAATGCCGGCAGCAGCGGCGACAGGTACTGCCGCCCGAACGAGGCCGATGTGGTAACGCGCAGCACCCCGGTCACGCCGGCGCCCGCCTGCCGCAGCGAGCCGGACAGCGCCTCCAGGTCTTCCACCAGCGCCCGCCCCTGCTCAGCCAGCACCGCACCCTCCGGTGTGGCGTGCAGCCGCCGGGTCGTGCGATGCAAGAGGCGCACGCCAAGGTCGCGCTCCAGCCGTTGCAGCCGCTGGCTGGCCACGGCCACCGAGAGGTCGAGGCTGCGCGCCGCCGCGCTGATCGAGCCGAGATCCAGCACGCGCAGAAACAAGCCGATGTCACCAATCCGATCCATGATCCAATCCGATTCTCAAGATTTTCTTGAAACTGATTCTGGATCTTGCCCGTTTTTCAGAAGCTGCGAAAGGCCGACACTGGCGCCTTCCGAAATCCGTCCCCACTGTCCCCACTCCCCACCATGGCCGCGCCCCTCCCTTCCACCACGTCCACCCCTTCCACCCCTTCCACCCCCGCCACCGGCCCGTCCGCGCGGATGCCCGTGGCGCTGTATGCCCTGACCGCCGGCTCGTTCGGCATCGGATGTGCCGAATTCGTCATCATGGGGCTGCTGCTCCAGGTCTCGGCGGACCTTGGCGTGACGATTGCCGCCGCCGGCATGCTGGTCTCCGGCTACGCGCTCGGCGTGTTCGCCGGGGCGCCGATCCTCACCCTGCTGACCCGCCGCATGCCGCGCAAGGCTGTGCTGCTGGTTCTGATGGCGATCTACACCATCGGCAATGCCGCCTGCGCGCTGGCGCCCGACTACACCACGCTGATGATTGCGCGCGTGGTGACCTCGCTGACCCACGGCACCTTCTTCGGCGTGGGCGCCGTGGTGGCCACCGGCCTGGTGCCCGCCAACCGCCGCGCCTCGGCCATCTCGGTGATGTTCTCCGGCCTCACGCTGGCCACGCTGCTCGGCATGCCCGCCGGCGCCTGGCTCGGCCTGCATTTCGGCTGGCGCAGCACGTTCTGGGCGATGACCGTCGTCGGCCTGGCTTCGCTGGCAGTGATCGCCCTGCTGGTGCAGCGCAGCCGCGACGACACCGCGCCGGCCCGCCTCGCTGACGAACTGCGCACCATCGCCCGCCCGCAGGTGCTGCTCGGCCTGCTGATGACGGTGCTGCAATCGGTCGGCATCTTCGCGGTGATTACTTACGTGCAGCCGCTGCTGACCCGGGTCTCGGGCTATGGCGAGGCGGCGGTGTCGCCGATCCTGCTGCTGTTCGGCGGCGGCATGATCATCGGCAATATCCTCGGCGGCCGCATGGCGGACCGGCGTCCCACGGGCGCGCTACTTGGGTCGCTGGCGGCGCTGACGGTGGTGCTGGCGGCAATGACGCTGGCGCTCCACCAGCCGGTGGCCGTGGTGGCGTTCGTCGGCGCGCTGGGCGTGGCAGCGTTCACCACGGTCTCCCCGCTGCAACTGCGCGTGCTGCGCCACGCCCACGGCGCGGGGCAGAACCTGGCGTCGAGCTTCAATATCGCCGCGTTCAACCTCGGCAACGGCATTGGCGCGTGGCTCGGTGGCGTGGTGGTCGACCATGGCCCGGGCCTGACCGCGCTGCCGTGGATCGCAGCGCTGGCGCCGCTGGCCGCGCTGGGCATCGCGCTGCTGGCCGTGCGGGCCGAGCGGCGCGGCGATGACGGGCAGGCCGCCGGGATGGCGCCGGAGGCCTCTTGACCTGCGTTTTCGATATTGTCTGAAGGTGTTCGACCAACGGGACTAGTTCCTTCGACAGGGGCCACCCGCCCCGCCCGCTCCCCGGCCGGCGAATAGGCATGGCAGGCAGCCGTGCCTACGCTGGGGGCCATCCCTTGTTGTCCATTTAGGACCTCTCGATGGCCTCCCCCACCTCCCCCACCTCCCCCACCTCCCCCACCTCCCCCACCTCCCCCACCTCCCCCACCTCCCCCAACTCTCCCCCCTCCTCCGCCGTCCTGCACAACGCGCCGGCGATCTCCCCCCGCGCCAACGGCGTGCTGGCCTCCAGCACGTTCGCGTTCACCATCTGCTTCGCCGTCTGGATGGTGTTCGCCGTGCTCGGCATTCCGCTCAAACAGCAGCTGGGCCTGAACGACACCGAATTCGGCCTGCTGGCCGCCATGCCGGTGCTGAGCGGCTCGCTGATCCGCGTGCCGCTGGGCATCTGGACCGACCGCTACGGCGGCCGCATCGTCTTCGTCCTGCTGATGCTGGCCACCGTGGTGCCGATCTGGCTGCTCGCCTACGCCACCACCCTCTGGCAGCTGCTGGCGCTCGGGCTGCTGCTCGGGCTGGCCGGCGGCTCGTTCTCGGTGGGCACGCCCTACGTGGCGCGCTGGTTTCCGCGCCATCGGCAGGGCCTGGCGATGGGCATCTTCGGCGCCGGCAACTCCGGGGCCGCGCTGACCAAGTTCGTCGCCCCGGCGCTGATCGCCGCCGCCGGCACCTGGACCATCGTGCCGAAGGTCTACGCGGTGGCGATGCTGGCCACGGCCCTGCTGTTCTGGATGTTCTCGGCGACCAACCCGGCGCACCGCGTGGCTGCCAGCAGCGCCGGCTGGCGCGCCCAGCTGGCCATGCTGCGCGACCCACGGGTCTGGCGCTACTCGCAGTACTACTCGGTGGTGTTCGGCGGCTACGTGGGGCTGGCGCTGTGGATGACGCGCTACTACATCGGCGAATACGGCTTCGATATCCGCATCGCCGCCTTCCTGGCCGCGTGTTTCTCCCTGCCCGGCGGCGTGCTGCGCGCCATCGGCGGCTGGATTTCGGACCGCTACGGCGCCCATCGCACCACCTGGTGGGTGATGTGGGTGAGCTGGGTGGGCTTCTTCCTGCTCAGCTACCCGCAGACCGACCTCGTGATCCAGACCGCCAACGGCCCGCTGGCGTTCCACCTCGGCCTGTCGCCCACGCTGTTCACGGCGCTGCTGTTCGCGGTGGGCATCGCCTTCGCCATCGGCAAGGCGTCGGTGTTCAAGTTCATCGCCAATGACTTCCCGCAGAACATCGGCGCCGTCTCCGGCGTGGTGGGGCTGGCCGGTGGGCTCGGCGGCTTCATCCTGCCGATCCTGTTCGGCGCGCTGGCCGACCTGACCGGCGTGCGCAGCAGCTGCTTCATGCTGATGTACGGCACCGTCTGCGTGAGCCTGGTGTGGATGCACTACAGCCATCGCGGCGCCGCGCCGGCCGTGGCCTGACTCCGTGGCCCGACCCTCCCCACTTCCCACCTTCCCCCCTTCGAACGAGACAACGCCATGAGCACCTCCGTACTGACCCGCTGGGAACCTGAAGACCCGGCGTTCTGGAAACACCAGGGCGCGCGCATCGCCTACCGCAACCTCTGCATCTCCATTCCCGCGCTGATGCTGGCTTTCGTGGTCTGGATGCTCTGGAGCGTGGTGGCCGTGAACCTGGACCGCGCCGGCTTCCACTTCACCGGCAACCAGCTGTTCTGGCTGACCGCCCTGCCGGCACTGTCCGG
This sequence comes from Cupriavidus sp. 2KB_3, assembly GCF_052115685.1. Taxonomy (NCBI): domain Bacteria; kingdom Pseudomonadati; phylum Pseudomonadota; class Betaproteobacteria; order Burkholderiales; family Burkholderiaceae; genus Cupriavidus; species Cupriavidus sp. 2KB_3. The sequence goes on from NZ_JBFRHD010000003.1 coordinate 226,804, forward strand.
CGCCACGCTGCGCATCTTCTACTCGTTCCTCGTGCCGATCTTCGGCGGCCGGCGCTTCACCGCCATCTCCACGGCGCTGCTGCTGATTCCGGCGCTCGGCATGGGCTTCGCGCTGCGCGACCCCTCCACCAGCTACCCGACCCTGCTGGGGCTGGCGCTGCTATGCGGGCTGGGCGGCGCCAACTTCAGTTCGTCGATGTCCAATATCAGCTTCTTCTTTCCGAAGGCACGCAAGGGGCTGGCCACGGGTCTGAACGCCGGCATCGGCAACCTCGGCGTCTCGGTGGTGCAGTTCGTGACGCCGGTGGTGGTGTCGGTGGCCGTCTTCGGCGCGCTGGGCGGGGCCGGGCAGGAATACGTCTCCCAAGGGGCCACGCAGCAGCTCTGGCTCCAGAACGCGGGCTTCATCTGGGTGCCGTTCATCGCCGTATCGGCGCTGGCGGCGTGGTTCGGCATGCATGACATTGCCGACGCGCGCGCCTCGTTTGCGGAGCAGGCGGTGATCTTCCGGCGCCGCCACAACTGGCTGATGTGCTGGCTCTACGTGGGCACCTTCGGCTCGTTCATCGGCTTCTCGGCGGGGCTGGCGCTGCTGACCAAGTCGCAGTTCCCGGACGTGAATCCCACCGCCTACGCCTTCCTGGGCCCGCTGGTTGGCGCGCTGACGCGCCCGGTGGGCGGCTGGCTGTCAGACAAGCTCGGCGGCGCGCGGGTCACGCTGTGGAGCTTCCTCGGCATGATCGGCGGCGTGGTGGCCGTGCTGGCGGCGCTGCCGCACAACGGCACGGGCGGCAGCTTCAGCGGCTTCCTTGGCGCGTTCATCGTGCTGTTCGCGCTCACCGGCATCGGCAACGGCTCCACGTTCCGCATGATCCCGGTGATCTTCCTGACCGAGCGCCTGCGCGCCGCCGGCCCGGGCGCGCCCGCCCAGCGCGTGGCCGTGCAGGACGCCGCCCGGGAATCCGCCGCCGTGCTCGGCTTCTCCGGCGCCATCGGCGCGTATGGCGGCTTCTTCATCCCCAAGAGCTTCGGCACCGCGCTGGAGATGACCGGCGCGCCGGACGCCGCGCTCCACCTGTTCATCTTGTTCTATATCAGCTGCGCCGTAATTACCTGGTGGTGCTACGCGCGCCGCAACGCGGCCATGCCCTGCTGATTCCGCTTTATCCCCGCGTCAACCCCGCCCGTCGGCATAGTTCTTCCGGACGATGCCGGCGGGTCCCGCCTAGGCCAATCGCCGTCGCTCCCCTGCTCCACCAGCGAATGGCCTGCGCGGCACGCGCTCCGTAAGCTGCAAGTGTCCCTGCTGGAGCCAAACCATGAGTCATTTCCTCGATCGACTGAAGTTCCTGTCGCGCGTCACGTCCACCTATGCCGACGGCCACGGCGCCGTGGTCAACGAAGACCGCAAGTGGGAGAACGGCTACCGTACCCGCTGGCAGCACGACAAGGTGGTGCGGTCCACCCACGGCGTCAACTGCACGGGCTCCTGCTCGTGGAAGGTCTACGTCAAGAACGGCCTGATTACCTGGGAAACCCAGCAGACCGACTACCCCCGCACCCGCCCGGACCTGCCCAACCATGAGCCGCGCGGCTGCCCGCGCGGCGCCTCGTACAGCTGGTACGTCTATTCCGCCCAGCGCGTGAAGTACCCGATGATCCGCGGCCGGCTGATGGAAATGTGGCGCGAAGCCCGCCAGACCATGGACCCGATCACCGCCTGGGCCTGGATCAGCCAGGACCCGGAGCGCGCCGCCCGCTACAAGAGCGTGCGCGGGCTGGGCGGCTTCGTCCGGGCTGACTGGAACACCGCCACCGAGATCATCGCCGCCGCCAACGCCTTCACGGTCAAGCAGTACGGCCCGGACCGCGTGATCGGCTTTTCCCCCATCCCGGCCATGTCGATGGTGTCCTACGCGGCCGGCGCGCGCTACCTGAGCCTGCTCGGCGGCGCCTGCCTGTCCTTCTACGACTGGTACTGCGACCTCCCGCCGGCCAGCCCGCAGACCTGGGGCGAGCAGACCGACGTGCCCGAGTCCGCCGACTGGTACAACGCCACCTACCTGATGGTCTGGGGCTCCAACGTGCCGCAGACGCGCACGCCAGACGCCCACTTCTACACCGAGGTGCGCTACAAGGGCACCAAGACCGTGGCGGTCTCGTCCGACTACGGCGAGATGGTCAAGTTCGGCGACATCTGGCTCGCCCCCAAGCAGGGCACCGACGCCGCGCTGGCCATGGCCATGGGCCACGTCGTGCTCAAGGAATTCCACGTGGGCGGCAAATCCGCCTACTTCCGTGACTACCTGAAGCAGTACACCGACATGCCGATGCTGGTGCGGCTGCGCGAGCAGGACGGCACGCTGGTGCCTGACCACTTCCTGCGCGCCTCCCACCTGGACGGCAACCTCGGGCAATCCCGGCATGCGGAGTGGAAGACGCTGTTGATCGACGATGCCACCGGCGAAGTCACGGCCCCGAACGGCTCGATCGGCTTCCGCTGGACCCCCGGCGACGATAATAATGACCGCGCCGGCCGCTGGAACCTGGAGCTGCGCGACAGCCAGGACGGCCGCGCTATCGATCCGCGCCTGTCGCTGCTCGGCAATGAAGACGCTGTGGTGGAGGTCGGCTTCCCCTACTTCGGCGGCGAGCACGACGCGCTGCTGCGCCGCCGCGTGCCGGTGCGCCGCCTGACGCTGGCCGATGGCAGCACGACGCTGGTCGCCACGGTCTACGATCTGCAACTGGCCAACTATGGCGTGGACCAGGGCCTGGGCGGGCCGAACGTGGCGGCCTCGTTCGATGATGACGTGCCCTACACCCCGGCCTGGCAGGAGAAGCACACCACGGTGCCGGCCCGGCTGGTGACACAGGTGGCGCGCGAGTTCGCCGAGAACGCCCACCGCACGCAGGGCAAGAGCATGGTCATCGTGGGCGCCGCGCTGAACCACTGGTACCACAACGACATGATCTATCGCGGCATCATCAACCTGCTGATGATGTGCGGCTGCATTGGCAAGAGCGGCGGCGGCTGGGCGCACTACGTGGGGCAGGAGAAGCTGCGGCCCCAGTTCGGCTGGGCGCCGCTGGCCTTCGGGCTCGACTGGTCGCGCCCGCCGCGCCAGATGAACGGCACCTCGTTCTTCTACAACCACACCAGCCAGTGGCGCCACGAGAAGCTGGCCGTGGACGAAATCCTCGCGCCGACGGCGGACAAGGCGCGCTATGCCGGCCTGTCGCTGCTGGACCTCAACGCCAAGTCGGAGCGCATGGGCTGGCTGCCGTCCGCGCCGCAGCTGGGCGCCAATCCGCTCGATGTGGTGGATGCCGCCGAGCGCGCCGGGCAGGACCCCGTGGCCTACACCGTCAGCCAGCTCAAATCCGGCGCGCTGCAATTCGCCTGCGACGACCCCGACAACCCCGCCAACTTCCCGCGCAACATGTTCGTGTGGCGCTCCAACATCCTGGGGAGTTCCGGCAAGGGGCATGAGTACTTCCTCAAGTACCTGCTCGGCACGCAGAACGCCGTGTTCAGCGACGAGCGCGACGCCATCCGCCCGAGCGAGGTCAACGTGCGCCCGGCCGCGGAGGGCAAGCTGGACCTGCTCACGGTGCTCGACTTCCGCATGAGCACGACCTGCCTCTACGGCGACATCGTGCTCCCCACGGCCACCTGGTACGAGAAAGACGACCTGAACACGTCGGACATGCACCCGTTCATCCACCCGCTCTCCGAAGCCGTGCAGCCGCTGTGGGAGAGCAAGACCGACTGGGAGATCTACAAGGCCATCGCCGCGAAGTTCAGCGAGATTGGCGGCCCCTGCCTGGGCACGCGCAAGGACCTGGTCTGCACCCCGCTGCTGCACGACACGCCGGGCGAGCTGGGCCAGCCCTTCGAGCCGCGCGACTGGAAGCACGGCGAGTGCGATCTGATTCCCGGCAAGACGGCCCCGTCGATGACCGTGGTGGAGCGCAACTACGCGGACCTTTACAAGAAGTTCACCTCGGTGGGGCCGCTGCTGGACAAGCTGGGCAATGGCGGCAAGGGCATCGGCTGGGATACCACCCACGAGGTGGCCGAACTGGGCCGACTGACCCAGACCGTGACCGCGCCCGGCGTCAGCTACGGCCGGCCCCGGCTGGAGACCGCCATCGACGCCGCCGAGATGATCCTGACCTTGGCGCCGGAGACCAACGGCCACGTGGCCGTGAAGGCGTGGGAAGCGCTGTCCAGGATCACCGGCCGCCCGCACGCCCACCTGGCGCTGGGCCGCGAGCACGACAAGATTCGCTTCCGGGACGTACAGGCCCAGCCGCGCAAGATCATCTCGGCGCCGACGTGGTCCGGGCTGGAATCGGAGGAAGTCAGCTACAACGCCGGCTACACCAATGTCCACGAGCTGATTCCCTGGCGCACGCTGACCGGGCGCCAGCAGTTCTACCAGGACCACCGCTGGATGCTCGACTTTGGCGAGGGCGCCTGCGTCTACAAGCCGGCCATCGACACCCGCACGGTGGCGCCGATGCTGGGCCGGAAGCCCAACGGCAACCCGGAGCTGGTGCTGAACTGGATCACCCCGCACCAGAAGTGGGGCATCCACTCCACCTACTCGGACAACCTGCGCATGCTCACGCTCTCGCGCGGCGGGCCGCACGTGTGGATCTCGGAGGCCGAGGCCAGTGCCAACGGCATCCGGGACAACGACTGGGTGGAGGTTTTCAACGTGAACGGCACGCTGACCGCCCGGGTGGTGGTGTCCCAGCGCGTGCCGCAAGGCATGTGCCTGATGTATCACGCGCAGGAAAAGATCGTGAACGTGCCCGGCGCCGAGATGAGCGGCATGCGCGGCGGCATCCACAACTCGGTCACGCGGGCGGTCACCAAGCCGACCCACATGATCGGCGGCTACGCGCAGCTGGCCTACGGCTTCAACTACTACGGCACGGTCGGCAGCAATCGCGATGAATTCGTGATCCTGCGCAAGATGAACAAGGTGGACTGGATGGATACCCCCCTGCCCCAGTCCGCACAAGAAGAAGGAGCCCCGCGATGAAGATCCGCGCCCAGGTGGCCATGGTGCTGAACCTCGACAAGTGCATCGGCTGCCATACCTGCTCAGTAACCTGCAAGAACGTCTGGACCAGCCGCGACGGCGTGGAGTACGCCTGGTTCAACAACGTCGAGACCAAGCCCGGCATCGGCTACCCCAAGGAATGGGAGAACCAGCGCAAGTGGAATGGCGGCTGGCAGCGCCAGCCCGACGGCTCGCTCACGCCGCGCCAGGGCGGCCGCGCCCGCATCCTCTCGAACCTGTTCGCCAACCCGAACCTGCCGCAGATCGACGACTACTACGAGCCGTTCACCTACGACTACGAGCACCTCCAGAAGGCGCCGCTGATGCCGACGCCGCCCACCGCCCGGCCGGTGTCCGTGCTGACGGGCAAGAAGATGGAGAAGATCGAATGGGGGCCGAACTGGGAGGATGACCTCGGCGGCGAGTTCGCCTCGCGCAGCCGCGACCAGCTGTTCGAGAACGTGCAGAAGGAGATGTACTCGACCTTCGAGAACACCTTCATGATGTACCTGCCCCGCCTGTGCGAGCACTGCCTGAACCCGGCCTGCGTGGCGTCCTGCCCGAGCGGCTCGGTCTACAAGCGCGAGGACGACGGCATCGTGCTGGTCGACCAGGACAAATGCCGGGGCTGGCGCATGTGCATCTCCGGTTGTCCGTACAAGAAGATCTACTTCAACTGGCAGAGCGGCAAGGCGGAGAAGTGCACGTTCTGCTTCCCGCGCATCGAGGGCGGCCAGCCGACGGTCTGCTCCGAGACCTGCGTCGGCCGCATCCGCTACCTCGGCGTGATGCTGTACGACGCGGACCGCATCGCCAGCGCCGCCGGCGTGGAGGACGAGCGCGACCTGTACCAGGCGCAGCTCGACGTCTTCCTCGACCCGAACGACCCGGCCGTGCAGGCCGAGGCGCTGCGCCAGGGCATTCCGCAGGGCTGGCTCGACGCCGCGCGCAAGTCCCCGGTCTACCGCATGGCCTGCGAGTGGAAGATCGCCTTCCCGCTGCATCCCGAGTACCGAACGCTGCCGATGGTCTGGTACGTGCCGCCGCTCTCGCCGATCCAATCGGCGGCGGAAGGCGGCTTCATGGGCATGAACGGGATGATCCCCGACGTGCAGAGCCTGCGCATTCCGCTCAAGTACCTCGCCAACCTGCTGACCGCCGGCGACGTGGCGCCCGTGCTGACCGCCTTGCAGCGCATGCTGGCCATGCGGGCGTTCAAGCGCTCGGAGGTGGTGGATGGCGAGGCAGACCTCGCCGTGCTGCGGCAGGTGGGACTGACCCCGGCGCAGGTGGAAGACATGTACCGCCTGCTGGCCATCGCCAATTACGAGGATCGCTTTGTGATTCCATCATCACACAAGGAACTGGTCGAGGACAGCTTCAACGAGAAGGGTAGCTGCGGCTTCACGTTCGGCAACGGCTGCTCGGGCGGCACGTCCGAGGGCTCGCTGTTCGGCAGGAAATCCGAGGGCAGCGTGGTGTTCGCGGACATGCCCAGGTCGCGCAAGAAGCCGACCGAAACCTGCTGATACCTGCTGACATTGGAGCCATCATGACCTTGTACCCCGTGCTCAGCGCCCTGCTGGGCTACCCCGAAGCGCCGCTGCAGGCGGCCATGCCCGAGATCGAACAGGCGCTCGACGCCTGGCCGGCCGCCCGCGCGGTGCTGGCCCCGCTGACCGGCCCGCTGCGCGACAGCCCGCTGATCGCGCTGCAGGAGCAGTACGTGGCCACCTTCGACCGCAATCCCGCGCATTCGCTGCACCTGTTCGAGCACGTCCATGGCGAGTCCCGCGACCGCGGCCAGGCCATGGTCGATCTGATCGACGAATACCGGCGCGCCGGCTTCGAGCCGGTGGCGAACGAGCTGCCGGACTACGTGCCGCTGTTCCTGGAGTTCCTCGGCGCGCTGGCCGATGACGGGCAGGCGGCGCGCGCCGGGCAGTTGCTTGGCGAGGCCATCCACGTGCTGGCGGCCATCGGCGACCGGCTGGCGCGCCACGACAGCCCGTACGCCGCCGTGTTCACGGTGCTGCGCTCGCTCACCTCCGTGCAGCCCGAGGCCCGCACCGATCCGCCCGTGCGGGACATGGACGAAGCGCTGGAACGGTTCGGCCCCGGCGCGGATGGCGTGGAGCCGCTGCTGACGGCCGCCATGCCGGCTGAACAAGTGGTGCGCTTCCACGACCGGCACGCGCCCTCCCCCCAATGACCTCCATGACCTCCATGACGACGCAGGCGACCACCATGTCATTCGCCCACCAGTTCCTCTTCGGCATCTACCCGTATATCGCCGCCGCGCTGTTCCTGTTCGGCAGCCTGGCGCGCTTCGAGCGCGAGCAATACGGCTGGAAGGCCGACAGCTCCCAGTTGCTCTATCGCGGCAACCTGCGGCTGGGCAGCATCCTGTTCCACGTTGGCATCCTCGGGCTGTTCTTCGGCCATCTGGCGGGCCTGCTCACGCCCGTAGTGGTGTGGGACGCGCTCGGCGTCTCCCACACCCTCAAGCAGGCCGTGGCGATGGGCGCCGGCGGGGTCATGGGCACGATCTGCCTGATCGGCCTGCTGATCCTGCTGCACCGGCGCTTCACCAACGCCCGGGTTGCCGCCGTCACGCGTACCGGCGACAAGGTGCTGCTGCTCTGGCTGCTGGCGACGCTGCTGGCCGGGCTCTCGACCATCTATGTCTCCGCCGGCCACATGGACGGCCACATGATGGTGCAGCTGATGACCTGGGCCCAGCACATCGTCACGCTGCGCGCCGATGCGCCCGACTTCATCGCCGATGCCCCGCTGCTGTTCCGCGTGCATCTGTTCCTGGGCATCTCGCTGTTCGCGATCTTCCCGTTCACGCGGCTGGTGCATGTCTGGAGCGGCTTCGCCTCGGTCACCTACCTGGGGCGGGCCTGGCAGCTTGTGCGGGGGCGCTGATCCGCGCGCTTGATGGGCGTCAACGGGGCGGCCGGGCATCCGGCTCATCATGGCGGGCACGCAATCCTGCCCGCCGCCCCGGATATCGCCATGATCGACGAGACTGCACTCTATCAACGCCTTCGGCAAGATTTCCCGCTGGAGCCACGGCCCTACCGGTGCCTGGCCCGGGCGCTCGGCCTGTCCGAGCATGGCTTGCTGTCGCTGCTGGCGCGCGACGTCGGCAGCGGCCGCATCAGCCATATCGGCGCCCGCTTCGCGCCAAACACCATTGGTGCCACCACGCTGGCGGCGCTGTCCGTGCCGCCAGCGCGACTGGAGAGCGTGGCGCGGCGCCTCAATGCCGACCCGTCCATTGGTCATCATTACTGCCGGACCGGCCACCGCTACAACCTCTGGTTCGTGGCCGGGGCGCGCAACGCCGGCGACCTGGCGGCGGTACTCGACGGCATCGGGGAGGACGTCCGCCAGACGCCCCTGGCGCTGCCACTGGAATGTGAGTACCACGTCGATGCCGGGGTGCCGCTACGGCCCCTGATGACCGATGCCGACTGGCGGCTGGTGGCCGCGCTGGAGGACGGCCTGCCGCTGACACCCGAGCCTTACCGCGCCATGGCGCGCGGCACGGGCATCGGGCAGCACGAACTCTGGCGCCGGCTGGCACATTGGCGCGATGCCGGTGTGATCCGCCGCTTCGGCGCCATTCTCCAGCCCGGTCAGCTCGGCTTCGTGCACAACGCGATGTGCGTATGGAATGCGCCCGACGAGCGTGTGGATGTCCTGGGCAAGCGGCTGGCCCGCCTGCCCGCCGTGGCGCTCTGCTACCGGCGCGCACGCCGGGGTGCAGCATGGCCCTTCAACCTGTTCGCGCTGGTGCGGGCGCGCAGCCCGGCCGACCTTCAGGCGACGCTCGACGGCTTCGCGGCCATGCCCGCGCTCGCCAAACTCCCCGGCGCCGTACTCCGCGCCCGTTGCTGCTTCAAGCCGCGCGGCGTGCGCTACGGCGATCTGGCGCCCGAGGCCTGACGGGCACACCCGCCCCGTTCACACGGCGCGGACTTCGGGAAACAGGACCGCCAGCCGCGTCACAAAGGGCTCCACCCAGGCCGGACGCGGCGTGGCATCGAGCCAGTACTTGACCTCCAACCCCAACGCCGTGTCACCGTGAATCGAGAGCCGGCGCTGGAAGAACAGCGTGTCGGTATCGGCGTGGCCGGCGAGCAGTTGCAGGTAATCGGCGGCGCGGGCGCGTAGTGTCAGCGCCGGGGCCGATCCGGGATCGAACGGCCCCATCCGGAACACGCCCCCCACGCAGCGGAAACGCAGGTCCAGCCCGAGGTCTTCCACGCCAAGCCGGAAGGCATGGCCGTCCAGCGCGGCCGGCGGCTGGAGCCAGCCGGCGCGGCGCGCGGACTCCAGCGCCATCACGAACGGCAGGGCCTGCGCGGGCGCGGGCAGGCGGCGGTGGATGCGGGCAATCAGGGAGGAAGACATCATCGATGGTTTCGTGGCAGTCATGCGGGCGCGCCGGCTATCCAGGCAATGCCGGGCTGGCCGGTCCAATAGCCATTGCTCGCCGGGGCGCCGGCGGGCGCGATGCCGCTGGGCGCGGCGCCGGTGCGGCCATGGCGCACGGCGTCGAGCAGCGACACCACGTCCAGCGTGCCGGCGGCGTGCGGGCTGACGCGGACCAGATCCACGCCCATCGCCTGGATCTCCGGCAGATGCGCGCAGAGGTCCAGGCAGCTTGCGGACTGGGTCTGGATGCCGTTCAGCGCGAAGAACGGCTGCCCTTCGCCCGTGCGGGCAACCAGCCCGTCCGGGTAGTCCAGGCAACGGAACTCGCACGCGTCCTTGCGCAGCCGGTGGTGCCGGGCCGTGAAGCAACGCGCGGAGATCGCCAGCGGCATGCGGCCCCAGACCATCGCCTCGAACTGCATGCCGGCGGGTCGCGCCGCCGCCAGCGCGGCCAGCGCCGCGTGGTCCATCTCGACCGGCGCCACGGCCCCGCGCGCGCCCAGCGTGGCCAGCCAGGCCGCCGTATCGGCGTGATAGACATTCAGATGCGGCCCGGCGACGAACGGCCGCCCGTGCCGCGCACGCACCGCGCCGAGATCATTGGCCTCCACGAGGAATTCGTCCTGGTCGCAGATGCGGCGCATGGCGGCGATGTCGCTGTCCGACTCGACCAGTACCGGGCTGGACAGCACCACCTCCTTGCCGGCATCGCGCAGCATTCGCGCCACGTCCAGCCAGTCGGCAGGGCGCAGTTCGTGGCGGCGCGTGCAGACCGCCTCGCCCAGGTAGACACGGTCCACGGGGGCGTCGGCGATGTCGGCATAGAACCGCAACACGTCCGCGCGAGGCCAGTAGTAGAGCAGCGGGCCGAGTGCGATGGCGATTGGATAGGGAAAATCGGGAGTGGTCATGGTGGGTAGGGTGCGGACGGTTTCAGCGCCACGGACGGTCATAGGCGCCCTGGGTCACCTGGTCGCCCTCGGCGTGGCGCCCCAGCGTGGCCTGCCATTCCTGGCGCGGCACGAAGCGCCGGGGGTCGCCCCAGGCATCGTCGATAGCGGCGCGCAGCACGCCCACCACATCGGCCACATAGCGCGGGCTGCGCTGGCGCCCTTCGATCTTGATGGCGGCAATGCCGATGTCGATCAGTGCCGGCAGCAGGGACAGCGCGTTGAGGCTGGTGGGCTCCTCCAGCACGTAGCCGTGCTCGCCCTCCACGGTGAAACGGCCCTTGCACAGCGTGGGATAGCCGGCCGGCTCGCCGGGCGCGTAGCTGTCAATCAGGATGCCGGAGAGCCGCGCGTGCATCGTGCCGTCCGCCTCGTCCCAGCGCACGGCGTGGGCCGGCGAGCAGACGCCGCGGTTGTTGGGCGAATCGCCGGTCGCGTACGAGGACAGCAGGCAGCGGCCCTCGGCCATCACGCACAGGCTGCCAAAGCCGAAGACCTCGAGCTCCACATCGGTCTGCCTGGCGAGCTTGGCGATCTGCGCCAGCGTCAGCACGCGTGGCAGCACTACGCGCCGGATGCCGAAGCGCTCGCGCATCAGCGCGATGGCATCGGCATGCGTGGCCGAGCCTTGCACGGACAGGTGCAGGCGCAGGTCCGGATGCTTCTCCGCCGCGTAGACCATCAGGCCGGGGTCGGCCATGATCACCGCGTCGGCACCCAGCGCGGCGGCGGCGTCCACGGCGCGATGCCAGCGGTCCACCTGCCCCATCTGCGCAAACGTGTTGATGGCGAACAGCACTTCGGCGCCGCGCGCGCGGGCCTCGGCCACGCCCGTGCGGATGTCGTCCTCGGAAAAGTTCAGGCCGCCGAAGTTGCGCGCGTTGGTGGCATCGCGCAACCCCAGGTAGATGGCATCTGCGCCGTGCTGCAGGGCCATGCGCAGGGCCGCCAGTGAACCGGCCGGGGCCACCAGTTGCGGCCGGCGCGACTGGCGCGGCTGGCAGGGTGGCGAGTCGGATGGAGATGTTGGCACATGATGCGCATCATGCACATTGGGTGCAGCGGGCGGGAAAGCATCCATGGCGAGAAATGCGCGTGGCGGCGCATGGGGTGGGGATCGACCAAAGATGCTAGTCATGCCCATAGGGGGAACCCTTGACCGCGCGCAAACCCCGGCGGGGTTACATTTTTCTGGTTCCATCGAACTAGGTCCTCGGAACAGGCCGCCGATCCCCCGCAAATTGATCTGGCGCAAACTGCCACCCCGGTGCGCGTGAGACGCTGGGCCGTTTTTTGCCCCTCCTGACTCCGGATTTCCTCATGACACATCGATGGCTCAACCTGGCCGGCCGCAAGCTGCTTCCTATCGTGCAGGGCGGCATGGGCGTGGGCATTTCCGCGCACCGGCTCGCCGGCACCGTGGCCCGCCACAACGCCATGGGCACCATCGCCAGCATCGACCTGCGCCATCATCACTCCGACCTGATGGCCGGCACGGCCAGACGCGACAAGGTCGCGATCGAACACGCCAACCTCATCGCGCTTGACCGCGAGGTGCGCGCGGCGAAGGCGTTGGCGGGTGGGCAAGGGATGATCGCCGTCAACGTGATGAAGGCCGTCGGCGCCCACGCGGCACTGGTCCGGCAGGCGTGCGACAGTGGCGCGGATGCCATCGTCATGGGCGCCGGCCTGCCGCTCGACCTCCCCGAACTGACCGCCAATCACCCGAAGGTGGCCCTGATCCCGATCCTGTCCGACGCCCGTGGCGTCAGCCTGGTCCTGCGCAAGTGGATGAAGAAGGGGCGGCTGCCCGATGCCATCGTGATCGAACATCCCGCACATGCCGGCGGGCATCTCGGCGCCTCGCGCATGGAGGACATCGGCGACGCGCGGTTCTCGTTCGCGCGTGTGCTGGACGAATGCCGCACGCTGTTCGCCAGCCTGGGGCTGGCCTGGGAGTCCGTGCCGCTGATCCTGGCTGGCGGGTTGGGCCACCACGGCAAGCTGCATCACTGGCTGGCGCAGGGCGCGGCCGGGGTGCAGGTGGGCACCGCCTTTGCCGTGACCGAGGAGTGCGACGCGCACCCCGCGTTCAAGCAGGTGCTGGCTTCCGCACCGCAGGAACAGATCAGCGAGTTCACCAGTGTGGCGGGGCTGCCGGCGCGCGCGGTGCTGACGCCGTGGCTCAAGCGCTATCTCTCGCGGGAATCGGCGCTCCAGGCACGTGCCAAGGTGCGCGAGTGCCTGGAGGGCTTCGACTGCCTGCAATCGTGCGGCCTGCGCGACGGCGTGGCGCGTATCGGCCAGTTCTGCATCGACCGCAAGCTCTCTCAGGCGCTCAAGGGCGACGTGGAGCGCGGCCTGTTCTTCCGCGGCAAGGGCACGCTGCCGTTTGGCGACGCCATCCGGCCCGTGGCGGACCTGATTCACTACCTGATGTCGGGCGAAAAGCCGGCGGGGATCGCACGGGCCTGATCGGGGTGTTGCCGGAATGCGAATCCCGCGCGAGTTCCCAATCCATCCCTCGGCAATTTGATCCAGCGCAGGAAACGGCACAATCGCCGGCACCAGAATGGCAGGTGTCCTGACGCCCTGCCCTCGCCCCCACAACATGCCAGCCCCCTTTCCTGACGCCGCGTTCGATACGCACGCGGACCCCCAAGCCACCTCGGCGGTCGGGCTGCCGGGGCTGCGCCACCGCCTCTCCACCCGCATCATCTCGCTGTCCCTGATCTCGCTGCTGGTTGTCCTGACAATGATCGGCGGCACCCTGTGGCTCTCCTGGAACCTCGAAGGCGCCGGCGCGGCGATCAACGATGCCGGCAGCGTACGGATGCACGCCAACGCGGTGGCCATCGAACTGACCCGGGCCCGCACTCATCAACCCCACGCCCTCGCGCCACGGATCGCCCAGTTGGACGAGACGCTGGCGCAACTGCGCCGGGGCGACGCCAAGCGGCCGCTGTTCCTGCCTGCCGTGCCAGCCATCCACGACCAGCTGGACCGCGTGGCCCGGGCGTGGGATGAGCGGATGAAGCCGCTGGCCGAGCAGGACATGAACGCGCCGGACGGCACGCCGCTCGCCTATGTGGCCGCACTGTCCGACTTTGTCGCGCAGGCGGACCAGCTGGTGCGCATGATCGAGGCCGACAACGCACGCAAGACGGACCTGCTGCGCATGTCCCAGGCCGCGCTGGCCGCCATCGCCTGCATGGGCACCGTCGCAGTCATCTACCTGCTCTATCTCTGGATCATCCTGCCCGTGCTGACGCTGCAGGACGGGCTGCGCCGCATGGCGGCCCGCGAATTCTCGCTGCGCCTGCCGGTCACCAGCCGTGACGAATTCGGCACGCTGAGCACCGGTTTCAATCGGATGGCGGCCGAGCTCCAGGAACTCTACCGGGGGCTCGAGGCCCGCGTGGCCCAGAAAACCGCCGAACTGGCCCGGCGCAACCGCGACCTCGAGACGCTCTACGACATCGCCGCCTACCTGAACCAGCCGAACGAGGCCGAGGCGCTGTGCCGGGGCTTCCTGACACGGATCATGCGGCGCCTGGACGCCGATGGCGGCAGCGTGCGCATGCTCGATGCGGTGCCGGAGAACCTCCACATGGTGGTTTCCGAAGGACTGCCCGCCACGCTGGTCGAGCAGGAGCAGCGCATGGGGGCCGATGCCTGCCACTGCGGCGCCGCCACGCGGCAGCGCGTGGTCACCTGGCCGGCCCTGCCCCATGCGCGGCCCTCGCCGCCGATGGCGTGCGGCTTCGGCGGCTTCGCGGCGTTCCGCATCGACACACCGCGCGGGGTGATCGGCATGTTCTCCCTCCACTTCCGCTCGCCACGGGTGCTTAACGCGTCAGACCGGCAACTGCTTGAAACGCTGGCCCAGCATCTGGGCGTGGCGCTAGAACACCAGCGCCTATCCGCCACCGCGCGCCAGTTGGCCGTGGTGGAGGAGCGCAACCTCGTGGCGCAGGGCCTGCACGACAGCATCGCCCAGGGCCTGAACTACCTGAACCTGCAAGCCCAGCTGCTGGAAGAAGCCGTCTCGCGCGGGGCGCTGGCCGATGTGGCGGCGATCGTGCCGATGCTCCGTTGCGGGGTGGACGAGAGCTACCAGGATGTGCGCGAGTTGCTGCTGAACTTCCGCACCCGGCTCACACAGGGCGAGTTGCGGCAGGCAGCGGAAGACACCGTGGCGCGCTTCCGGCGCCAGTGCGCCACCGAGGCGCGGCTGGAGGTGGAAGGCTACGACAACGCCCGGCCGCTGCCGCCCGATGCCCAGCTGCAGGTGCTGTTCGTTCTGCAGGAGGCGCTCTCCAACGTGCGCAAGCACGCGCAGGCCGGCCACGTGCTGGTGCGGCTGCAAGGCGGGCGCGATCTTGAACTGGTGGTGCAGGACGATGGCGAGGGCTTCGACGCCGCCGGGCTCGCCACGCGCTGCGAGATGCAGGTGGGCCTGCACATCATGCGCGAGCGCGCCGCGCGCCTCAACGCACAGTTGTCGATTGAGTCCGCACCCGGGCGCGGCACCCGCGTGGCCCTGCGCGTGCCCGGCGCCCATGTGTCCGGCGAGGCCAGCGAGGCCAATGAAATCAACGAAATGAGTCTCCAGTCATGACCATCCGCATCCTGCTGATCGACGATCACACGCTGTTCCGTTCGGGCATTCGCGCGCTGTTGCAGCGCCAGCCCGATTTTGCCGTCGTGGACGAGGCGGCCGATGGCGTGGAGGGGCTCAAGCGCGCCAAGCAGCATCGCCCCGACGTGATCCTGCTGGACCTGAACATGCCCGGGCTATCCGGGCTCGAGACACTGGCCCTGCTGGCGCAGGACCTGCCGGACACCGCGGTGCTGATCCTCACGGTGTCCGAGGAGGCCGAAGAGCTGGCCAGCGCGCTGCGCGGCGGTGCCCGGGGCTATCTGCTGAAGAATATCGAGGCGGACTTCCTGGCTTCGGCCATCCGCCGCGCCGCGTCCGGCGAGCCGGTGATTTCGGATGGCATGACGGCCAAGCTCGTGGCGCAGTTCCGCGCGCCGGCGCAGCCATCCGCCACGCCGGCCCCGAGCGCCGAGGACGGCGCGCGGCTGACCGTGCGCGAGCGCGAGATCGTGCGCGGGCTGACCCGGGGCGAGAGCAACAAGCAGATCGCGCGCGACCTCGGCGTGGCCGAGAGCACGGTCAAGATCCACGTGCAGAACATCCTCAAGAAGCTGAATCTGGCCAGCCGCGTGCAGGTGGCGGTGTTCGCGGTCGAACATGGCCTGACCGCGTGACGGCTTCCCCGATCGGGGACGTTACCGCCGGGCGCCGAGCCGGGCTGACAGTTGGTCCGCCAGCGCCCGCACCTGCTGGCCGATCCGCTCGCCGGTGGCCGCATCGATCTCGTTGGTCAGATAGCTGACCGCGATGGCCCCCGCCGCGCACGGGGCGGCCGCATCGAACACCGGCGCGCCGAAGCACGTCATGCCTTCGCGCATCTGACCGTTGTCGGTCGAATATCCCACCTCCCGCACCTGCGCCAGTTCGGCCTGCAGGGCCTCCACATCGGCCACGCTGGCCCGCGTAAGCGGCGGCGGCATGCCCGGCGCGAACAGGTCGCGCACCTCGGCCGGCAGCAGCGTGCTTAGCATCGCCTTGCCCGTGGCCGTATAGGGCGCCGGCAGGCGCATGCCGATGCGGAACGTGACGCCGAGCGGGCGGTCGCCATTCTGGCAGGCCAGGTAGACCACCTCCGCGCCATCCAGCATCGACAACGTGACCGTGGCATCGTGGAAGGCATCGGTCTGCTCCCAGAGCGCGCGGAACTCGCTCGTCATCTGCGTCTGCGAGAGGAACGCGTTGGCCCAAGCCATCACGTGCGGGCCGACCGCCATCGCCCCGTTCGGCAGGCGCTTGAGCAGTTGCAGCTGGACGAGGGTGTCGCACATGCCGTGGAGGGAACTCTTGGGCGCGCCGGTCAGCCGGGTCAGGTCCGCCAGCGTCAGCGGTTCCGGGGCGGCGGCCACGGCATCCATGACATGTACCGCGCGCACCACCGCCGGCGACGTGGACTTCAGCGACGGCGCGGCATCATCGGCAGGAGCGTTATAGGCGGACTTGGGCATCGGGGAATACGGAAGGATTGGGCGGAATTGTACCGGCTGCGCGGAACACTTCCGGGCGGTTGGCAGTCTGCCGTGCATGGGCGTATCATACGCTCACGTTCGACATACCGAATATCGTTCCATCTATTGAACGATATAAATCAACCCGCTCAGGAAAGCCGCCATGCAACTCAAGGACCCCTCGCTACTGAAACAGCTGGCCTATGTGAATGGCCAATGGATTGGCGCCGACTCCGGCGCCACCTTTGACGTCACGGACCCGGCCACCGGGGAGGTGGTCGCCAAGGTGGCCGACCTGGGCGCGGCCGAGACCGGGCGCGCCATCGCCGCCGCCGAGGTTGCGCAACGCGCCTGGGCCGCCAAGACCGGCAAGGAGCGCGCCAACCTGCTGCGCCGCTGGTTCGACCTGATGATCGCCAACACGGACGACCTGGCCTACCTGATGACGCGCGAACAGGGCAAGCCGCTGGCCGAGGCACGCGGCGAGATCGCGTATGCGGCCAGCTTTATCGAATGGTTTGCCGAGGAAGCCAAGCGCGTGGACGGCGAAGTGCTGGCCACGCCCGCCGCCGACAAGCGCCTGGTCACGCTGCGCCAACCCGTTGGCGTCTGCGCGGCCATCACCCCGTGGAACTTCCCGGCGGCGATGATCACCCGCAAGGCCGCCCCTGCCCTGGCCGCCGGGTGCGCCATCGTCATCAAACCGGCCGAACTGACCCCGCTGTCCGCCTTCGCGCTGGCCGAACTGGCGCACCGGGCCGGCATTCCGGCCGGCGTGCTCCAGGTGGTGACCGGCGACGCCAAGACGATCGGCGCCGAACTGACTGGCAGCCCCATCGTGCGCAAGCTGTCGTTCACGGGATCGACCGAAGTCGGGCGCATCCTGATGGCGCAGTCGGCGCCCACCGTGAAGCGCCTCTCGCTGGAACTGGGCGGCAATGCGCCGTTCATCGTCTTTGACGATGCCGACGTGGACGCCGCCGTGGAAGGCGCACTGGCCGCCAAGTACCGCAACGGCGGGCAGACCTGCGTCTGCGCCAACCGCTTCTACGTGCAGGACGGCATCTACGAAGCCTTCGCCACGAAGCTGGCCGAGCGCACCGGCCAACTGCGCGTGGGCAACGGGCTGGAAGACGGCGTGACGATCGGCCCGCTGATCGAGGGCGCCGCGCTGGACAAGGTGGCGTCCCTGGTGGACGACGCCCGCGCCAAGGGCGGCCGCGTGCTGACCGGCGGCGCCGCGCACGCACTGGGTGGCACCTTCTATACCCCCACCGTCATCGCCGACGCCACCGCCGACATGCGCATGGCCCGCGAGGAGATCTTCGGGCCGGTGGCGCCGCTGTTCCGCTTCAAGACCGACGCCGAGGCCGTGACCGCCGCCAACGCCACCGAGTACGGACTGGCCGCCTATTTGTATACGCGCGATATCGCGCGGGCCTGGCGCACGGCCGAGGCGCTCGAGTACGGCATGGTCGGCCTGAACACCGGCCTGATCTCGAACGAGGTGGCGCCGTTCGGCGGCATCAAGCAGTCTGGCGTGGGCCGCGAGGGGTCGCGCCACGGCATCGACGAATATCTCGAGATCAAGTACCTCTGCCTGCAGATGTGATGCAGGCGGGCGGGCCGGGTGCATACTGTGCCGGCCCGCCTTATTGGCACCCTTATGGGCACCCTTATTGGCCCCATCGCTGACCAAGGGCGACCCCGATCGCCCGGCGTGCCCCGCCCGCCCGATATTCCGGAGACAACATGAACCCGTTCCGCTTTCAGACCGTGCCGACGGTCATCGTCGAATTCGGCGCCGCGCGCCGGCTGGGCGCCCTGCTGCGCGAGTCGTTCCCGCAGGCCCGGCGCCTGTGCGTGGTGACTGACGGCTTCCTGGCCAAGAGCGGCCTGCTCGCGCCGGCGCTGGAAGACCTCGCCAGGCATGACTGGCAGGTCACCGTGATCGACGATGTTATTGCCGATCCGCCCGAGCACGTTGTGCTGGACGCCACCGAGCGCGCGCGCCAGGCCGACGCCGAGGTGGTGCTGGGGCTGGGCGGCGGGTCGTCGATGGATGTGGCCAAGCTGATTGCCGTGCTGCTGCCCGCCACGCAGGCGCTCAAGGACATGTACGGCGTGAAGAAGGTCACCGGCGCCCGGCTGCCGCTGGTGCAGATGCCGACCACCGCCGGCACCGGCTCCGAAGTGACGGCGGTATCGATCGTCACGACCGGCGAAACCACGAAGATGGGCGTGGTGGCGCCGCAGCTCTTCGCCGACCTCGCCATTCTCGACGCCGAACTGACACTCGGCCTGCCCCGCGCGGCCACCGCCGCCACCGGCATCGACGCCATGGTGCATGCCATCGAGGCCTACACCAGTGCCCACCTCAAGAATCCGGTCTCGGACATGCTGGCCATCCGCGCGCTGGACCTGCTCTCGCGCAACCTGATGCTGGCCTGCGACAACGGCAACGACCGCAACGCCCGGGAGGCGATGCTGCTCGGCGCGATGTTCGCCGGCCAGGCCTTTGCCAACTCGCCGGTGGCCGCCGTGCATGCGCTGGCCTACCCGATCGGCGGCATTTTCCATGTGCCGCACGGCCTCTCGAACGCGCTCGTGCTGCCGCACGTGATGAAGTTCAATGCCGACGCCGCCAGCAAGCGCTACGCGGAACTGACCGATGTGGTACTGCCCGGCACGACCGGCAGCTGTGAAACCAAGACTGCGGCGCTGATCGCCCATATCGAAGGGCTGGTGCTGGCCACCGGCATCCCGCGCACGCTGCGCGAAGTCGGCGTGAAGGAAGCAGACCTGAACCGCCTGGCCAGCGACGCCATGCTTCAGACACGCCTGCTCGTCAACAATCCGCGCGAAGTGAGCGAGGCGGACGCACTGGGGATCTATCGCGCGGCGTTTTGAGCAATGGAAAACTACCCTGGATAACCCAAAGTCGTCCAATTCCTACACCGATATCAGCCCTAGCCCGCCTTGGTTGTGCCGCCTGCTGTTCTACCCTGAATCTACAAGGCAACGAGGCAACGCCGAGGCAAGGCTTGGGCTGCGCCTCCTGAACAACAATAGGGAAACAAGGAGCACGCCATGGGTATCGGCACCATTCTTCTCATTATTCTGATCCTGCTGCTCGTCGGCGCGCTCCCGGCGTGGCCGTATAGCTCGGGCTGGGGCTATTGGCCCAGCGGCGGGCTGGGTCTCATCGTTCTCATCGTGGTCCTGCTGGTGGTATTGGGCCGAATATAAGGAGTGCTTGTCATGCCCGCGAAATCGAAGGCACAGCAAATGGCCGCAGGCGCGGCGCTCTCCGCCAAGCGTGGAGACAAGAAGGCTGGCGCGCTGAAGGGCGCGTCCAAGTCGATGTACAAGTCCATGAGCGAAAAGGAGCTGGACAAGATGGCCAGCACCAAGCAAAAGGGCAAGCCGATGCACAAATCCAAGCGCTGACACCTTCCTGCTTCGTGGCGCCTCGTGCCCCTGACGGATCGCATCCGCAGGGGCACGAGGCTTTTCAGGGGCCTATTTCTTGCGCGGCACGCAGGGGCCGGTCCAGCCCGGGAGCTTGCGCGCCTTGCTGGTGCGCGCCAGCGGAATAGCGAGAGTCATCGCGCGCGCGAAGCCGGCGATGCTGTGCATGTCTTCCTCCACATGGCTGCGGAAGAAGCCCGCCCAGCTGAAGTCGCCGTAGGCATTGCCTGGTTTCGCGTAGGCGCCGGCGTTGCGCGTGAAGGCGGCCAGGCTGCGGTAGGGGTCGTCGCGCATCCCCATCACCGTGGCGGGGAGCGCATCGATGTCGAGGTGCTTGCCGTGTTCGTCCACTGGATGCACATGCCCAAGCGCGCGCATCTTCTTCCAGAACGCGCTGAGGGAAAGATTGCTGAGATCGGCGTCGATGCTGACCGGCGCCGTCCGCCAGCCGAGTTCCAGCCACGCGCGCGCCCAATGGTGATGATCGGCGATGTACAGTGCCCCGCCCGGCCCGGCGATGGTCCGGATGCGGTGGTCGCGCAAGAACTTGCGCATCGCGGCCGGCTCACGCGGCTGGGCGCTGACGTCCATCTTCTCGTGGACCTGATAAAAGCCCAGCGTCAATTGCGTGGGGCGCAGGGTGTCGAGATCCGCCGTTTCGGTCTTGGCCATGGATGGCACCCGAGCTAGCTGTGGCTCGACACCTGCCGGTCCACGTAATGCTCCAGCTCGCTGCCGGGGTCTTCGTTACCCGTGCTGTCCACGGCGACGGCCTCCTCGGCTACCGGCGCGGCGTGCGCAGGCCGCGCGTCGCCATTGGACTGGCTGGACTGGCTGGACTGGCTGGACTGGCTGGACTGGCTGGAATAGCGGGACGCGGCGGGCGCGGGCCAGCACTCGCCTTCCGGGGTATCCACCAGCTTGGGCTGCCGCTTCGGGTCGAAGTCGGCCCACTGCCCGCCTTCCCACGTGCCGCTGGCCCGCTCGATGTCGCAGGCGCCGCCTTCACGCAGCACGTCCGCCACTTCCTCGCGGCGGTCGCCCTTGGCGCGGGCGGCCAGCAGCACGCCCGGCGGGCGCGCGCCGCCCGGATTGACGGACATGATCGACACATTCCAAACCGAGAACCCGCGCGCGTACAGCTTCTGGGCGATGTCCTCGGCTTCGGGGATGGAGGCGAACCGGCCGGCTACGATGGATGACATGATGTGCTCCCTTGCGATGCGTCGCGATTAATCGAATCGATGCGGGCGTGGTCAACCGTTGACCACTTCGCCGCCATTGATGTGCAGGATCTGGCCGGTGATATAGCTCGCGGCGTCCGACGCCAGGAAAACATAGCCGGCCGCCACCTCGAACGGTTGGCCGGGCCGCCCCATCGGCGTCTTCTTGCCGAACGCGGCCACTTCTTCCTCGGTGAATGTGGACGGAATCAGCGGCGTCCAGATCGGCCCCGGGGCCACGCCGTTGACGCGGATGCCACGCTTGACGATCTGGAGCGCCAGCGAACGCGTGAACGACACGATGGCCCCCTTCGTCGCCGAATAGTCGAGCAGATGCCCGCTGCCGCGGTAGGCGGTCACTGATGTCGTGTTCAGGATCGACGCACCTTTCTGCAGGTGCCGCAGCGCGGCGCGCGTGACGTGGAACATCGCGAAGACGTTGGTGCGGAAGGTGGCTTCCAGCTGGCTGATGTCGATGTCATCCAGCGAATCCTGCGGATGCTGCTCGGCAGCGTTGTTGACCAGGATGTCGAGCCGGCCGAACCGCCTGACGGTCTGGGCCACCACCTCATCCGCGTGACTGACATCGGACAGATCCCCGGCGATGACCAGGGCCCGGCGGCCCGCCTGCTCGATCAGGCTGGCGGTTTCCTTCGCGTCGCCGTGTTCGTCCAGATAGGCGATCGCCACGTCAGCGCCTTCGCGCGCGTAGGCCACGGCGATGGCACGGCCGATGCCGCTGTCGCCGCCCGTCACCAGTGCGACCTTGCCTTCGAGGCGCCCGCTGCCCACGTAATCATCGGCGCCGCTGTCCGGGCGCGGTTCCATCTCGCTTTCCAGACCCGGCTGGCGCTGCTGATGCTGGGGCGGTACCTGTTTCGGTGTAGCCATGACAATACCTTTGGGGAAGGGTCGAATTGGGATGTCAGGCAAGGTCAGCGCAAATTCCATGCCGCGCGCCGTGGCGCGCCCGCTATGGAAGGTTAGACGCCGGTAGCCTTCACGGCGCGTAACGGTTACAACGTGTGGCAAGGATTGCACCCGGCGCCCGGCGCGACGGGCATCGCGCACATCGCGCCGGCACGGGCGCGCGCGGCATGGAACTTGCGGCTGGGCGAACACCGAACCGCAAGGAGCGCGACATGTTCAATTTCCGAGGAGACCGCGGTACCAGCCGCATGGGCCGCGCCACGCCCGAGCCGGCCAGCCCGACGCATGAGGACTGGGGACAGGAATGGGGCGAAGACTGGCGCGGCGATCCAACCTCCCCCAACTGGCGCGAGCAGGCCGAGCGCGACCGCGCACAACGCGGCGGCCAGCCATCCTATGGCGGCGCCGGCTACTACGGCGACAGCCGTAGCGGCGGGCAGTCGTACAACAGCGCCCAACGCGTGTATCCGGGCGATCCCGGCTATCGCGAACATCCCACGCGGCCGCAAACACTCTCCGGCACCGGGGTGGGCAGCCGCCGTCCAGTGGGCCCCAAGAACTATAAACGGCCCGACGCGCGCGTGCTGGGCGATGTGTGCGACCGCCTGGCCCACCACCCCGACGTGGATGTGTCCGATGTGACCGTCGATGTCGACAAGGGCCTGGTCAAGCTCGGCGGCACGGTGGCAGACCGGCGCCAGAAATACATCGTCGAGGAAATCGCCGATGCCGTGTACGGCGTGAAGGACGTGGAGAACCAGATTCGCGTGCGCCGGCCGGGCGAGGCCGCCGATTCCGCCCAGCGTGACAGCATTGGTAGCTGGGCTGCCGGCGACGAAGCCACCCCCTCCCCCGAACGCACGCTCAACAAGAGCTGAGACCCCCATGGCAAAGCCTCTACGCGAAGGCGCAAAGCTGATGGTGCCGATGGATCATCTGCGGCCCACGCAGATCACCATCGGCGCCTACCACGTCGCACAGAAGATACATGTCACGCGGCGCCTGTCACATGCCGACCTGCCCCCGTTTCTCGACAAGCACCGCGTCCACGTGGTGCTCGGCCCGGAGCACACGCTGTACGTGGTGGATCACCATCACTGGGTTCGTGCCTGGCATGAGATGGGCATGGAGATGGTGCCGGCACACGTGCGGGAAGACCTGAGCCATCTGTCGCAGCGCAAGTTCTGGGCATACATGGTGGATAACCACATGGTCCACCCGTACGACGAGCAGGGCCGGCGCCAGCCCATCAAGGCGCTGCCGCCGGACATCCATGCCATGCGCGACGATCCCTACCGCAGCCTGGAGGCGTTCGTGCAGCTTTCCGGGGGGTATCGCAAGGTCAAGGCAGCCTACCCGGATTTCCGCTGGGCCGACTTCTTCCGCAGGCACATCGAAGGGCCATTCGACACCCATCACGGCTTTGCCGCCGCGCTGGCCCGCGCGGTACAGCTCGCGCTAAGCACCAAGGCGCGCGGGCTGCCCGGCTATATCGGGCCGTGCCGCAAGCGGACGGCCGGGTCAAAGGCGGCCAGCAAGAAGAAGGCTTAGTCAGACACCCCTTCAGGCGCCGCGGTCCAGCGGCGCGTCGGGGCGCGGCGAATAGGGGCGCGGGGATTTCGCGGGCTGCGGGGCATCGGGCCGGTCGGGGGCATCGCCCCGGCGCGCCAGGTCGCGCGCCTGCGTCAGCACGCAGCACAGCAGGTAATAGGCACGCTTGAATTCGTTGGCGGCTTCGCGCGTACAGCCATTGGCGGCCTGCCGGAAGCCCGCGTCGAGCCGGGCCTCGATGCCCTGCTCCCATTCCGACTCCGTGAACAGATGGCGCGCACGGTTGCGCCAGAGCGCCATCGTCGACATCCGCCGGCTGGCCAGCGTGGAGGCTTCCCAGCGCCCCTCGCCGTTGCCGAGGTCCAGGCGCATCTCGCACAGCGCCTGCATCAGCACGCGCGTCTGCCTGAGATCGCGCGCGCGTAGCGGCCGAACCGTACCACCGCGCCCCTTGCGGGCAACCGTGGCCAGTCGCGGCATCGGCACTTCGTGATGGTTGTTGAGGGCTGCAACTGCGGACTCCACTTGCGGGAAGTCGTGCTGCACCGTTTCGTGCTGGCTGCCGTCGATACTCAGGCAACGGATGACTGCGTTTTCCACCTTGGCCTCTTGCTAGACTCGCTACGCTGTTGTTATTCATCGGTAGGCGTAGCAATGCAATTGCCGTGCCGGACAACACCGCCTGGCTCATGCTGCTTTGCGAGGCGTCGCCGCCGGCGCACAGGTGCGCTCCAGCAGCGCCAGCAGGCGCGCTTCGTCCGCACGCAGGCGCACGCCGGCACGCGGTGCCGGCAAGCCCTGCAAGGTGTCATCCATGAAAGCTGCGAGCACATCCGGGTGTACGTAGCATTTTCGACAGACGGCCATGGTGTTGCGCAGCCGCTGTGCCACTTCGCGGATGACCTCGGTCACGGCCTTCTTGCGCGCGGTCTCGCTGTCCGCCGTGGTCTTGCGCAGCAGCGCCAGCGCATGGACGCTGCCGGCCCAGGTGCGGAAATCCTTGGCCGTGAAGTCGCCGCCGGTCACCTCCTGCAGGTAGGCGTTGACGTCGACCGAACCGATCTCGCGGATCTCGCCCTCCCCGTCCTTGTACTTGAACAGCCGCTGCCCCGGCAGCTCCGTGCAGGTGCGGACGATGCGGGCCAGCCGCGCATCGTTGACGGACACATCGTGGGTCACACCACTCTTGCCCGTGAACTGGAAGCGCAGGCGGCTGCCGCGCACGGCCACGTGGCGCCGGTGCAGCGTGGTCAGCCCATAGGTGCGATTCTGCCGCGCGTAGCGCGGCGTGCCGACGCGCACGAGGGTGGCGTCCAGCAATGTGACCACGGCAGCGAGGATCTTCTCGCGCGGCATGCCATTGCGCGCCAGGTCACGGGCCAGCCGCGCACGCAGACGCGGCAGCGCATGCCCAAAGGCCATCAGGCGGGTGTACTTGTTGGTGTCGCGCAGCGCAGCCCAGTCCGGGTGATAGAGGTATTGCTTGCGGCCGCGCGCATCCCGGCCCGTGGCCTGGAGATGCCCGGCGGGATCGGCGCAGATCCATACCGACTCATAGGCCGGCGGAATCGCCAGCGTCTGGATGCGCGCGAGCGTGGCCTTGTCCTCGATCCGCTTGCCCCTGGCATCGACGTAGTAGAAGCCCGTGCCCGCGCGGCGCCGCGTGATCCCCGCTTCACCGTCATCGGCATGGCGCAACCCCACGGCGCGCAACGCCGCGTCGACCGGTTGCTCGGCAGTCTCTGCGGGGGAAGGGGTGACGGACGCGGGGCTCATGTGGCTCCGCCAACGCACAAGGCATGCCAGCCGATAGCCGCCTCAGATGCAGCAACTTACACGGCCATTGCAAAAATTTCCGGCGCGTCTGGCAGGAACCACACGGCCTGCAATCGCTACAAAGCGATCTTCGCGGGGCGCCCCGGGGCTACTTGCGGGTCGATAGCGCCGACGCCGCAATCACCTGCGGATCATTCTCGTCATCGGCATCGCCAGCCGCCACGGCGGTCTCGTTGTCGTCCTCGTCGGGCGCCAGGCCGGCATCGGCCCGCGGCGGGGGTGGCTTTTGCCGCGCTACCGTGAATTCGGGGGATGGGGTCGACGTCGTCTTGACGGTAGAGGGTGCACTTGGCCGGGGCGGCGCCACCGCCGGGCCGGTACGCGCTTCGGTCACCATCTCGCGCAGCCATCCCACCAGCAGCTTGCCGTAGGCGCGCTGGTGGTCTTCCGTCGAGAGGCCGTGGTCGGCGCCTTTCAGAATCCGGTAGGTGATCGACCAGGCCTCGCAGCAGGCGTCCACGTAGCTGAGTACCGCCGCGTGGGGCACGATGTTGTCATGCTGGGATTCCACCACCAGCACATCGCCCTTGAAGTTGGTGCAGGCGCGCAGCGCCCGGTTGGTATCGGGGGCCACCACCTTGCGCCGGTAGGCCACCAGATCCTGGTCATGGTGCAGCTGCCGCTTGGGCGACTCCCATCCGCTATCCATGTAGAGCGCCGGGGCGCGCAGGGCCAGCCAGCGCACCGGGCGCAGTTCGCAGAGCACCGCGGCCAGGTAGCCGCCGTAACTGCTGCCCACCACGGCGATGGCGTTGCGGTCTACCTCGGGGTGCCGCACCAGCACGTCATAGGCAGCCAGCACATCGGCCAGGTTGCGCATGCGGCTGACGGTTTCGTATTGCGCGGCGGTACCGGCGTGACCGGTCAGGTCGAATGTCATGCAGACGCAGCCCAGGCCGGCCACCTCGCGCGCGCGCGCCAGGTATTGCTGCTGGCTGCCGCCCCACCCGTGCACGAACAGCACGCCGGGGAGCTTGGTGGCCGGCGTGATCAGCGTGCCGGCGATGGTTCCGCCATCGGTATGGATCTGTAACGATTCCTCATGTGTGGCCATCAGAACTGGACTCCAGAATTGCATACTTCGTCAACGGGCCGACGTTGCGGTCTTCTCCCTGGTAATAGACGTCCGCGCCGGGCGGCACGGGTACGTCGGTGCCATAGATCTCGCGCGTGCTGGCCGTGGCCCGCACGCATTGGGGGTCGGCCTGGAACGCCGCCAACGCGGCCAGTTCGGCCCCGGTGGCGCCGCCCACGCGCCAGGACTGTTCGAGCACACCCAGCCGCCGCTGGCCGTTGTCGGTGCCCATCGCCACGTCGTAGTTGCAGCGGGAGACCATCGTGCCCGGATAGCACGCCACAGCTGCGGCGTGATAGGCCAGCGCGGCCTGCACGGCTTCGCGCAGGTGCGCCTCGATCGGATGCGCGCACAGGTCTTCCAGCGAGCCCCGCACCACGCGCAACGTCGAGCCGCCGTAGACCATCTCGCCGGCATGGTTGCGGGTGAGGCCCTGGG
This sequence comes from Cupriavidus sp. 2KB_3, assembly GCF_052115685.1. Taxonomy (NCBI): domain Bacteria; kingdom Pseudomonadati; phylum Pseudomonadota; class Betaproteobacteria; order Burkholderiales; family Burkholderiaceae; genus Cupriavidus; species Cupriavidus sp. 2KB_3. Next base: position 253,913 of record NZ_JBFRHD010000003.1, read on the forward strand.
TGCCGCAATAGCTCGCGCGCAGCGCGCCCACTTCCACTTGCCCGACGCTGAAGGTAGTCACGTCCTCGAGGTTGCGTTCCAGCACCAGCCCTTCGCGCTCGATCTGCCGGGCGTCCAGCGCCGCCAGCGCGGCGTCGAGTTCGGCGGCGTCCGCCACCACCTGCTGGCCGAGTCCGCCGATGCCGCACGGCTCCTTCACGCGAACCTTGCCCCCGCCCAGCATGGCCTGCCCGGCCCGCCGCGCATCCTCCACCGAGAACGCGGTGTAGCCCGGCAAGACGTACGGCGCGATGCGCGCGCCGAAGTCTTGGCTCCAGCCCTCCGGCGCCCTGCCATCGGGCGCGACCAGCCCGTGGGAAATCGCCTTCGTGCCAACGAAATCGTGCGGCACCACGCCACCGAGCAGGTCGTGCAGGCTGGCGATGCCGAGCTGGTGCGCGCTGTCGATGCCGGTCAGCGTGTCGGCGGGCACGAAATAGAGGCGGTCCGTCGCGGCGCGGTGGGTCACGGCGTCGTAGCTGCCCGCGTAGCGGAAGCCAGCCAGTGCCGCCACGCGCTCTGCGATGTTCCGCAGCGTTGTGCCCGGATGGCTCGCCGGGTCGTCGCAATCCGCGCGCCCATAGACCACCACGCGCACCTCGCGTGGCTGGGCCAGCGGCGCCGGCTCGGTGGACGCCGTCGAAACTGCAGGATTCGGAGTTGCCGGGGTGGCCAAAATGGTCTCCTCAGGGATCAGACGTGCCAGGAATGTGGAGCCAGATCCATGCCAGCTAGGTGGCGGGCTCGGCATCGGCGTGGGCGGCACCCGATTCACGTGCAGCGTGCCGCGCGCGCCGTTTCGCGGCGTGGTTCTCGTTGGCGTCGTCCAGGGAGTGGCTGCACTTCACTCCGCCCTCCCGGTCCGCCAACTCGGCCAGATGGCGATAGAACAGCACCAGCTGGCGCAACTCGTCCTCGTCGAGTTCCTCGATCGAGATCAGATGGTTGCTCGCCGGCTTGCTCGACGCCAGCAACTCGTTCAGCTTCAGGTGCACCGCCATCGAGTCCTTGTTCTGACTCTGCTGGATCAGGAACACCATCAGGAAGGTGATGATCGTGGTGCCGGTGTTGATCACGAGCTGCCAGGTCTCCGAGTAGCCGAAGATGGGGCCGGTCAAGGCCCAGATTCCCACCACCAGCACGGCCAGCACGAAGGCCGCTGGAGAGCCCGCATGGCGCGTAGCGGCGCCGGCGAAGTGATCGAACAGATGCATGATCCGGTGCTGCTTCATGAAAGGCTCCTGCGCAAACCCATGACTGTCTACATTGTAGAGAGCGGACCGTGGCCTGATCAGGCGGCGGTGTCCTACAAGGCTGTCAGCGCGTTGTGACGCGTCGTTTTTACAAGACAGCGCCAGCTCGGGCGGCGCCTCCGATGCGGCGCAGCAGGCATGCCGATTGCGTCGCACGGCCATGCAGGACTCTTGTTACCCAGTGAAAGGAAGCGCCATGCAGACGGAAACCCAGGACACCGCCCGGACCAGTCCAGACGAAGACGACGAATTGCTGCGCGAACGCGTGGGCACGTGCATCGCCGAAGCGTGCGGCGGGGACATGCCCGATGGCGTGGCCGTGCACGTGGTGGACCGGCGCGTCACGCTCACGGGCCGCGTGGAGGACATCGACCTGTCGCAACGGCTCGAGAAGGCCGCCGCCACGCCGCCGGGCATTCTCGGTGTGTCGAACCAGCTCAGCACGCGGGTACCGCCGCCCCCGGAGCCGGCCGGACAGCCTGCCGCCAGCGGCATGCGCGCCGATCCATCGAGCAAACCCTCGGGGCAGGTCAACCACAAGGTCTGAGCCGGTCTGAGCCGGTCTGAGCCGGTCTGAGCTCCACCTCCGCCCAACGAAAAACCGGCGCCCTCGGGCGCCGGCTTTGTTTGATTGGGCCTCAAGCCCACGGATCGTACCGATCCTTCTCCCAGTACGGCGAAATGCCGTAGTACTCGTGGATCGTGGTGGCCCACTGCGAGTTCGCCATGGTCGGCCAGTGCTCCTTGTCGAAACCCGGCGCGGCCTTGATGCGTTCGCGCTCCACGCCCAGCACGAAGCACTTGCGCCGCGTGTCCAGCGTCAACGCCGACCACGGCAGGGCGTGCAGTTTCTCGCCAATGCCGAGGAAGCCGCCCATCGCCAGCACCGCATAGGCGATGCGGCCGCCCAGCACGTCGAGCATGATGTGGTCGATGGTGCCGATTTCCTCGCCCGAAGGATCCACCACCTTGTTGCCCTCGAGCGTATCGGACGCCATCACGAACGGTCCCGGGCCGGCACTGTGCTGCTCCGCCCCGCCGATGATGGCTGCGCCCTTCGCTCCGGGCCCGCCGGGCGGCATGCCGGGCGGTTCTGGCGTGTTGTCTATGCGATGCATGGCTGCTCCTCTTGTGAAGGGGTGAAAGGCATGGTGATAAAAAAACCGCGCGGTGCCTACGCCTACGCCTACTACTGGTGCCGCGCGCGAGCTGAATCTTCCCCGACCAACGGACCCGCCGGCACCGGCGGCGCCAACGGATCGAAATCTTCCCAGCGGCCATCGCGCCACTGGCCTTCGGCACGCTCGACATCTTCCGCGCCGCCCTGCCGCAATTCGTTGGCCACCAGCGCCGTGTTATCGGGCGAGACGTGCGCGGCCAGCAGCACGCCGGCATGCCGCATGCGGACCTCGCCGGTGCGCGGATCGCGCTTGCCGGCGCTCGTCATCGACAGCGCGCCCATCAGCGACCCGCCATAGGCGCCCACGCCCGTGGCAATCGCCAGCGTCAGCACGATCACCCAGGGCTGCGGCGGCGTGGCGAACCACGCGCGCACGGCGGCGGCCAGGCAGATCCCCACGGCCGCGCCCAGCGCCGCGCCAATCATCAGACCCCGCCCGGCGCCCTTGCCAGACTGCCGGGCGGCTGGATCCACCGCCTGGTCGCCCCCGATCGGGTACGTGGCATGCTGGCCGGCCGGGTTCACATAGAACAGGCTGAGGTCCTGCTCGCTCACCCCCTTGGCCCGCAAGCGGGCGGCGGCGGTCTCTGCGTGGTCAAACGTATCGAATCGTCCTGCGATGATCGTAGACATACGGATGCTCCGTTCAAAGCGTTGATGCGGTACAGATGTGCCAGGGCGCACGAAGAATCACAGGCGGCCACCCGAAGGCAGGGGCCGCCTGTGTTCAGGCTACTTCTTGCCGGACTTGGCCGTGCTCTTGTCCTTGCGGGCGGATTGGGCAGATTGGGCGGATTTGACGGACTTGCCGGCCTTGCCTGACTTGCCCGCCTTGTCGCTGGCGCCCTTCCGTTCAGCGGCAGCCTTGCCGCTGGCCACCTGATGCTCGCTACCCTTCTTCAGGGTCCAGTCCACGTCATCACGCTTGGTGGTGGTCTTTTTCTCGGCATGCAACGCCGCGCTCGGCGAAATCGGGTCGCTGGCCGGGAAGGTCATGTCGAGCGAATCGTCCACGGCGGCCTGATAGGTCTTCTTTTTGGGCTTGTCCTTCTCGTGCTTGCCATCCGCCTTCTCGGCGCCGGTGATGGCAGGCGCTGCAGGATGATTGGCAGCCGTGGGGAAGGGGTTCTGCGATCCCTTGGAAGCGTGGGCTTTCTGCATGGCATCTCTCCTGTTGGGTATCGAGTTCGGGTCCCCTCATGGCGGGGCTCCACGGATAACCATGCAAACGCTGGGCCAGCGGGTGGGTCACCTGACGGGGCTGCGGCCAGCGCGCGCCAGGCGTCATTCCCGCCGCTTTTTCAGGTGACGGAAAGGGGGCGGATGGGTGCAGATTGTGCTGGATGCGGTAAAAAATGCCGGAATGCGGCAGAGCGGCGGAGGGTCAGACGGCCGGCCGGCGCGGAATGCGCACGGCGATGCAGACGCTGACGTTGTCGGCGTCGCAGTTATCGTTCTCGGCAGTCAGCTGGGCGCCCTGCAGTTCCACCATGCGCCGCGTGAGCAGCAGCGCCGTGCTCTGCCGGGGCGAGTGGGCACCGGCTTCGGCCACGCTGCGCCCGAAGAAGTCGGTCAGCACCGCCAACCGGGAGGCCCCGCGCGAGCGGTCCAGCGGCGGGCTCTCGGAGATGCGGAATTTCACGTAGTCGGCCTCGGCCACCAGGTGCACGCGCACCGATCCGCCGGCAGGCGCGCGCCAGATGCAATGGATCAGCAGGTGGCGCAGCAGCGGCGCCAGACGCAGCCCATCGCCCTGCACGCAGAAGTCCGCCCCGCCCGGGCTCTGGCATTCGAGCGAGGCCAGGATCACGCCGCGCGCTTCGGCCGCCGCGCGCTTGTCCGCCATGGCTTCCTCAGCGGCCACGCGCAGGTCCGTGGTTTCCCATTCCGGCTTGCGCTCGTCGGCCAGCAGGCGCACGGCCTCCTCCATCTCCTCGATCAGCGCCAGCTGCTGCTGCATGCCGGAACGGATGCCGTCGAGCGCGCGCTGCGCCGGGGCTGCCGGGGTGTCGATGGAGCGGTCCAGCACGTAGCCCCAGCTCTGGATCGCGTTGAGTGACGAGCGCAAATCATGGGACGCCTGCTCGATCAGCGCGGCCACCTCGGCGATGCTGCGCACGGCCGGGAACGCGAGGTCCCCGGCGGCGCCGTCGTGCGAGGGTTGTGGAGTGGGGCTGGGTGCGTCGGCCATGGCCATCTTCAGGTCAGCTCAGTCAGAGCGTGTCAATCAAAAGGAATCCGCCAAAGCGGTCTTCATGCAAGAACCATGCACCGGCAAGCCCGGCGCCGCGGATTTCCTGTCACGCACCCTGCCTGCGCCCGCCCTCACGAGGCGGCGGGCGGGCCGGAGTCGCCGTTGCGCGATGCGCGCAGCCATTCGGGCAGCTCGCCCTTGGCGGCATAGTCTTCCAGCCGGTTATACAAAGTCTTCAAACTGATGCCCAGAATCTCCGCCGCATGCTTCTTTACGCCCGAGCACTGCTCCAGCGTGGCGAAAATCAACTGGCGGTCCGCCTCGGCCAGGGACATGCCCACCGGCACCGACACAACGGCCGTGCCGGCCGAGGGCGCCGCCGCCACTTGCAGCGGAATCTGTACCTCGGTAATCACATCCTGGTCGGCCATGATGTAGGCGCGCTGCACGAAGTTGCGCAGTTCGCGCACATTGCCGGGCCAGGCGTGCATGCGCAGGCTCTCCAGCACACTCGCCGAAAAGCGCCGCTGGGTGCCCTGCTCGCCGTTCAGCTGTTCCAGCATGGTGTTGGCGATCTGCACCACGTCGTCGCCGCGCGCGCGCAGCGGCGGCAACTCGATCGGAAACACGTTCAGCCGGTGGTACAGGTCGGCGCGCAGCTTGCCCTCGGCCACGGCTTCCTCGGGGTTGCGGTTGGTGGCGGCCAGCACGCGCACATCGGCGTGCTGCTCGCGGTTGGTGCCCACGCGCATGAAGGTGCCGGTCTCGAGCACGCGCAGCAGCTTGACCTGCAACTCCAGCGGCATCTCGGTAATTTCGTCGAGAAACAGCGTGCCGCCGTCGGCCCGTTCGAAATAGCCCTTGTGCTGGCGATCGGCGCCGGTGAAGCTGCCGCGCTCGTGGCCGAACATCTCGGTCTCGATCAGCGTGGGCGAGATCGCGCCGCAGTTCACGGCCAGGAACGGCTGGCGCCGGCGCGCGGACAGCTCGTGCACGGTCTGCGCCGCCAGTTCCTTGCCCGTGCCGCTCTCGCCAATCAGCAGCACGGTGGCCTCGGTCGGGCCAACCTTGCTCAGTTGGTCGTAGACCGCCTGCATGGCTTCAGAACTGCCCAGCAGCCGGCCGAAGCGCCCGTAGCGGCGCAACTCGCCGCGCAGCGAATGGATTTCCGCCTTCAGCTCGCCGGTGGTGGCGATACGCTTGAGGACGGTCTGGAGCCGCGTGACGTTGATCGGCTTGACGAGGTAGTCGGTGGCGCCCAGGCGCAGCGCCTCCACGGCGCTCTCCACACTGGCGTAGCCGGTGGTCAGGATGACTTCCACGCCGGACGAACCCACTTCCTCGAACAGCTCCATGCCGCTGCCATCGGGCAGGCGCAGGTCCGCCAGCACCGCATCGGGCATGCGCCAGCCAATCTGGAGGCGCGCCTCGCGCAGGTTGCCGGCGGTGGCGGAGGAAAACCCCTCGATCGCGACAATTTCTGCCAGCGCCGCGCAGGCGTTTTCGTCGTCGTCTACGATCAGGATGTGTGGCATAGGCTGCGCTGGGGTCCGTTGGCGCGGGATTCCTGTCGGAAATCGGTCCGGAGTCTGATTCTCATGGGCCCGTTGGCCTTTCGATTCGGTGGATGCGGAGTTGTGCGGCGCTGCCGCGACGACAAACCGCCTGGCAAAGGTTTCGCAAAGGTCTGGCTAAGGTTGGCAAAGGTCTCGCCGTGCAACGGGCGGCACAGGCCGCAAGATAGGCTGAAGTCTAGCCACAGCCTCTTGGCCGATATGCCGGTGTCCGTCTGACACAGGTGTCGGACCTTTCCGCGACGGGGCCTTGGGCGGTAGCCACCCGTAACGCGACCAGTTAGCATTAAAGCATCAATGACCAATCCGATGCCGTCGGCCCCCTTCCCCCAATTTCCTGGGATGGCGGGCGCAGGCGGCCACACTGCCACCCGTGTCAACCACCGCGACGCTTCCTTCCGCACGTTCCTCGGCGCCCCCGCCGCGCGCGCCGGGCCGCCGTGCCGCGCCCGGGCAGGTTTCCCTGCTCTGGGAGAGTACCGCGCCAGCCATGCAGCGGCTGATCACCCAGCTCAACCGGGTGGCGGCCACGGACGTCACCATGCTGGCGGTGGGCGAGAGCGGCAGCGGCAAGGAAGTGGTGGCGCGGGCCGTGCATGAGCGCAGCAGCCGCGCCGGCGGCCCGTTCGTGGCGGTGAACTGCGGCGCCATCGCCCCCACGCTGATCGAATCCGAGCTGTTCGGGCACGAAAAGGGCGGCTTCACGGGCGCGCTGGAGCAGAAGGCCGGCTACTTCGAGCAGGCTCAGGGCGGTACGCTGTTCCTCGACGAAGTCACCGAAATGCCGGTGGAAATGCAGATCAAGCTGCTGCGCGTGCTGGAAAGCCGCAACTTCCACCGCGTGGGCGGCGACACCCTGCTGGTGAGCGACGTCCGCATCCTGGCCGCCACCAACCGCGACCCCATGGAGGCCGTGCGCGATGGCCAGTTGCGCGAGGACCTGCTGTACCGGCTGGCGGTCTTCCCGCTCCATATTCCGCCGCTGCGCGAACGTACCGAAGACATCGTCCCGCTGGCGCGCCACTTCCTGGCCGAATTCAACGCCATGGAGCAGACCGAAAAGGCCTTTTCGGCGAGCACGCTGGAACGGCTGGTGCGCTATGACTGGCCCGGCAATGTGCGCGAACTGAAGAATTCCGTTTATCGCGCCTATATTCTGGCCGATAAACTCGTGGAAATCGGCAATCCCAATCTCGCCAACCAGCCGATGCGGCCCACTACCGTCGATGGCGTGGTCAGCGTGCGGGTGGGAACGACCCTGGCCGATACCCAGCGGGAGATTATCCTGGCCACGCTGGCGCGCTTCGACGGCGACAAGCGGCAGGCCGCCAAGGCGCTAGGCATCAGCCTGAAGACGCTTTACAACCGGCTGGATGTATATCGGGCCGGATAATGACCCGCCACCCCCACTGAAAATCGTCCCTGCCCTATGGCGGGGTTTTTTTTGCCTGCTGCCCGCAGGTTATCTGGCCGATTTTCCGGCGCTATTCCACGGCATTTATCGATCCATTCGATTTCACGCAGGCCGTATTCCTTACTTTACATCCGCCCGTCACCGTGTATTTCTTACATATGCGGTCCGGACGCGCGGCCGGACGCATCGGTCCCCTGCCCTTGCTGCACCGCAGTTCCCGGCCCGCGCGCCCCCCGACCCCGCCGCGTTGGCACACCCTTCGCGTGCCCGGTCAGAATCGGCGCGCAGCAGGCGCCACGGCCAAGGACCTGTCACGTGCGAATCTGCCAACTGAACCTGACCGATTCCCGAAAGGTGGACCCGGAAGCGCTTGCGCGCACCGCCACACTCGGTTTCGACCATGTATTGCTGGCCGGCTGGGCCATCCCGCATATCCGCCCCGACCTCCTGGCATCGACCTTTGCGGCGTGCCGGTCACATGGGCTGCTTCCCCTGCTCGATCTCTCCCTGGACCGCTTTCCCGCTGAGGCGGCGGCCATGCACGATGGCTGGGTGGACCATGCCCGCCCCGCCGGCAGCCCGGACGCCACGGACAGCCATCTGCCCGGCGTGCGTCTGCGCTGGTACGACGAGGGGCTCGCCCCCGCCCTGGTGGCATGGTGGAGCGCCCAGATCCGTGAAGCGATCGATGCCGGCGCTGCCGGCTTCTGCTGCCGCGCGCCATCGCGCGTGCCGGGCCGGCATTGGGCGGAGATCATCGAGACCGCCGGGCGGGGCAGCAGCAAGAACGGCGGCGACGATCCCGTGTTCCTCGCCTTCACCCCCGGCACCCATCCGCAACAGCTGGCCGACCTGGCCCTCGCCCCGTTCAACGGCGCGTTCTGCTCGCTCCCGTGGTGGGACTACCGCAGCGCGTGGCTGACCGAGGAGATGGCGCGCCTGCGCTCCTTCGGCCGCGTGCTGGCCGCACCCGCGCTGGCGCCCGATGGCACTGACGTGCTGGCCGCCCGCCGCGCGCTGTGGACCGCCGCCGCCATCGGCGACGGGCTGATGGTGCCAGCCGGCTTCGAGACCGGTGCCCAAGGGAGCGCCCCCGAAGCGCAGTCCGATGGCCATCCCGACGACATCGTCGATGCCCCCTACGACCTCACCCACGAGCTGATGCAGTGCAACGCCTGGCTGGCCGCGCGCGATCCTGCGCCGGCCGTCACGGTCAGGCAGGTCAGCGGCCCGGACGCCCCCCTGACCGTGCTGGCCCGCCTGCCGCGCCATCTTGCCAATGGTGCCAATGGCGCCAATGGCGCCACCGGCCCCGCCGCGCTGACCGTGGTGCTGAACCCCAGCCCGATCGAGCCGGCCTCGTTCGGCGCGGACCGCGTGCTGAGCGCGCTGCCGCAGGCCGCTGCCACGCTGCGATCCGCCGATGGCGGCCCCGGCGGCACGCTGGACGCCGCCAACCAGCTCGACCCCAGCGCGACCATCACCCTGGCGCCGGCCGATATCCGCCTGTATGAAGCGCTGCCGGTCAGCGCGCAGGCCAAGACGCGCCGCAATGGCGGCGGCAATCACCGCAAGGCCATCGACCGCGAGCTGGCCACCGCCATGCAGGCGCCGCGCGTGGCCATCGAGAACCTGGCCCCCACAGCCGACCACGGCCGCTTTGCCGTGCGCCGCACGGTGGGCGAGCGCGTGGAGGTCACCGCCGATATCTGGATGGACGGCCACGACAAGCTCGCCGCCGCCGTGCTGTGGCGCGCGCCGGGCGAGCAGGTCTGGCATGCCTCGCCGATGGAGCCCGTCATCAACGACCGCTGGCGCGGCAGTTTTCCGATCGTGGCGCTGGGCCGCCACGAGTTCACTGTCGAAGCATGGCGCGATACCTTCGCCAGCTGGCTCGACGAGATCGGCAAGAAACGCAAGGCCGGCGTGGACGTGACGCTGGAGATCGAGGAAGGCGCCCGGCTGGTGGCCGCCACACTGGACACCCCCGAAGGCAGCGCCATCCCCGATGCCGGCGCGCTGCTGGCAGAACTGAAAGCCGCCGCCGGCGACGACGCCCTGCGGCTAGAGATCCTGCTCTCCCCGCGCACCGGAAGCGCCATGCACGCCGCGATGGACACGCCCGCCGGGCGCCCGTTCATCAGCCGCTATCCCACGGTGATGCCGGTGGAAGCAGACCGCCTCGCCGCCCGCTTCGCCAGCTGGTACGAGCTGTTCCCGCGCTCGGAGAGTGGCGACGAGAACCGCCACGGCACCTTCGACGACGTGATCCGCCGGCTGCCGGCCATCCGTGCGATGGGCTTCGACGTGCTCTATTTCCCGCCGATCCACCCCATCGGCCAGGCCCACCGCAAGGGCCGCAACAACAGCCTCAAGGCCGAGCCGGGCGACGTGGGCAGCCCTTACGCCATCGGCAGCGCCGAAGGCGGCCACGATGCCCTGCACCCGCAGCTCGGCACGTTCGAAGACTTCCAGCGGCTGCGCCGCGCCGCCGCCGACCACGGCCTGGAGCTGGCCCTCGACTTCGCCATCCAGTGCTCGCCGGACCACCCGTGGCTGCGCGAGCATCCCGAGTGGTTCTCGCACCGCCCGGACGGCACGCTGCGCTACGCCGAGAACCCGCCCAAGAAGTACGAGGACATCGTCAACGTCGATTTCTACGCGCCCCCGCCCGCCGGCGAGCATCTCTGGCAGGCGCTGCGCGACGTGGTGATGTTCTGGGCCGACCAGGGCGTGCGCATCTTCCGGGTGGACAACCCGCACACCAAGCCGCTGCCGTTCTGGGAGTGGATGATTGCCGACGTGCGCGCCAAGCATCCGGACACGCTGTTCCTGGCCGAGGCCTTCACGCGGCCCAAGATGATGGCGCGGCTGGCCAAGCTCGGCTTTTCCCAGTCGTACACCTACTTCACCTGGCGCAACACCAAGGCCGAGCTGACCGAGTACATGACCGAGCTGACGCAGACCCCGCTGCGCGAGTTCTACCGCCCGCACTTCTTCGTCAACACGCCGGATATCAACCCGTACTTCCTGCACGACGGCGGCCGCCCGGCATTCCTGATCCGCGCGGCGCTGGCGGCGCTGCTCTCAGGGCTCTGGGGCATGTACAACGGCTTCGAGGTCTGCGAGGGCGCGCCGCTGGTGCTGAACGGCGTGGAGCGCGAGGAATACCTCGACTCCGAGAAGTACCAGATCCGCGTGCGCGACTGGAACCAGCCCGGCAACATCGTGGCCGAGATCTCGCGGCTGAACCAGATCCGCGCCAGCCATCCGGCCCTGCAGGACCACCTTGGCGTGCGCTTCTACCACGCCAGCGACGACGCGGTGCTGTACTTCGCGCGCTACGTGCCGGCCGGACCCGGTGGCCCTGCAGGAGGACCCGGCAGCGGCCCCACCTTCGGCAACGACGTGCTGCTGGTGGCCATCAGCCTGGACCCGCGCGCGCCGCGCGAATCCGCGATCGAACTGCCGCTGTGGGAGTGGGGCCTGCCCGACCACGGCACCCTGCAGGCCGAGGAACTGATGTCCGGCCGCCGCTTCACCTGGACCGGCAAGGCCCAGCGCATCCGCTTGAATCCGCATGAACTGCCGTTCGCGCTGTGGCACGTCCGGCCCCAACCACAAACCGGAGAAACGGCATGAAGCGCGCATCCGACCGCGTCAGCGCCGCCCTGCTCAACGCCGACCCGCTCTGGTACAAGGACGCGGTCATCTATCAACTGCACATTAAGTCGTTCTATGACGCCAATGGCGATGGCGTCGGCGACTTCGCGGGGCTGCTGGCCAAGCTGGACTATCTGGTCAACCTCGGCGTGGACACGATCTGGCTGCTGCCGTTCTATCCCTCGCCGCGCCGCGACGACGGCTATGACATTGCCGACTACCGCAACGTGCACCCGGACTACGGCACGCTGACCGAGGCCCGCCGCTTCGTCGCGGCGGCCCATGCGCGCGGGCTGCGCGTGATCACCGAGCTGGTGATCAACCACACCTCCGACCAGCACCCGTGGTTCCAGCGCGCGCGCAAGGCCAAGCCCGGCTCGGCGGCCCGCAACTACTATGTGTGGTCCGACAACGACCAGTCCTACGCCGGCACGCGCATCATCTTCTGCGACACGGAAAAGTCGAACTGGAGCTGGGACGCCGAGGCCGGCGCCTACTTCTGGCACCGCTTCTACTCGCACCAGCCGGACCTGAACTTCGACAACCCGCAGGTGCTCAACGAGGTGCTGAGCGTGATGCGGTTCTGGCTCGACATCGGCATCGACGGCCTGCGGCTGGACGCCGTGCCCTACCTGGTGGAGCGCGAAGGCACCAGCAACGAGAACCTGCCCGAGACGCACGAGGTCATCCGCAAGATCCGCCGCCACCTGGACGAGCACTACACCGGCCGCCTGCTGCTGGCCGAAGCCAATATGTGGCCGGAAGACGCCCAGCAGTACTTCGGCGGCGCCAGCGGCGGCGGCACGGCAGACACCACCGGCGCGGCCAGCCCGGACGGCGGCGTGGTGGGCGACGAATGCCACATGGCCTTCCACTTTCCGCTGATGCCGCGCATGTACATGGCCATCGCCCGGGAAGACCGCTTCCCGATCACCGACATCATGCGGCAGACCCCCGAGGTGCCGCCGAACTGCCAGTGGGCGATCTTCCTGCGCAACCACGACGAACTGACGCTGGAAATGGTCACCAGCAGCGAGCGGGACTACCTGTGGGAGGTCTACGCCTCCGACCGCCGCGCGCGCATCAACCTCGGCATCCGCCGCCGGCTGGCGCCGCTGATGGAACGCGACCGCCGCCGCATCGAGCTGATGAACAGCCTGCTGTTCTCGATGCCCGGCACGCCGGTGATCTACTACGGCGACGAAATCGGCATGGGCGACAACATCCACCTCGGCGACCGCGACGGCGTGCGCACGCCGATGCAGTGGTCGCCGGACCGTAATGGCGGCTTCTCCCACGCGGACCCCGAGCGGCTGGTGCTGCCGCCGCTGCAGGGGCCGCTGTACGGCTATGAAGCGGTCAACGTGGAGGCCCAGAACCGCGACCCGCACTCGCTGCTGAACTGGATGCGCCGCATGCTGGCCCTGCGCCGGCAGCATCACGCCTTCGGGCGCGGCACGCTGCGCTTCCTGTTCCCCGGCAACCGCAAGGTACTGGCCTACCTGCGCGAGTTCGACGGCGAGCACGTGCTGTGCGTGGCCAACCTGTCGCGCGCGCCGCAGGCCGTGGAGCTGGACCTCTCGCAGTTCCAGGGCCGCGTGCCGGTGGAGATGCTCGGTGCCACGCCCTTCCCCGCCATCGGCCAGCTGACCTACCTGCTCACGCTGCCGCCGTATGGCTTTTACTGGTTTGTGTTGAGCGAGGACGCCCAGCCGCCTTCCTGGCACGTGGATGCCCCCGAGCAAATGGCCGATCAAATCACCCTGGTGCTCCAGAACAACGCCGGCCGCTCGGAGCTCACCGAGTCCGCCCGCCGCGCGCTGACCACCGAAGTCCTGCCGATCTACCTCGCGCGCCGGCGCTGGTTCGCCTCGAAGGCGGACCGCATCGAGCGCGTGAGCGTGGCCTATGCGTGGCCGATCGCCCGGGTCGGCAACAACGAGGAGGTGTTCCACTGCGAGGTCGAGGTGACCCTGCCCGGCCGCATCGAGTGCTACCAGCTGCCGGTGGCGCTGCTGTGGGACCGCGAGAACACCGAAGGCATGCCGCAGCTGATGCACGGCCTGTCCATGGCGCGCGTGCGCCGGGGCAGCCGCGTGGGCGTGGCCACCGACGGCTTTGTGGTGGAGGCCTACGCGCGCGCCGTGGTCAAGGCCATGCGCGACGGCACCGAGGCGCCGACCACGCACGGCGTGATCCGCTTCCTGCCCGAGCCGGGGCTGGCCGACGTCACGCTGGAGGACCAGCCCGTGCAATGGATGTCCGCCGAGCAGTCGAACAGCTCGCTGGCCTACGGCAACAACGGCGTGCTCAAGCTGGTGCGCCGCGTGGCGGGTGGCATCCACCCCGAAGCCGAGATGACGCGCTACCTGACCAGCCACGGCTACACGCACTCCGCGCCGCTGCTGGGCGAGGTGGTGCGCACCGGCGCCGACGGCACGCCCCACACGCTGATGCTGTTGCAGGGCTACATCCTCAATCAGGGCGATGGCTGGGACTGGACGCTCGACTACCTGAGCCGCCTGATCGACGACGCCATGCCGTCCGAAGACGCCAATGGCGAATTCGTCGAAGCCATGGCCGGCTATTCGACCATGGTCGGCACGCTGGGCCGCCGCCTGGCCGAGCTGCACGCGGTGCTGGCCCAGCCCACCGACGAGGCCGCCTTCTCGCCCGAACCTGCCACCGAGGCCCAGGCCGAGGAATGGGCCGAGGGCGCGCTGAAATCCCTCAACGAGGCCCTCGACCTGCTCGAGGCGCGCCGCGATAACGCCACCGGCGCCTTCGCCACGGATATCGAAACGCTGCTCGCCGCACGCGGCAAGCTGCCCAAGCTGGTGGCGCGGCTGGCGCAGGCCGCCCCGGGCGGCCTCCAGACCCGCATCCACGGCGATTTCCACTTCGGGCAGGTGCTGATCGCCCAGAGCGACACCTATATCGTCGATTTCGAAGGCGAACCGCGCCAGCCGCTGGCCTTCCGCCGGCGCAAGACCTCGCCGCTGCGCGACGTGGCCGGCCTGCTGCGCTCGCTCGACTACGCGGCGGCCACGGTGGGCACGGACCGCCACGAGCGCACCCACGCCACGCTGCCGCCCGCGCTGGCGGAGCGCCGCGCGGCGCTGCTGGAGCGCTTCCGCAGCGCCGCCAGCCAGGCCTTCTTGCACTGCTACCAGCTGTCGATGCAGGCCGCGCCGCGGCAATGGGCGGAGCCTGGGGAAAGGGGGCAGGCGGGGCAGATGGAGCAGCTGCTCGACCTGTTCCTGCTCGAGCGCGCCGCCTATGAAGTGGGCTACGAAGCCGCCAACCGCGTGGCATGGATCGACCTGCCCACCAGCGGGCTGGCCCGGCTGGTCCGCAAGCTGCTGGGAGCCAACGATGGCACGAACTGATAGCGCCACGATGGAACGGGCCCCGACGCTGCCCGACGCCGTGATCGACGCGCTGCTGCAAGGCCGGCTGGCCGATCCGTTCGGCGTGCTCGGCCCCCACCGGGACGAGCACGGGGTGGTGGTGCGCGCCATCGCCCCCGGCGCCGAATCGGTCTCGCTGGCCGACCGGACGGGCAAGGCCATCGCACCGATGACCGCGCTGCACCCCGGCGGCGTGTTCGCCGGCCGCCTGCCCGGCACGGAGCCGCCAAAGCCGGGCGACTACCGCCTGCTGATCCGCTGGCCGGACGGCAACGAGCAATGCAGCGCCGACCCCTACGCCTTCGGCCTGCTGCTGGGCGATCTGGACCTGCACCTGCTCAACGAAGGCCGCCACCTCGAACTCGGCAACTGCCTCGGCGCGCAATGCCTGACCGTCGATGGCGAAGCCGGCGTGCGCTTCGCGGTGTGGGCGCCCAACGCCCAGCGCGTGTCGGTCATCGCCGACTTCAACGGCTGGAACCCGGTGCGCCACCCCATGCGCCTGCGCCACGGCGCCGGCATCTGGGAGCTGTTCATCCCGGAGGCGCTCGGCGCCCACGGCGGCAGCCGCTACAAGTACGACATCATCGGCGCGCAAGGCCAAGCCCTGCCGGACAAGGCCGACCCGGTGGCGCTGGCCACCGAACCGCCGCCCGCCACGGCGTCCGTGGTGGCCTGTCGCGGCCACGGCGCCCCGCCGTTCCAGTGGAACGATCAGGCGTGGATGGACAAGCGCGCCCGCACCGATCCCTACGCCGCGCCGATGTCCGTCTACGAACTCCACGCGATGTCCTGGCAGCGCGCCGCCAACGACACCGCGCACGGCTGGCAGATCCTGGCCGACCGGCTGGTGCCCTATATCCGCGACCTCGGCTTCACGCATATCGAGCTGCTGCCGATCACCGAGCACCCGTTCGGCGGCTCCTGGGGCTACCAGCCGCTGTCGCTGTTCGCGCCCACCTCGCGGCTCGGCCCGCCGGACCAGTTCGCCGCCTTTGTCGACCGCTGCCATCAGGCCGATATCGGCGTGATCCTCGACTGGGTGCCCGCGCACTTCCCCACCGACCCGCACGGGCTGGCCGAATTCGACGGCACGGCGCTCTACGAGCACCAGGACCCGCGCGAAGGCTTCCATCAGGACTGGAACACGCTGATCTACAACCTCGGCCGCAACGAGGTGCGCGGCTTCCTGCTGGCGGGGGCGGTGCACTGGCTCGAACAATTCCATGCCGATGCGCTGCGCGTGGACGCCGTGGCCTCCATGCTCTACCGCGACTACAGCCGCCAGCCGGGCCAGTGGGTGCCCAACCGCTTCGGCGGGCGCGAGAACCTGGAGGCCGTGGCCTTCCTGCGCGACCTCAACACCATCGTCCACGAACGCTGCCCCGGCGCGCTGACCATCGCCGAGGAATCCACGGCATGGCCCGGCGTGACGGCCAGCGTGGCATCCGGCGGGCTCGGCTTCGACTTCAAGTGGAACATGGGCTGGATGCACGACTCGCTGCGCTACCTGAGCCAGAACCCCATCCACCGCCCCTGGCATCACAACGAGCTGACCTTCGGCCTGGTCTACGCGTGGTCCGAAGCCTTCGTGCTGCCGCTTTCGCACGATGAAGTGGTGCACGGCAAGGGGTCGATGATCGGCAAGGCACCCGGCGACGACTGGCAGCGCTTTGCCAACCTGCGCGCCTACTACGGCTTCATGTGGACGCACCCCGGCAAGAAGCTGCTGTTCATGGGCGGCGAGTTTGCCCAATGGCGCGAGTGGAACCACGACGAGGAACTCGACTGGCCGCTGCTGGACCAGCCGCTGCACCGTGGCGTGCACTCGCTGGTGCGTGACCTGAACCGGCTGTACCGCGAGCTGCCGGCCCTGCACGCACTGGATCACCGGCCCGAGGGCTTCCAGTGGATTGTCGGCGATGACCACCAGAACAGCGTCTTCGCCTACCTGCGCCGCGCCGCGCCAGACAGCCAGGAGGTGGTGCTGGTGGTGGTCAACATGACCCCGGTGCCGCGCGAGGGGTATCGCCTCGGCGTGCCGTTCGCGGGCGACTGGGAGGAATGCCTGAATACCGATGCCGGCTACTACGGCGGCAGCAACCTCGGCAATGGCGGCCGCGTGCAGGCGGCCAACGCGCCGTCGCACGGCCAGCCGGCCTCGGTCACGCTGACCCTGCCGCCGCTGGCGACGCTGGTTCTCCGCTACAAGCCGGATGGGCCACCCGGCTGACCCCTGAGCGAACGAAACCCCATCATCACGAGCCACCCAGAATAACCAGAACAAAGGAGCCATGCACATGGCGATTGCCACCATCGACCGTCTGCTGCCCGGCAAGCCCTACCCCCTTGGCGCGCATTGGGACGGCCTGGGCGTCAACTTCGCGGTTTTCTCCGCCAACGCCACACGCATCGAGCTGTGCCTGTTTTCGCCCAACGGCCGCAAGGAGATCCAGCGCCTGTCGCTGCCCGAATGCACCGACGAGGTCTGGCACGGCTACCTGCCGCTGGCCCAGCCCGGCGTGCTGTACGGCTACCGCGCCTACGGCCCCTACGAGCCAGGCAGAGGCCAGCGATTCAATCCGCACAAGCTGCTGCTGGACCCCTACGCGCGCCTGCTGAGCGGCCCGGTGCGCTGGTCCGACGCGCTGTTCGGCTACCGGCTCAACAGCCCGCGTGCAGACCTGACGCCGGACCGCCGCGACAGCGCGCCGATGATGCCGAAGGCCGTGGTCGTGGACGAGAGCTTCTACTGGGGCGATGACCGCCCGCTGGACCGGCCATGGCCGGAGACCTCGATCTACGAGGTGCACGTGCGCGGCGCGTCCATGCTGCGCGAAGACCTGCTGCCGCACCAGCGCGGCACCTTCGCGGCACTGGCCGATCCGCGCTTCGTCGACCATCTGCACCGGCTGGGCGTGACGGCGGTGGAGTTGCTGCCGGTCCACGCCTTCCTGCAGGACCGCTTCCTGGTGGAGCGCGGCCTGCGCAACTACTGGGGCTACAACACGCTGGCCTTCTTCGCGCCGGAGCCGCTCTACCTGTCCGCCAACGAGCTGCACGAGGCCAAGGTGGCCATCCGCCGGCTCCACGCGGCGGGCATCGAGGTCATCCTCGACGTGGTCTACAACCACACCTGCGAAGGCAACGAACTGGGGCCAACCATGTCCTGGCGCGGGCTGGACAACGCCAGCTACTACCGCCTGATTCCGGGCGACGAGCGCTACTACATCAACGACACCGGCTGCGGCAACACGCTCAACCTGTCGCACCCGCGCGTGCTCCAGATGGTGATGGACTCGCTGCGCTACTGGGTGGAGGCCTTCCACGTGGATGGCTTCCGCTTCGACCTCGGCAGCACGCTGGGCCGCGAGGCCACCGGCTTCGACCCCGGTGCGGGCTTCTTCGACGCCATCCTCCAGGACCCGGTGCTGTCACGCGTGAAGCTGATCTCGGAGCCATGGGACCTTGGCCCCGGCGGCTACCAGGTGGGCAAC
Source organism: Cupriavidus sp. 2KB_3 (assembly GCF_052115685.1). NCBI lineage: Bacteria > Pseudomonadati > Pseudomonadota > Betaproteobacteria > Burkholderiales > Burkholderiaceae > Cupriavidus > Cupriavidus sp. 2KB_3. Next base: position 272,137 of record NZ_JBFRHD010000003.1, read on the forward strand.
CAGCCGCCCGGCTTTGCCGAATGGAACGACAAGTTCCGCGACAACGTGCGCCGCTTCTGGCGCGGCGACGCCGGCCAGCGGGGCGAACTGGCGGCGCGGCTCACCGGCTCGGCGGACCTGTTTGACCGCCGCCACCGCAAGCCGTGGGCCAGCGTCAACTTCATCACCGCGCACGACGGCTTCACGCTGGCCGACCTGGTCAGCTACCACAGCAAGCACAACGAGGCCAACGGCGAGGACAACCGCGACGGCAACGACGACAACGCCAGCGCCAACTGGAGCCCGGACGGCAGCGTGGAAGGCCCCACCGACGACGAACAGATCCTGGAGACCCGTGGCCGCGTGGCCCGGGCGATGATGGCCACGCTGCTGCTCTCCCAGGGCACGCCCATGCTCACCGCCGGCGACGAATGGGGCCGCAGCCAGCAGGGCAACAACAACGCCTACTGCCAGGACAGCCCGCTCTCGTGGCTGAACTGGGAGGACGCCGCCGACCCCGCCAACGCGCCGATGATGGCCTGCGTGAGCCAGTTGCTGGCGCTGCGCCGCCAGTTGCCGATGCTGACCGAGAACCGCTTCGTGCACGGCCGCTCGCGTCCGGCGCCCGGCGTGCCGGACATCGCGTGGTTCGGCCCCGATGGCAACGAGCTGTCGCCCGAGCAGTGGGCCAATGGCGAGGACCGCACGCTGGCGCTGCGCCGCGCCACGCACGGCAACGGCGAGGACGAGGTGGCCGTGATGCTGCTGTGCCTGAACGCCAGCAACGACGACGTGACCTTCCGCGCGCCGGCCCCCGGCGAGGACTGGCGCGTGCTGTTCGACAGCGCCGCGCCGGACGCCGGCGAAAGCCCGCTGCCGAATGGAGAAGGTGGAGAAGGTGGAGAAGGTGGAGAAGGTGGCGAGGGCCGCGACGGCCAGCCCAGCTACACCGTGGTGGCCCACAGCGTGGCGCTGCTGCTGGCCAGCGTGCCGAAGGTCCGCAAGGAGGAACCCCCGCGATGAGCCACGACGCCGCCGCCCTCCAGCGGCTGGCCGAGCGCGCCGGCCTGCAAACCCAGTGGCGCGATGCCTGGGGCCGGCCCCAGGCCCTCACCGAAGAGGCCCTGCATACGGTGCTGGCTGCGCTCGACCTGCCCTGCGACACGCCCGGCGCCTGTGAATCCTCGCTCGCGCGGCTGGCCGCCGACGACGCCGCCCATCCGCTGCCGCCGCTGCTCACGGCCAACCAGGGCCAGCCCGTGGCCGTGCCATGGCCGCATACGCTGGCGCAGCGCCCCTATCGGCTGGAAATGGAAGATGGTCGCGTGATCGAGGGCATCGCCCAGCGCAACGCGGACGGGTTGATGGCGATTCCCCCGGTGGCGGACTGGGGCTACCACCGGCTGCTGCTGGGCGATCTGGCCACCACGCTGGCCGTGGCGCCGCCGCGCTGCTACGGCGTGGCCGATGCGCTGGCGGCTAGCCCGCGTGCCGTACACACCAGCAAGCCATGGGGGCTCTCCGTGCAGCTATACAGCCTGCGCCGGGGCGCGCCCACCGGGCTGGGCGACCTCACCGCGCTGGCCCTGACCTGCGAGGCCGCCGCGCGTGAAGGCGCCGACGCGGTCGCCATCAACCCGCTCCACGCGGGCTTTGCCGGACTGCCGGCGCGCTACAGCCCCTATGCGCCGTCCAGCCGGATCTTCCACAACGCGCTCTACGCCGACCCCGCCGCCGTGTTCGGGCAGGACGCGGTGGATCAGGGCATCGCGGCGCTGAACATCGGCCACCGGCTCGCCGCCGCCGAGGCGCGCGACGAAATCGACTGGCCCACGCTATCCGTGGCGCGCCATGCGCTGCTGCGCTGGCTGTGGGACCGTCACGACACCCTGCTTGGCGCAGACGCCCAGCAGGCCTTCGCCGCCTTCCGCGCGCGGGGCGGCAGCGGGCTGCTGGCCCACGCCTGCTTCGAGGCCATCCAGGCCAGCCTGCTGGCGCAAGCCAGAGATGATGCTGATGACATGCGGCGGCAGGCGGCATCCGACTGGCGCCAGTGGCCGGTGACGCTGCGCTCGCCAGACAGCGCGGCGGTAGCCGCCTTCGAGACCCAATATCCGCAGGAGATCGGCTATCACGCCTTCCTGCAGTGGCTCGCCGCGCAAGGGCTGGAGACCGCCCAGCACCGCGCGCGCGCCGCCGGCATGGCCGTGGGGCTGATCGCCGATCTCGCCGTGGGCACCGACCCCGGCGGCAGCCACGCGTGGATGCGCCAGACCGAGATCCTCAACGGCTTCCACGCCGGCGCGCCGCCGGACGTCTACAACCCGCTCGGGCAGGACTGGGGCGTGGCGGTGTTCTCGCCGCGCGGGCTGCGCCGCAACGGCTACGCCGCCTTTATCGAGATGCTGCGCGCCAACCTCGCCCATGCCGGCGGGCTGCGCATCGACCACGTGCTGGGGCTGGCGCGGATGTGGTTGGTGCCAGCCGGTGCGCCGGCCACGGCGGGCGCCTACCTGACCTATCCGCTGGACGACCTGCTGCGGCTGGTGGCGATCGAATCGTGGCGGCAGCGCGCCATCATCATCGGCGAGAACCTCGGCACGGTGCCGGAGACGCTCAACACGGCACTGGCCGCGCGCGGGGTGATGGGCATCGACGTGCTGTGGTTCGAACGCCAGCCGGCGGACGAGGATGCCGGTGCGGATATCGAGACTGACACCCCCGCCCCCTTCCTGCCGCCCGAGCAATGGCCCGCCGAGGCGGTGGCCACCACCACCACGCACGACCTGCCGACCATCGTCGGCTGGTGGACCGGAAACGACATCGCCTGGCGCGCGCGGCTGCATCAACTGGGCGAGGGGGAGACCGAAGCCGGCCTGATGGCGATGCGCGCCGCCGAGCGCACGGCGCTGTGGCAGGCCATGTGCGCGGGCGGGGTGGTCAACGATGTCGATGATGTCGATGGTGCCGAGCCCGACGCGGCATCCGCGCCGGTGGAAGCGGTGCTGCGCTGGCTGGCCCGCGCACGGACCCCGCTACGGCTGGTGCCCGTGGAAGACCTGCTTGGCGCCGCCGAACAGCCCAACCTGCCCGGCACGGTGAGCGGGCACCCCAACTGGCAGCGCCGGCTCGATGCCGACGTGCGCGAGCTCTTCGATCATGCGGACGTACGCGTCCGTGTGGCGGCGGTACGGGGGGACGGTTGAGATGGGCGTGGTTGGCAGGGACGGCCTCGTGACATCACCCCGCCCCATCCCCCGCCAGCGCGCGGCACAGCGCCTCGATCGACAGCGGCTTGACGAGGTGCGCGTCGAAGCCCGCCGCCAGCGTGCGCCTGCGGTCGTCCGAGGTACCGTGTCCGGTCAGGGCGAAGATGCGCGGGCCAGTGCCATCGACGCTGGCCGGATCGGGCCGCAGCACCGCCAGCACCTCGAAGCCGTTCATGTCCGGCATCTCCAGGTCGAGCAGCACCACGTCCGGGTCAAAGCCGCGCGCCAGTTCCAGCGCCTGCGTGCCGCTGTAGGCCGGCCGGGCGTCGTGGCCCAGCACGGTCAGCAGTTCGGCCATGCTGTCGGCGGAGTCGGCGCTGTCATCCACGATCAGGATGCGCAGCCCGGTGCAATCGGTGGCCGTTGCGCGCGGCACGGTGGCGCCGTCCATTTCCACCTCCGGCAGGATCACGGTGAAGGTGCTGCCGCACCCGAGCCCGCCGCTGCTGGCCTGGATGGCGCCGCCATGCGCCTCCACCACGGCACGCGCCAGCGCCAGGCCGATGCCGAGCCCGCCGCGCGCGCCATCGTCGCCCTCCTGCGCGAACAGGTTGAAGATGCGGTCCAGCGCCTCCGGCGCGATGCCCTGCCCCGAGTCGCTGATGGCCGTGATCACGTTGCCGCCCTCGGTGGCCACGTGGAGCGAAACGGCGCCGCCGCGTGGCGTGTACTTGGTGGCATTGCTCAGCAGGTTGGAGAGCACCTGCCCCAGCCGCCCCGCATCGGCATTGACGAAGACCGGGCCGGCGGGCAGCGTGAGCGAGAGGCTCTGCCCCGCCGCCTCCAGCGCAGGCCGGATGGCTTCCACCGCCGCCGTGACGATGTCGTTGACCATCGTCGGCACCGGCTGCACCTTGAGCTTGCCCGTGGTGACGCGGCCCACGTCCATCAGGTCGGTGACCAGCCGCGTCAGCAGTTGCAGCTGGCGGCCGATGATCTCGGCGCAGTGACGGGTGCGCGCGTCCGTCGCGGGCATCAGGCGGATCACGTCCACGGCGTTGCGGATGGGCGCCAGCGGATTGCGCAGCTCGTGGGCCAGGATGGCGAGGAAGGCCTGCACGCGCCGGCCGGCGCCCTCCAGTTCCTCGAGCCGGGCCTTGTCCGACATATCGCGCGCCGTCCACAGGATGCCCATCGGGCAGCCGCCGGCATCGCGCAGCAGCGCCTGGCGGATATGACAGCGCACCAGCGCGCCGTCCTGCCGCTGCAGGCGCGCCTCGCCGGTCCACTGGCCGTTGGCGCGCACCTCGCCCAGCGTGGCCAGGTCATGGCCGCTGGCCACGTCCTGGCGCGAGTACAGCAGCGAGACCGGCCGGCCCACGGCCTCCTCCGCGCTGTAGCCGAACAGCGCACCCGCGCCGCTGTTCCAGACGCGGATCTCGCCATCGAGGCCGAGTTCGCACACCGCCTGCTCGTGCAGCGTATCGAGCAGTTGCTGGTGGCGCGCCTCTACCTCCCGGGTGCGCTCCTCGGCGGCGTAGCGGATGGTGATATCGCGGTAGACCACCGTGAAGCCGTCCGGGCCCCCATCGGCATCGGTCATCGCCTGGATGACCACGCTGGCATAGAACGCGGTGCCGTCGCGGCGCACGCGCCAGCCGCGTTCCTCGGCCCGGCCCAGCGTGCGGGCGGTGTCCAGCAGGCGCGCGGGCTCGCCGGCCTGGACCGATTCCGGCGTGTGGAAACGGGCGAGCTGGCAGCCGGTTACCTCGTCGGCGGTGTAGAGCAAGGCACGTTCGGCGGCCCCGCTCCATGTGCGGACGCGCCCGTCGGGGGTCAGATCGAAGATGGCGACGTCATCCAGCGCGGCGAGCCAGACACCCGCGCGCGCGGTCTGGGGTGCCGTGTCATGCCTGGCGCCCGCGGCGGCAAGGACCCCCTCCCCGATGGATGCGAGATCCGGCGTCTGCCGATCCGGCATAGGAATTCCCTCTCTGATGGCGTTGTCGTGATTATTCTTGGAAGCCAGGCTGAAGGCCAGGGGTGCGCCGGAGCCGGCTACTGGCGCTTCCATCATAGACGGTGCGCCCGCCGGCGCCATGGACGGGCGCCCACGGGCACCTTTATCTTTGCCGTTACCTTTACCTTTACCTTTACTTTTACCGTTACCGGCAATCCATGCAAAACCGCCGTCGGCGGTGAACCAGACGGCGGTTTGCGCGGTCTCTCGGCAATCAGTAGTTCTCGACGGGCGGCTCGTCCGATTCGCTGTTGTGCCGCTTCACCGACGGCGGCACGGGATGCTTGTCAGGCAGGTTGCGCGCGGGTTGATCCCCTTTTTCCTTGTTGTGATCGGGACACTGGTCGGGCCGGCGGTCTGGCCGGCGCGCGGGGTCATGCGGAATATGGTTCGACATGCTGGGGGCCTCGTCGTCGCAGGAAATGGGTAGAACATCCAAGGGTAGAACACCCACGGGTAGACACCCCCGACAAGGCAGCAGTTTCCATACCAGCCTGCTTTTTCAGCCTTTCAGGAGCCAAGTGATGAACGAAGCATCCCGGCTGCGGCCAGCCCCATCTGGTGCCTCTGGCCCCTCTGGCCCCTCTGGTCCTTCTCCGGCCGCCGAACCGTCGGACGACACCCGGACGTCGATGTCCAGCGCCACCATCCGGCGCGCCTTTCTCGATCACGTGTTCTACACCCAGGGCAAGCTGCCCGGCCACGCCAGCGGCAACGACCTCTACCAGGCGCTGGCCCACACCGTGCGCGACCGCCTGGTGCAGCGCTGGATCAGCACCGCCGAGGCCTACCAGAGCCAGCCATCGCGCACGGTGGCCTACCTGTCCGCCGAATTCCTGATGGGGCCGCACCTGGGCAACAACCTCGTCAACCTCGGCATCGTGGAGGAAGTGCGTACGGCCATGGCCACGCTCAACCTGGACCTCGACCATATCCTCGCGCAGGAGGAGGAGCCCGGACTCGGCAACGGCGGCCTGGGCCGGCTGGCGGCCTGCTTCATGGATTCGCTGGCCACGCTGGAGATTCCCGCGCTGGGCTACGGCATCCGCTACGAGTACGGCATCTTTCACCAGAGCATCATCGACGGCATGCAGGTGGAGAGCACCGACACCTGGCTGCGCAACGGCAATCCGTGGGAGATCCAGCGCTCCGAATGGGCGGTGGAGGTGCGCCTCGGCGGCCATACCGAGCACTACACCGACGACCGGGGCCGCTACCGCGTGCGCTGGGTGCCGGCCAAGACGGTGGTGGGCGTGCCGTTCGACTCGCCGATCCTCGGCTACCGCGTCAACACGGTCAACACGCTGCGGCTGTGGCGCGCGGAGGCCACCGAGGCGTTCGACTTCCACACCTTCAACCGGGGCGATTACCTGGGCGCGGTGAACAAGAAGGTGACGTCGGAGAACCTTACCAAGGTGCTCTACCCCAACGACGAGACCCAGCAGGGCAAGGAGCTGCGGCTGGAGCAGCAGTACTTCTTCGTGGCCTGCTCGCTGCAGGACATGCTGCGCCTGCTCGCCACGCAGGGCCTGCCGGTCACGCGCTTCCACGAGAAGTTCACGGTGCAGCTGAACGACACCCACCCGGCGGTGGGCATTGCCGAGCTGATGCGGCTGCTGATCGACGACCATGACCTGGCCTGGGACGAGGCCTGGCACATCACCCGCCGCGCCTTCGCCTACACCAACCACACCCTGCTGCCGGAGGCGCTGGAGCAATGGCCGCTGCCGCTGTTCCAGCGCATCCTGCCGCGCCATCTGGAGATCATCTACGAGATCAACGCGCGCTTCCTGGACGAGGTGCGCATCCGCTTCTATGGCGACGAATCGCGGCTGGCGCGGCTCTCGCTGATCAGCGAGGGTGGCGAGCGCCATGTGCGCATGGCCCATCTGGCGTGCGTTGGCAGTCACACCATCAACGGCGTGGCGGAGTTGCATTCCCGGCTGATGCGCGAGGACGTGCTCAAGGATCTCTACGAGATGTGGCCCGAGAAGTTCACCAGCATCACCAACGGCGTCACCCCGCGCCGCTGGCTGGCGCTGGCCAACCCCCGGCTGACGCGGCTGGTCAGCGAGGCCATCGGCGACGGCTGGATCAAGGATCTCGGGCAGATCCGGGCGCTGGAGCCCTATGCCGACGACCCCGCCTTCCGGGAGCGCTGGCAGGCCGTGCGGCGCGAGAACAAGCAGGACCTGGCCCGGCTGGTGCGCGACACCACCGGCGTGGTGGTGGACCCCAACTCGATGTTCGACGTGATGGTCAAGCGCATCCACGAGTACAAGCGCCAGCACCTGGCCGTGCTCCACATCATCGCGCTCTACCACCGCATCAAGTCCGATCCGCACGCGGATGTGCAGCCGCGCACCTTCCTGTTCGCCGGCAAGGCCGCGCCGGGCTACCACTACGCCAAGTTGATGATCCGCTTCGTCACCTCGGTGGCGGGCGTGGTCAACCGCGACCCCCAGGTGCGTGACCGCCTGAAGGTGGTGTTCCTGCCCAACTTCAACGTCACCCACGGCCAGAAGATCTACCCCGCCGCCGACCTCTCCGAGCAGATCTCGCTGGCTGGCAAGGAGGCTTCCGGCACCGGCAACATGAAGTTTGCGATGAACGGCGCCATCACCATCGGCACCATGGATGGCGCCAATATCGAGCTGCGCGACGCCATCGGCACCGACAACTTCTTCCCGTTCGGCCTCAACGCGTCCGAGGTCTACGCGCTCAAGGCCGCCGGCTATCACCCCTCCACCTACTACGACAGCAGCCCCGAGCTGCGCGCCGTGGTGGACCTGATCCAGCACGGCTTCTTCTCGAAGGGCGACGCCGCCGTGTTCCGCCCCCTGTTCGACGGCCTGCTCCAGCACGACCCCTACCTGTTGATGGCCGACTTCGCCTCCTACCTGCACTGCCAGCAGCAGGTCTCGGCCGCCTATGGCGACACCGAGCGCTGGCAGCGCATGTCCGTGCTCTCCAGCGCGCGCTCCGGGCGGTTCTCGTCCGACCGGGCGATCGAGCAGTACTGCCAGCGCGTCTGGCACGCGCAGGCGGTGCCGGTCTGCCTGCTGCACCGGTCGAGCGGGCAGGTGCAGGGCGCCCGCCGCGCGGAGGCCGACGGCATCGGCACCTTCAGCGAGCGCTGCGGGGGCGGCGGATCGTAAGTGCTATCAACGGCGGCGGGCGCGGTAGTTTCTACAACCGGGCAAGCACCTTATACACAACCCGGCCCCGCCGCGCCGCCCGCCCCGCCGCCAGCCCCCCGCCAGCCCCCCGCCAGCCACGACGCGGCGCGCCCGTCACGCAGTGCAACATGCTGGCACGGAGTTCGCATTGCTGAAGCCGCGCGATTTTCCGGCGCCCTTCGCATCCCGGGTTGTTCGCTCGCCATCCGCCGCCTTCAGACTTCTTCCTTCTGACTGCGCGGATCGGTGTCCCGGTGGTCCCATATTGCGACGGCGCCCTGCGCAGGCAAGACAAGAAGAACGAACCCGGCGCCATGGCGGCAGGCAAGCCCGCCCGCGCGTTCGTTTCCAATCGACCTGGAAGCGGAGTCTCATCTTGAAGGCGAACATCCTGTTTGTGGCGGCAGAGGCGCATCCCCTGGCAAAGACCGGCGGGCTGGCGGATGTAGTGGGCGGACTGGCGCAGGCGCTGCATCAGCGCGGCGCCGATGTCACGATCCTGATGCCCGGCTATCCCCGGGCCATGGCGGCGGCAAAGCACCTGCGCAGCCTCGGCGCAATCCGGCTGCCGATGGCGCTGCCGCCCGGCCACAGCCCGGCGCGGCTGCTGGAGGGCCAGGCGCCGGACAGCGGCGTGCGCGTGGTGCTGCTGGACTGCCCATCGCTCTACGACCGCCCCGGCTCGCTCTATGTGGACGCCACCGGGCGAGACTTCTGCGACAACGCCCAGCGCTTCGCCGCGCTGGCCCACGCCGCCACACTGGTCGCCGCCGGCGAGACGCCGCTGCCCGCGCCCCAACTGGTCCACGCGCACGACTGGCATGCGGCGCTCACGCCACTGCTGATGCGCGCGCGCGGCCTGCCGGTGCCCACGGTGGCCACCATCCACAACCTCGCCTTCCAGGGTGTGTTCCCGATGGAATGCGCCCCCGCGCTGGGCCTGCCGCCGGCCTGCCTGACGCCGGACGGCATCGAGTTCTGGGGCAAGCTCAATTTCCTGAAGGCCGGCATCCGCTACGCGGACCGCGTGACCACGGTGAGCCACACCTACGCGCGCGAGATCCTTACCGAGCACTTCGGCCACGGGCTGGATGGCCTGCTGCGCCACCGCGCCGACGTGCTCGGCGCCATTCCCAACGGCGTGGACACGGACGCGTGGTCGCCCCACGCCGACCGCCTGCTGCCGCAGCGCTACGACGCCCGCGACCTCGCCGGCAAGCGCGCCTGCAAGGCCGCGCTCCAGGCGCGCCACGGCCTGCCGCAGGCGCCGGACCGGCCCCTGATCGCCATGGGCAGCCGGCTCACGCACCAGAAAATGGCTGATGTGGCGGTGCTGGCGATGGAGGCCGCGCTGCGCCGCCATGACGATGTGCAGTTCGTGGTGCTGGGCTGCGGCGACCCGGCGCTGGAGGCGGCGTACCGCGCGCTCGGCGCCCGCCACCCGGACCGCGTGGGCATCTCCATCGGCTATCGCGAGGAAGACGCCCACCTGCTCCACGCCGGCGCGGACGCCCTGCTGCACGGCAGCCGCTTCGAGCCATTCGGCCTCACGCCGGTCTACGCCATGCGCTACGGCACGGTGCCCATCGTCTCGCGCGTGGGCGGCATGGCCGACACCGTGCGCGACGTTGGCGAAGTCGGCGAGGACACCGCGCCCGCCCCACGCGCCACCGGCATCGTGTTCGATGGCGAATCGGTCGAAACGATGGGCGCCGCCATCGCGCGCGCACTAGACTGGTTCCACCGCCCCCGCCACTGGCGCGCGATGCAGCGCGCCGGCATGCAGACGGAGTTTGGCTGGGACGGCCCGGCACAGCAGTATCTGGCGATGTACCGCGCGCTGGCGCCGGCCCTCGCCCACGTGCCTGCCAACATGCCTGCCCACGTGCCTGCCGCCGTGCCCGCCCTGCAGCCGGAAGCCATGGCGGCTCCCGCCGCGCGCCCGTCGCGCGTTCGCCGTCCCTCCCCGACCACGCCCGCCGTGGAACCGGTCACATCGGGCCTGCCGGCCTGAAGGTAGCGCACCATGATGTATGCCATGCCCGCGCCCGGCTCCGGCGCCCGGCCCGCCCCCCCGGTTCCGCAATGGCAGACGCTTGGCGCGGACACGCGCCTGCTGCCGTGTGACGATGAAAGCGCCGAGGCCTACCGCTTCGGCCCGGCGCGGCTGGCCGATGGCCGCGTGCGCTTCCGCCTCTGGGCGCCGGACGCCGCCGCGCAGGACCAGCCCGTGCGGCTCGAAGTGGCCGGCATGACGCCAGTGATGATGGCGCCCACCGAACACGGCTGGTTCGAAGCCGTGACCGCCTGCTGCGACGGCGCGCGCTACTGGTTCCGGCTCGACGACGGCACCATCGTGCCGGACCCCGCCTCCCGGCTCCAGGCCGACGACGTGCACGGCGCCAGCGTGCTGTGCCAGCCGGCCGAGCCGTTCCCGTGGCAGCACACCGAGTGGCGCGGGCGCCCCTGGCACGAGGCCGTGATCTATGAAATGCACGTGGGGCTGGCCGGCGGCTACGCCGGGGCCACCGCGCAGCTGCACCGGCTGGCCGCGCTGGGCTTCACCGCCATCGAACTGATGCCGCTGGCCGAGTTTCCCGGCGCGCGCAACTGGGGCTATGACGGCGTGCTGCCGTTCGCGCCCGAGCGCAGCTATGGCACGCCGGACGAACTGCGCACGCTGGTGGACACCGCGCACGGCCTGGGCATGATGGTGCTGCTCGATGTGGTCTACAACCACTTCGGCCCCGAGGGCAACTACCTGCACCGCTACGCCAGCACGTTCTTCCGGGCCGACCGCCAGACCCCGTGGGGGCCGGCCATCGACTTCCGGCGCCCGGAGGTGCGGCGCTTCTTTGGCGAGAGCGCGCGCTACTGGCTCGAATCGTTCCGCTTCGATGGACTGCGGCTGGACGCCGTACACGCCATCGAGGACGAAGGCTGGCTGCCGCAGCTGGCGCACGACCTGCGCCAGTGCCTGCCGGGCCGCCATCTGCACCTGGTGCTGGAGAACGATCACAACGACGCGGCGCTGCTGGCTGCCGGCTACGATGCCCAGTGGAACGACGACGCCCACCACGCGCTGCACGTGCTGCTGACCGGCGAGCACGACGGCTACTACAAGGAGTACCACGCCAGCCTGCCGGAGACCGTGGCGGTAAGCGTCGACAAGGCGGCCAGCACGCCGCCGATCCACCATCTGGCCCGGGTGCTGGCCGAAGGCTTCGCGTGGCAGGGCGAGGTGTCGCCCCATCGCTCCGGCGACGAAAACGGCCCGCTGCAGGGCCGCGAGGTGCGGCGCGGGCAGCCTAGCGCGCAACTGCCGCCCACGGCCTTCGTCACTTTCCTCCAGAACCACGACCAGACCGGCAACCGCGCCTTCGGCGAGCGGCTGGCCAGCCTGGCCGAGCCGGACGCGCTGCGCGCCGCCGTGGCGCTGCAACTGCTCTGCCCGCAGATCCCGCTCGTTTTCATGGGCGAGGAGCACGGCGCGCGCACGCCGTTCCTGTACTTCACCGATCACCCGCCCGAACTGGCCCAGGCCGTGCGCGACGGCCGCCGGCGCGAATTTGCGGCGTCCGAAGCCTTCCGCGACGACACCCGCTCGGCGCAGATCGCCGATCCCAACGCGCCAGAGACCTTCGACGCCTCCTGCCCGATCTGCGACGACACCGACGGCTATTGCCGTGCGTGGAACCACTACTACGGCGAGCTGCTGTCCATCCGCCGCAACGAGTTGATGCCGCGCCTGCGCAACGCCCGCGCCGATGGCGTGACCGTGCTGGGCGACAAAGCCCTCGTGGCGCGCTGGCGGCTGGGCGACGGCAGCCGGCTGTCGATCTGGCTGAATCTGGGCGAGGAGCCCGTGGTGGTCGACTGCGACGGCGGCGCGATGATCCACGCCAGCCAGCCCGGCGCCATCGCCACGCTGGCTGCCGGCACGCTGCCGGAACACTGCTGCGTGACCTGCCTGCAACGCCCATGACCGACCTCGACCACGCCGGCGTGCCGCGCGCCACCGCGCGCCTCCAGCTGCACGCCGGGTTCACCTTCGCCGATGTCGAGGCGCTGGTGCCCTATTACGCCGGGCTGGGCGTCAGCCACCTGTATCTCTCGCCGGTCACCACGGCGCGCCCCGGCTCCACCCACGGCTACGACGTCACCGATTTCACGCAGGTCAACCCCGAACTGGGCGGCGAAGATGGCCTGCTGGCGCTGGCCACGCGCGCCCGCGCGGCGGGGCTGGGCCTGGTGGTGGACATCGTGCCGAACCACATGGCTGCCGATGCCACGCACAACGGCTGGTGGCGCGACGTGCTCGCGCACGGCCAGCGCAGCGCCCATGCGCAATATTTCGACATCGACTGGCAGCCGGCCGACCCCGCGCTGCACGGCAAGGTGCTGCTGCCGATCCTCGGCGACCCGTACTGGGACACGCTGGCCTCGGGCGCGCTCCGGCTGGAGCGGCCCCCGGGCGGGCCGGCCACGCTGCGCTACGGCGATCACAGCCTGCCGCTGGCCGAGCCGATGCCCGAGCCGATGCCTGACATGGCCGAGCTGGGCGACCCGAGCACTCCCGAAGGGCTGCACGCGCTGCTGGAGCGCCAGCACTACCGGCTGGCGTGGTGGCGCACCGGCGCCGCCGAGCTGAACTGGCGGCGCTTTTTCGAGATCACCGAGCTGGTGGGCGTGCGGGAGGAAGACGAGGACGTGTTCGAGGCCGTTCACGCGCTGGCCTTCCGCCTCTATGCCGAAGGCTGGGTGGACGGGCTGCGCGTGGATCATGTTGACGGGCTGGCCGACCCGGCCGGCTACTGCCGGCGCCTGCGCGCCCGGCTGGACCTGCTGCGCCCCGGCCGCCCCGCCGAAGGCGCCCGCGCGCACCCGTGGATCGTGGTGGAAAAGATCCTTGGCGAGGACGAACCGCTGCCCGCCGACTGGGGCGTGGACGGCACCACGGGCTACGACTTCATGGACGAGGTGGCCGCCGTGCTCCACGACGCCAGCGGCGAAGGCGCGCTGAACATGCTGTGGATGCGCATCAGCGGCGACAGCCGGCCCTACGCGGACTATGTGAAGTCGGCCCGCCACCGCGTGATCGCCCGGCACCTCGTGGCCGAAGTCGACGCGGTCTGCACGCGCCTGCACGCGCTGGCGCGCTCGGCACCGGCCACGCGCGACCTCAGCGCTCACGCACTGCGCCACGCGCTGACCGCCTTCCTCGCCGCAGTGCCGGTTTATCGCAGCTACTACACCGCCTCGCCACATGGCGCGGACCCAGATGCGCGGGCCTTCGACGACGCCATGGTCGCCTCTGCCGCCGCGCAGGCGCGCACCCACCTCGCCCCGGACGAGGCGGCGGCGCTCGACTTCCTGCTCGGCTGCCTGCAAGGCGATGCCGGGGCGGACACCCCAGCCGACACCCCGGCCAGCGCCATCCGCACCCGGCTGCAGCAGGTCATGCCAGCGCTGGCGGCCAAGTCCACGGAAGACACCGCCTTCTATCGCTACGGCCGGCTGCTGTCCCGTAACGAAGTGGGCAGTTTTCCCGGCACGCTGGCGCTGGCGCCGGAACGGTTCCACGCGCGCATGGCGCACCGCCAGGCGCACTGGCCGCACGCGATGCTGACCGTGGCCACGCACGACCACAAGCGCGGCGAGGACGCGCGCATGCGGCTGGCGGTACTGAGCGAGATGGCCGGGACGTGGGCCGAGGCCGTGGCCGGCTGGGAAGCGCAGATCGGCCCGCTGCTGGTGGCCTCCCCGAAGGGGCCGGACGGCACCGACCGGGCGATGCTCTACCAGACGCTGCTGGGTGCCTGGCCGGCGGAGCCCGGCGCGCTGGCGAGCGAGGACGCCCAGCGCGACTTCATCGCCCGCATTCTGGCGTGGCAGCGCAAGGCCATCCGCGAAGCCAAGCGCCACGGGAGCTGGACCCATCCCGACGAGGCCTACGAGGCCGCCTGCGAAGCCTTCCTGGCGGCGCTTGGCATGGGTGGGAAAGACAGTGGGGAAGACAGTGGGAAAGACAGCGTGCTGGAGCAGATCGGCCGCTTCGCGGACCGCATCGGCCCGGCCGCCGCGCTCAACAGCCTTGCCCAGACGCTGCTCGCGCTGACGGCGCCCGGCGTGCCGGACTGCTATCAGGGCAACGAGGGCTGGGACTTCAGCCTTGTCGATCCCGACAACCGGCGCCCGCCAGACTACGCGCTGCTTCAGGCGCGCCTGGAATGCCGGGCCGGCTGGGCGCAGTGGCTGGCGCGCTGGCGCGATGGCCGCATCAAGCAGCAGTTGATCCGGTCGGTGCTGGCGTTCCGGGCCGAACAGCCGGCGCTGTTCAGCCGGGGCGAGTACACCGCGCGGGCGGCCACCGGCAAGCTGGCGCCGCAGGTGCTGGCGTTTTCGCGCCGCTGCGGGTCGGTGGGGTCGGTGGGGTCGGTGGGGTCGGTGGGGTCGGTGGAGGCGATGGTGATCGTCACCCGGCTTGCCGCCGCCCATGTGGACCCGGCGCTACCCCGCATTCCGCCGCATTGCTGGGGCGATACCGCGCTGCATGCGGAAGGGGATTGGGTCGATGCGCTGACCGGCCACGCGGTGCCGTCCCACGCGGGCTACGTGCGCGTGAAGGACGCGCTGGCCAGCCTGCCGGTGGCGCTGCTGGTGCGGGCTTGAATCGACAAACTCGCCTGCACCAGCTCACTCACTCCTGGCGCCGCCGCAGTTGCACCAGCCCCGCCATGGTCGCTGCCGCGCCCACCATCAGCGCCGTGGTCAGCAGCGGGTGCCGGGTGGACGCCGTGTACGGGCAGGACTGGATCGCCCTGCGGTTGCCGGTGCGCTCCTGCAGGCAGTTGCCGGCGTCGTAGAGCGTATTGTCCTCGCGCGGGCCCGCCGGGTCGCGCGTCTGCTGGGCGCGGCTCATGAAGCGGCTCATGAAGCGGTCGAACGCGTGGGGGGCATGGTAGGCGGCGGCGGAGAACGCCTTGGCGGAGGCGCCCACGAACATGTCCCGGCGCGGGTGCGCGGCGGCGAACAGGATGGCGTCGGCGGCCATCGCCGGGTCATAGAGCGGCGCCGCCAGTTTCGGCTCCACGTGCAGGAAGTTCTTGGCGTGACTGACCATCGGCGTCTCCAGCCCGGCGGGCTTGATCAGCGTCACCGAGATGGGCGCCTTTTCCTGCTCCAGTTCCAGCCGCAGCGTGTCAGTGAAGCCCTTGATGGCGTGCTGGGAGGCCGCGTAGGCGCCCTGCAGCGGCATGGCGCAGTCGGACGCCTCGCTGCCCATGTTGATGATCGCCCCGCCATGCTGGCGCAGGTGCGCGGCGGCGGCCAGCGAGCCGTGCACCACGCCCCAGTAGTTGGTGTCGAACAGGCGGCGCTGGTCTTCCAGCGGCACGTCGTCATGGCGGCCGAAGATGGTCACGCCGGCATTGTTGACCCAGGTGTCGAAGCCGCCGAACCGCGCGATGGCCGCCTCCGCCAGCTGGGCCACGTCGTCCTGGTTGCCCACGTCGGTCTTGACGGTAATGACCTCGGTCCCGTGTTCGCGCAACTCCTCGGCCAGCTTGTGCAGCACGTCCTCGCTGCGCGCCGCCAGCACGAGCCGGGCGCCGGCGGCAGCCGCCTTGCGCGCGGTGATCAGGCCCACGCCGCTGGTGGCGCCGGTCAGCACGATGACCTGCGAGCCAATTGGTTTCAGGGGTCTCATTTCCGTGTCGTCCTCTGCCAGGCCCGGTTCGGATGGGATGCGGCGCGCGGGCATCCGGGCTACTGCGGGCGCACGCAGGGGGTTCTCCCCTGTCGACGTCGCAAGTCCCGTTCCCGGCTGGCGGCAGCGGCGCGCCGATGTGCGGCGCAGCATTGGGGGTCAGGAATTACAACAACCGGAAACAACCACCAGGAAACAACCACCAGGAAACAACAACTGGAAAGTAAAAGCGGCGGCGGTGTAGGACGGCCCCCGCTTTCGCAGGCGGCGTGTGCTGCATAAGCTGGAAGCCGTAGCCCCCGCCGCCTCCGAAGGACAGACCATGGCCAAGACCACCCGTGCCACCGACGCCGCGCCCGACGCCGCCGAACCGCTCGGCAAGTACCGGCGCAAGCGCGACTTCGCGGCCACGCCCGAGCCCAGCGGGGCCAAGGCAGCCCGCCCCACTGCACGCAAGCGCGCGGGGCCGGCGCTGTCGTTCGTGATCCAGAAGCACGCCGCGCGGCGGCTGCATTACGACTTCCGGCTCGAACTGGACGGCACGCTCAAGAGCTGGGCGGTGCCCAAGGGGCCGAGCTACGACCCGGCCGACAAGCGCATGGCCGTGCACGTGGAGGACCACCCGCTCGATTACGCCAACTTCGAGGGCGTGATTCCGGCCGGACACTACGGCGCCGGCACGGTCATCGTGTGGGACCGGGGCACCTGGGTGCCCGACGGCGACCCGGCCGCCGCCCGACGCGCCTATCAGGACGGCAAGCTCAAGTTCGAACTGCGCGGGGAGAAGCTCAAGGGCCACTGGACCCTCGTGCGCATGGGCGGCAAGCGCCAGCGCGACGACCAACGCGACAACAACGGCTGGCTCCTGATCAAGGAGCGCGACGAATACGCGCAAGCCGCGTCGGCCTTCAACGTGGTGGACGCCATGCCGGACAGCGTGCTGGCCGGGACGGCCAAGGCGGCGAAGACAGCGAAGACAGCCAAGGCGGCAGCAAAGAAGGCCCCGGCCAAATCAGTCGCCAAATCGGTCGCCAAGTCAGCCGCCAAACCAGTCGCCAGGAAGGCCAAGGCCCGCGACCTCCCCGCCCTGCCCGAGGGCGCCAGGAAGGCCAGGCTGCCGCTGGCGCTGGCGCCCCAGCTCGCCACGCTGGTGGAAAAGGCGCCGGCCGACAGCAGCCAGTGGCAGTACGAGATCAAGTTCGACGGCTACCGCGTGCTGGCCCGGGTCGATGGCGACGACGTGCGCCTGTTCACCCGGCAGGGCAACGACTGGACCTCGAAGCTGCGCGGCCTGGCGGCGGAGATCCGCACGCTGGGCCTGCCCGATGGCTGGCTGGACGGCGAGATCGTGGTGGTGGATGCGCACGGCATCACCGACTTCCAGGCGCTGCAGAACGCGTTCGAGACCTCACGCGTGGACGCCATCCAGTTCTACGCCTTCGATCTCCCCTACTACGCCGGCCACGACCTGCGCGCCGTGCCGCTGGACCAGCGCCGGATGCTGCTGCGCCGGCTGTTCGAGGCCAACACCGCGCCCCGGCTCCATTTCAGCGAGAGCTTCGAGGCCAGCCCGGACGAGATGCTCGCCGCCGCCTGCCGCATGAAGCTGGAAGGCGTGATCGGCAAGCGCAACGACGCGCCCTACGTCAGCACGCGCGCCAATACGTGGATCAAGCTCAAATGCACGCTGCGGCAGGAGTTCGTGATCGGCGGCTTTACCGACCCGAAGGGCAGCCGCAGCGGGCTCGGCTCCCTGCTGCTGGGCGTGCACGACGCGCAGGGCAAGCTGCGCTATGCCGGCAACGTCGGCACCGGCTTTGACACGGCGATGCTCGACACGCTGCGCAAGCAGCTCGATCCGCTGGTCACGGATGCCACGCCGTTCGACGACCTGCCGCGCGGCATTCGCGGCCACTGGGTCAAGCCGAAGCTGGTAGCGGAGGTGTCCTTCGGCGCCTGGACCAAGGAGGGCCGCGTGCGGCATTCGGTGTTCCACGGCCTGCGCACGGACAAGCCGGCCGGCGCGGTCTCGGTAGAGAAGCCGGCGGCGGCGGCAAAGACGGTGGCAAAGACGGCAGCAAAGCAGACACCGGCCCGGAAAGGCGCCGCGAAGGAGACCATCGGCAAGATCGTCGTCAGCCATGCGGACCGGGTCATCGACAAGTCCACCGGGCTGACCAAGGGCGACCTCGTGCGCTACTACGCCAGCGCGGCCGGGCTGATGCTGCCCTACCTCAAGGGCCGGCCAATCGCGCTGGTGCGCGCGCCGTCCGGCGTGGAGGGCGAGCAGTTCTTCCAGCGCCATGGCGACACCCTCAAGATCGATGGCGTGCGCCCGCTCGACCCCAAGCTCTGGCCCGGCCATCCGCCGCTGCTGGAGATCACCACGGAGGCCGCCATCGTGGCAGTGGCGCAGCTCAATGTGGTGGAGTTTCACACCTGGAACGCGGTGGCACGCAGCCTCGACAAGCCGAACCGGATCATTTTCGACATCGACCCCGGCGAGGGCGTGAAATGGCCGGCGATCCAGGAGGCCGCCGCGCTGACCAAGGGGCTGCTGGACGAACTCGGGCTGCAAAGCTTCCTGAAAACCAGCGGCGGCAAGGGCCTGCACGTGGTGGTGCCGCTGGCGCCGCGTGCGAACTGGGGCTGGGAGCCGGTGCGGGACTTCGCCCAGGCCGTGGTGCAGCACATGGCAGCCGCCATTCCGGACCGTTTCGTGGCCAAGAGCGGGCCGCGCAACCGGGTTGGCAAGATTTTCATCGATTACCTGCGCAACGGTGTCGGGGCTACTACGGCTGCCGCGTTCTCGGCACGTGCGCGGCCCGGGCTGGGCGTGTCCGTGCCGGTGGCCTGGGAGGAGTTGGCCGAGCTGACCTCGGCGGCGCACTGGACCATCGCCAACGTGGGCCCGCGCCTTGAGGAAATGGCCCGGCATGACCCGTGGGCCGGGCACGACGCCGTGCGCCAGACGCTGACCCAGGCCAGCAAGCGGTTGGCCGGGTCCTGAGCGCCGGCCGGACCACCCCGAACCTCACTCGCCCGCTCCGGTCAGCCTGTCCGGCTCCGTTCTGTCCGGCTCCGTCTGTCAGCGTCTCGGCATGTGCGGCACGCTTCTTGCCAGTCTCATCGGAAAACCCCCGCCGACGCCGGCACACAAGACGAGGCAAATCCGATGAGACATCTTCCTGATCCATGGTTCTCCAACGACTTCTGGCAACGCGCCGTGCTGGGCGGGCTGACGTTGGCGATGGTCTTCCTGCTCGCCGCCAATGCCGAGGCCAAGCTCCCTCCGCCCACCCCTGAACAACAGCAGGCAGCCGAGGCCAAGAAGGCCAAGGAAGCCGAGGAAGCCAAGGTGCAGGCGGCTCAACTGGCGCAGGTGCAGGACAAACTGGCCGCGCGCTTTGGCAAGGGCCCCAGCGCGGGCGGGCAGACCTCGGAGAGCAAGTTGCCGCAAAAGTCGGTCGAGGCACCCGGCTCGGCGGGCCCGCAAGGCGGCACCTCGCCCAGCGCGGAAGCGCATAGCGGCGAGGCGCAGCGCAAATGACGGCCACGCGGACAGCCAATGAAAAGTAAATTTATCGCCACTTTTCAAGCCTGAACGGCGCATGTCGAAACTACAACGGAACCGGGCTGTATGCAGGTAATTATTACAATACGATCCTTAATCCCGACACCTGACGCCGCGTTGCCGGCACGTCCGGCCGGCCTTGCCACGTGTGGCGCACTCCGGGCACCTGTTTTCACTATCGCGGCCGATCCTGCCGCCTGCCAGCCATGAACGCCTCGACCGCCCATCCCAGCCGGCGCCCGCTGATTCTCAACGTGGAGGATCGTGAGGGACCGCGCTACGTCAAGAGCCGGATCCTGCACCGGGCCGACTTCTCCGTGCTGGAAGCGTCGACCGGCCAGGCCGCGCTGTCGCTGGTCCGCCAGCACACCCCGGATCTCGTGCTGCTGGGCATGCAGTTGCCCGATGTGGACGGCCTGGAAGTCTGCCGCCTGATCAAGAATGACCCGCAGAGCGCGCGTACGCTGGTGCTGCTGACGTCACCCGGCGTCTCGGATTCCCACCGGCGCGTGCAAGCTCTAAACGGTGGCGCTGACAGCTTCCTGATCGAGCCGGTGGAGTCTGAGGAACTGGTATCCAGCATCAACGCCCTGCTGCGCATGCGCGGGGCCGAGGATGCCTTCCGTCGCACCTCACAGGCGCTGCACGAGAACGAGGATCTGTTCCGCCAGTTGGCGGAGGCGCTGGCCGATGTGGTCTGGATTCTCGACCCCACCACCCGGCGCTTCCTGTTCGTCAGCCCCTCGTTCGAATCGCTCTGGGGCCGCCCGGCGCAATCGGTGCTGCAAGACCCGCACCGCTGGCTCGAATGGGTACTGCCGGAGGAACGTTCGCGCATGGAAGCCGAATGGCAGAGCATGCTGCGCGACGGCCGGCTCGACACCGAATTCCAGCTCGAACGCCCTAACGGCGAGATCCGCGAAGTCCATATGCGTGCCTTCCCCGTGCGCGGCGCGGATGGCCGCTGCCTGCGCGTGGCGGGCATCTGCCAGGACGTGACGCGCCACAAGCGCGCCGAGCGCACACTGCATAACGAGGAACGCCGCAAGGACGAATTCCTCGCCATGCTGGCCCACGAGCTGCGCAACCCGCTGGCGCCGATGCGCAGCGCGGTGGACATGCTCCAGCAGTTCTCCCCGAGCCGCGAGGACATGTTCCGCGCGCGCGACATCATCGGCCGGCAGCTGCATCACCTGACCCGGCTGGTGGACGAACTGCTCGACGTGTCCCGCTTCAACCAGGGCAAGATCACGCTGCGGCGGGATCTCGTGGAGTTGCGCGGCGCGCTGAACACGGCCGTGGAGACCGTGCGCCCGCTGCTGGAGGAACGCCAGCACGCGCTGCGGCTGTCGCTGCCCGAGCAACCGCTGCCGATTCGCGGCGACATGGTGCGCCTGACCCAGATCTTCGCCAACCTGCTGCATAACGCGGCCCAGTACACGCCCGAGGGCGGCACGCTGGCCGTGGAGGCCGCCGCGGCCGATGGCAAGGTGATCGTGCGCGTTAGCGACAACGGCGCCGGGCTCTCCCCGGCGCTGCAACGGCAACTGTTCGATCCGCTGGCGCCGGAGTCCGGCAACCCGCTGGAGGAGATGCCGACCCCGGACGCCACCTCGATCGGCGCAGCCAATCTCACGGCCAACCCGCCCCCGAGCCTGAACACGCTGCACGCCGAGCACGATGACCGGCACGGCGATGGCTCCCGGCCGCCAGAGCCCGCCTCGGACAACGAAACCTTTGCCGCGCGCGAGGGCGCCGGCATCGGCCTGACGCTGGTGCAGAAGCTGGTCACGCTGCATGGCGGCCGGGTCAGCGCCGAGAGCCCGGGCCGCAACCTGGGCAGCACCTTCGTGGTGGAACTGCCCGTGGAACCTTGGCAGAACTGGCATCCGCCGACCGGGAAAGCGCGCCCGCAGCCGGGTGCGGCGCACACCATCATGCTGGTCGATGACAACGCCGATGCGCTGGAAGCCATGACCATGACGCTGGAGACGCTGGGGCATACCGTGGTGACGGCGCCCGACGGCCAGAGCGCCGTGGCGTGCGCGGCCAGCGTGCGGCCGGACGTGGTGCTGCTGGACCTGGGCATGCCGACCATGGACGGCTTCGAGACCGCACGCCGGCTGCGCGAGATTCCCGAACTGCGCCACGCGCGCATCGTGGCGCTGACCGGCTTCGGCCAGCCCGACGACCGCCGGCGCACCCGCGCGGCGGGGTTCGATCTGCATCTGGTCAAACCCGCCGACCTCGGTGCCCTGACCCGCATGCTCGATGAACTAGACGCCTGACCAAGGAGCCTCATGCTGGATCTGCCCCTGCCCCCGCCCCTGCACCTGCACATCACGCCCGAACCCGACATCGTGCCCCCCAAGCCCGAGGCCCCGCCGCCGGAGCCGCCACCGGGTCCGCCCGAGCCGGTCAGCGATCCGCCCCCGGGCGATCTCCCGCCCCCGCCGCCGCAGCGCGCCTAGGGCCGCCGAGGCATGTCCCGCATCATCTGGAAGGGGGCCATCAGCTTTGGCCTCGTCAATATCCCGGTCGCGCTGAAGGCTGCCTCGCGCAGCCACACGCTTGACCTCGACCTGCTGGACCAGCGCGACATGGCGCCGGTGGGCTACCAGCGCATCAACAAGCACACCGGCAAGGTCATCGACGCCGAACACATCGTCAAGGGCTACCAGTACGAGAAGGACGAGTACGTGCTGCTCAGCGACGAGGATTTCCGGCAGGCCAATGTCGAGGCCACGCAGACGGTGGATATCGTCAGCTTCGTGGAGGCGGACAGCATCCCGCCCTACTACTTCGACACCCCCTATTACCTGGAGCCGGACAAACGTGGCGAGCGCGGCTACGCGCTGTTGCACGAGACCCTGCGCAAGACCGGCCGCGCCGCGCTGGCGCTGGTGGTACTGCGCAACCGCCAGCACCTGACGGCGCTGCTGGTGGTGGGCAAGGCGCTGGTGCTGAACACGATGCGCTTTGCGGACGAGGTGGTGCCGATCGAGGACCTGAGTCTGCCCAAGGGCGGCAAAGGCAAGGCGGCGAGCCCGCGCGAGGTAAGCATGGCCACCAAGCTGGTGGAGGACATGAGCGAGGACTGGAAGCCCGAGCAATACCGCGACACCTATCGCGACGATTTGATGGCCCGCATCCACGCCAAGATCAAGGCCGGCAAGACGCACCTGCTGACGCCGGCATCCGAGGAACCGCCGCCGAGCGGCAAGGGCGCCAAGGTCATCGACATGATGGCGCTGCTCAAGCAGAGCATTGGCCAGCGGGGCCACCGGGGCCACGCGGGCGCGAAGCCGGCTACCCGCAATGCCGATCTTCAGGAAGACGAGGAAACGGAAGAGGTAAACAAGCCCGCGCGGAAGAAGGCGGTAGCGAAGCAGGCATCGGCCAAGAAAACGGCGACAAAGAAAACGGCGACAAAGAAAACAGCGACAAAGAAGGCGGCGCCGAAGAGAGCCGCGGCCAAAAAGGCCGCTCCCGCCAAAAAACGCAAAGCGGCTTGATCTAAGTCAAAGCCGCAAAAAGAGCCGCGGTACGTGGGATGACCGCGGCTCCGCGCAGCGGGCGACCACGAGGTCGCCGCGCACAAAAACTAGCGCGTGTGCATGGACGGCGCGTGCATGAACGGCGTGTGCATTAACGCGACGACACCTTCAGGTTATCGCGCACCGAACTCACACCTTCCACCGAGCGCACGGTCTCCAGCGCCATCTCGTGCTGGTCCTTCGTCGGCACCGTGCCGGTCAGGTCCACCACGCGGTCCTTCGTCTTCACGTGAATGCCGGTGGACTTGAGATCCTTGGTGGCCAGCAGCTTGGTCTTGACCTTGGTGGTCAGCGCGCTGTCGGTGACGGCCTGCTTGGTGTTGTCCACGCCCTTGTCCACACTGGCATCGACCTTGGCGTCAGTGGTAGCGGCGGGACGCTTTTCCTTGTCACCTTCGGTATGGCCCGGCATGCCCGGCGCATTGTTGGCCGGCGGGGCCGCGCTATTGTCGCTGCGGACGTCGCTGCGGACGCTGGCGTCGGCCACCTTGATAAAGCCGCCGCCACCCATTTCGAGGGCATGCGCGCCACCCGCAGCGGCGAGCGCCGCGGTCATCAGTGCAATACGCAGGGTCTGTGCTGTCTTCATGCTCGATCTCCTTGTTGAGGCAGTGACAGCCACTGTTCTGCACATCGCGTGCCAGATCGGCGAAATGACGCGTGGACGGGGCCTGGCGGCGGTTTCTCGCCCCGGAGCGGCGTGGGCGCATCGCCCGACCGGTAAAAACACGGCACGCGTTGTAAATCGGCGCACATGGGGAGCCACGCATGCGTTACCTGTATGTCTGACAGATGCCATACCCCCGACATTCGCGGCCCCGGCGGGGATGGCACGGCCATTGCAACTCTGGGCCTGCGGCAGCCTCGCCGCGCGACATGGAGACTAGCAATGGGACAGCAGCAACAGGGGAACCAATCCCAACCGGGCCAGAAGCAGCAAGAGCAGCAGCAACCCGGCCAGCGCGGTAACCAGCAAGGTGGCAGCCAGGACCAACAACGCCAAGGCGGGGGCCAGATGGGCAACCAGGACCAACGCGGTGGTCAGCAGCAACAGGAGTCCGGCCGTCAAGGCCAGCAGGGCGGACAACAGGGCGGCCAGCAAGGACAACAAGGCCAGCAAGGTGGCCAGAAGGACCAGGACAAGAGCCGCCAGCCGTAAGTCGGCGCCCTCTTCGTTTTCTCTTCGTTTTTCCGGACCCCGCGCGGCATTTCCACGGTTGCCGCAGCGCGCTGAAATCAAGGCGCGGCAGATGAACGGGGTCCACCGCCGGGGCACTCGCAAGGGTGCCCCGGCGTCTTTCTTACCATCCTCTCTCTATATATAGGCAGCTCGCCCGGACCAAGCCCGGACCAAGCCCGGACCAAGCCTGGACCAAGCGTCAGGCGAGCCGGCTGGCCACGCGCCCGATGGCCTGCCGCCATACCTCGCGGTCGCGCGCCAGGTAGTCGGCCGCCTGCGCGCCAGTGAGCGCCAGCGGCTCGGCGCCATCCTGCCCGAGGCGTTGCCGCAGTGCCGGCGTGCGCAGCAGCCGCGTGAAGCGGTCCGCCAGCGCCGCGCAGGCGCGCGCCGGCATGCTGGGCGCCGCCAGCACGCCGTACCAGGCGTCCTGCCGCATGCCGGGCACGCCGGCCTCCTCGAAGGTCGGCACACCCGGCGCAAGCGGGCTGCGCGCGGCGCCGGTCACCGCCAGCGCGCGCACCTTGCCCTGCCGCATCAGCGGCAGCGCGGCCTGCAGCGTGCTGACCAGCAGCGCCACGTGACCACCCTGCAGATCGACCAGCGCACGGGCACTGCCCGGATACGGCACGTGGTTCATCGACACCCCCGCCTGCTGGCAGATCAGTTCGCCCACCAGATGGGCGCTGGAATGGGTGCCGAGCGAGGCGTAGGCCAGTTCGCCGGGGCGCCGGCGCGCTTCCGCCAGCCGGGCCTGGAGCGTTTGCGTGGTAGCAGGCGCCCCGGCGGAGGCCAGCAGCACGTGCGGCGTGCTGGCGACGATGGCCACCGGCTGCAACGGCGTGGCCGGCGGCTCGGGTGCGGCGGCCAGCAAGGGGCCGATGCTGACCGAGCCCACCGTGCCAAGCAGCAAGGTGCGCGGGCCGGACGTGGCGCGCGCCACCTCGTGCAGGGCGATCTGGCCGGCAGCGCCGGGGCGGTTCTCGACGATGGTGGGCACGCCGTCCGTGGTCAGGCTGTCGGCGACGAGACGGGCGATATGGTCGGCACCCCCGCCGGCGGCATAGCCGACCAACAGGTGCGTGGTGTCTGCGCCGTATGCGGCGCGGGGGAACAGCGGGAGTACCGCCAGTCCGGCCAGTCCAGCCAGACCATGGGTCAGGCGGCGGCGAGCCCGGTCAGGCGGAACCGGAGGGAACGGCATGGATGCAGGGGCGCGAGTCGAATAGCTCGCGGCATGCTAGCACCACCCCGCCCCGCCCGCCGTGGGGGCAAACCCCGTCTTGCCCAGGCCCTTACAGCTGCGGCGCGCGGCACGCGGCGCCCGCCGCATTGGCAGCCGGGTCCATGCCAAACACAGCCTGCGCGCCACACTGCGAGCCGAACATGCGCGCCTGATCGTGGCCCACGCCCACCACTTCAAAGGCGCGATGGCGACTGGTCTGGCCCGGCTTGGCGAGGAATTGCTCGTAGCGCTGGTAGGCCCGCCCGCGCTGGAGACGCGTGGGGCCTTCGGCCTCGGCCCCACATGCCTTATCGAGCACACGATGGTTCGGATCGTTGTCCTCGCTACCCACCATGTAGGTAACCTGACGCTGCATGTAGCGCTGGTAGAGCGTCATGCCATCGGCGCCCTTGGCGTAAGCCACGATGTCCTGCATGCCGTAGCGGTACTTGTTGTAATCGGCACAGGTGGCGGTGCTGTAGGGCGCGAAGCGCTTCAGGTCGGGCGCCACCGGCCGGTCTGGCGTGAAATAGAGATAGGACGAGGGATTGGCCACCACGTAGCGCAGGTCGATGCCGCGCGCGCGCACGCGCTCGTCCACGTTGTTGAGCACCGCGTAGCGGTGGACGATCTGGGCGCCGCCCGAATGGCCCGCCACCGTGACCTTGCTCACGGCGGGGAAGCGCGACTTGTCGGTGACGAAGGCCAGCAGGTCGTCCAGCACCTGGAGCGAGCTGACGCCGGCGCCGGGGCCGGACACCGCGTCTTCGCCGCCGATCCAGCCTTGCACGGTCCAGACCGGCATGTTGTCGAAATGCTTGGCGGCATCGGGCGTGCCGGGGAAGTTCGGGGCAATCAGCAGCACCTCTTCCGGCTTGCGGCCGCTGGCCTGGAGCAGCGCGGCACCGGCGGCGTAGTAATCGTCGCCATTGCGCTGGAGGCCGTGCTGTACGAACACCACCTCGCGGATGCCACGCAGGTCCGCCGTCAGCGGGTGGTTGGCGTAGACCGGGAAGTCATAGCCGGCACCGCTGCCCAGGTGTACGCGCTGCCATTGGGGCTTGGCGGCGGCGGAGGGGGCGGCTGGCGCGGCGGACGGCGCGGAAACCGAAGGCGCCGGGGGCTGGCTGGCGCAGCCGGCGGCAAGCGCCGCCGTGGCGGCCATCAGCAAGGTGAATCGGGCGAAGCGCGGCGCGCCGGGCATGGGTGTCTCCTTGGTCTTATGTCTGCCGTATCAGGCAAAACGCCAATACTAGGCCGGCGGGGCCCGCTCGTAAAATATATGCTTTCGGCATCTGCCATATTCACGACATATCGGACCACCGATGGAACTGAGACACCTGCGTTACTTCCTGGCCGTGGCCGAGACCGGCTCCGTGACCCGCGCCGCCGAGCAACTGGGCATCCAGCAGCCCCCGCTCTCCCAGCAACTGAAGGCGCTGGAGACCGAGCTGGGCGTGTCCCTGTTCGACCGCCAGCCACGCGGCGTGGCGCTGACCGCCGCCGGCACCGCGCTCCATGGCGACGCCGTGGAGCTCTTCGCCCGCATCGAGCAGATGCGCGCGCGCATGCAGCGCATGGCGCGTGGCGACGAAGGCGCGCTGGCCATCGGCTTCACCAGTTCGGCGGCGGCGCACAAGCTCACCCCCGAGGTACTGCGCGCATGCCGGCGGCAGTTTCCGCGCGTGACGCTCTCCCTGACCGAGCGCAACGCGGCGGAAGCCATCGAGCAACTGGCCGATGGCACGCTCAGCGCCGCCCTGCTCCGCGCGCCGGTGCAGCACCCGGAAGGCGTGCGCTTCGACCTCCTGCTCGAGGAAGAAATGGTGATCGCCCTGCCGCTGGACCACGCGCTGCTGCGGCGCCGGGCGGCGGAAGGCGTGGCCGCCGGCACGCCGGTATCGCTACGCGAACTGAAGGGCGATCCGTTCATCCTGGTTCGCCGGCCCGGCGCGCCGGGCATGTACGGCGACCTGCTGCGCGAGTGCGAGGCCCTGGGTTTCACGCCCCGCATTGGCGCCGAAGTGGAACGCATGCTGACCAACCTCAACCTGGTGGCCGCCGGCGCCGGCGTGAGCGTGGTGCCGGCGTCGATGGCCGGCCTCAACCGCCACGGCGTGGCCTATTGCCGCATGGTCGAGACCGACCGCCTGCGCGCCCCGCTCACCCTCGGCTACCGCACCAACAACGCCGACCCCGCCGTCGCCGCGCTCGTGGCGCTGACGCATCGGATTGCGGCCAGGCACAGGAAGGATCGGGATGCGGCGGGCGGGGAGGTGCCGGATTGATTTTCCTTTTTTGGGGGGGCGAGAACAGCCGGTGCGGGCCATTCAACCGAATTCCTCGTATTGCGGCAGTCCGTCAGTAATGGCATACCACGGCGCCTTTGACCCCACGAAAATATGAGCCGTGGGGCGAATGGAGGGCGTATCGGCGAGCGTCCCCAGGGTGACGTGAACGTATTGGCCATCACGAACCACCGAGAACATCAGGCTTCCGCATACCTTGCAGCGGACATCGTGCGATGCATCGTCATCGCCGAAAATCGATACCTTGTCTTCGCCTTCCGTGATACGCAATTTGTCGCGCACGATCCCCGCGAAGGGCTTGAACGCGGAGCCCGTCGCGCGGCGGCAATTTGAGCAGTGGCAGTTCAACGCATAGACGAATTCGTCTTCTACCGAGTAACGGACCACACCGCACAGGCATCCGCCGGCGAGCAATGATTTCATGGCTGCTTCCTGGACTGAGGGCACTTTCGGAAGTAAAGCAGCGATGATTATCGGCGAGCCACGGGTCGATGTCGAATAACTGGAGGTGGTCGAACTTTGATATAGACCTGGCACTTCGCTTGTGGGTCAGCCTGGTACTGCAACGCGCCGGCCGAAAAATAGCTGCTGCATGTGGTGTCAATTACAGTATCGCGAATCGCGCGAAACGCTGCAGACGTAGTACTTCGACGCGGTCAGGTAGTCTTTTCTGAAGATGCCGCCGTTCTGTTTATCCAGATCCAGGGCTTTGTGGAAATATGGATAGGCACTCGCGGCATCACCCTTATCCATCGCAGATTGCCCCATGTCGTTGTACATGATGGCTACCAGTAGCATTAGCCCAACCGCATCCATCCCCTCACGCTTAGACTGCGCAATGAAAGCTTGCATCTCGGGATAGGAGCCACCCCATCGTGGGGTGATGTATGCAATATAGCGCGTTCGCGCAAGATGGTTAGACGGCAGAGCCTTGTTGGCAATTTGGATTGCACGCCTGGAAGCGGCCCGGTCCCCCTCTAGGGAGGAAATGCCCAGTAGATGAAATGCTGCCAGATACGGCTTGGGAGTCAGTGCCAAGGCACGTTCCGTTTCAGGGCGGGCTTCATCCAGAAGCGCACGCATGCGGGCGATTTTCTCCGGAGGCGTCTTGTCAATGAATTCATTGCCGCGTGCCTCCCCTGCCCTTCGCCGCAAAAACACTCCTAGCGCCAGATGTGCGGAATACGAATTTGGCGACACACGAACCCATTCTCGTGCCGCAGCTTCTTGCGATGGAGTGAGTTTGTAGAACGGCCGAAAGGCGTCACGAAGCTCGACCTCCGTGGCTTGACCAGCTTCGAAGCGCGCCTGCAAACCATTCAGGGTGGCATCCAGTTGCTTGAACTGACGGCTGTCGAGTGCTACCAGCGTTGGATTCGCCTGTGCGCTGGTCATAAGCGCACAGAAAAGTCCCAGCAGGACGGACACTTTATGAAATAGACGGATTCGCAGCGGCCGATTGCCGGCAAGAAGCATTGATGACTCCGCTCAAGACACGGGTGGACGAAAATACCTGGACTCAAAGGGGGGTAATCTATCAATGAACTGCCGCTCACCGTGTGTGACGAAGTGGGGTGTCTGAACACCGCAACAGCCAGAAGCGGCCAATCACGGAGCCGCCTTGCGCCCCAATAGCAGTCGGTCCAGCGGACTGCACACCCCCAAGCCGCCCATACGCATCACGTGGGTGTAGATCATCGATGCGGCTGCGTCCGCATAGCCTGGCAGTTCCAGCACCATGCGAAGTAACAATGCCCCACAACACGTTAGGCCCCACAGACAGTACCGACCTCAACCGAAGGACCGAACGATGACGAAATACCTGATTTCATTTCCTGGAAGGGCGATGGAAGTCCCCGTCGAGGACTTTGCCGCGGTGGGCGAAGCGGCGCGCGAGGTCATACGCGAGGCGAAGGCTGCCGGCGTGTATGTGTTCGGTGGGGGTATCAACGAGGGTGTCGCACCACTCATGGTCGCCGCAGACGGCGCGGTCTCAAGCGAGACTTATCCGCAGACGAAGGAGTTCGACGGCGGCTTCTGCGTCCTGGAGCTCCCCTCGCGCGAAGCCGCCATCCAGTGGGCTGCAAAGATCGCCCAAGCTTGCCGCTGCTCGCAGGAACTCCGCGAGTTCGGCTATGACCCGGAGAGCTGACATTTGTCACGCTCCAGGACCGCCGCGAGTCCTTGTGAACGCGCGGCGGCATTCCTGACAACCGTCAGGATCAATAATCCCACTGCACCGGCACGAAACGGTAGCTTTCCCCGTTCTTGGCAATATGGCCGATGGACGGGAACGCGATGTGCGCCGCGGCCAGCATGGAGCCGGTTTCAGCGGCTTCGTCGAGCAGCGCGATACGGGCTTGCGTCGCTACCTCAGGCTCGTGCTCGAAGCCGTTTTGCCACGTGGGATGCTCGAAGCCGACTTCGAAGATCGCGTCGCCGACGAAGGTCAGCTTCTCGCCTTTCGATGCGACGTCCACCACGCAGTGCCCCGGCGTGTGGCCGCCGGTCACGCGCGCCGACACGCCCGCGGCAACTTCCACGGTCTGGCCGAACTGCACGATGTTCTCGCTGTAGAGCTCCACGAACCGTGCCGCCGCCTTGCGCAGCGCAGGCGGCACCGTTTCCGGCATCACCGTCTTGCTGAAATCCGGATTCTTCCAGAACTCCACCTCCGCCGCCGCCACGTGGATGCGCACGTCCGGGCGCAGCTTGGCCTTGACGCCAGCCACGTTCAGCCCGCCGACGTGATCCATGTGCATATGGGTAATCACGATATCGGTGATCGCAGCGAGGTCGATGCCAGCCGTTTCCAGGCGCAACACCGAGCGACCGGCGCGCGAGAAGTATTCGAAACCGTCGCCCACGCCCGAATCGACCAGGATCAGGCGGTCACCGCTGCGCACGAGCGCGATATTCAGCGCCCAGTCGAACATGTCACGTTGCAGGAAGCGATCATCGAACCATTCGTTGCGGTCCGCTTCGCTCACGTTGGTGGACATCGTGGTGGTCGGCAGCGGCAGAACGCCATCGCTGATCAGCAAGACATCGACGTCCCCCACGCGCACGGCGTAGCGGGAAGACACGAGCTCGCCAAAACCTTCCTTGCCAACGTTGGCGATAACCGGCTGCACATTATGGATTGTTTCGCTCATTTTCATTCGTCCTGTTATTTGCGGGGGGTAAGCCGCACGGGGTGGCGCGGTGCACAAGCACGACCGCGAATCTCGCGCGCTTCGTTGTGCTCGCGTTTTCGACTGACCGTGTGACCGAGTGTAGGCATGGGGCGCGCGCGCCGGTAGTACCGTGAAGGCACTCAGCATGTTGTCCTGGCGGCAACAATCGCCAGCCCTCGTGAGAGAATCCGCCGTATCAACTTTTTGAAGTCGACTATGGCGGATATCGAACGAGAAGCCCTCGGGGTATTAACGCTTGCGCCTTCCACCGCTGCCGACGGCCGCCCACCAGACGCCACGGGCTTCTCAATCTCCGTACGGCATGTCACGGTGACATTGCCGGATGGCAGGACGCTGCTGCACGACCTGAATGAAACATTCCAGCGCGAGCGTACCGGATTGCTGGGTCGAAATGGCACGGGCAAGAGTGTGCTGGCGAGAGCGTTGGTTGGCTTGTTCAAACCGGAGAATGGACAGGTCACACGTCATGGCTCGGTCGCCTACGTGCCTCAGGAAATCGTCCCTGCAACAGGGGCGACGGTTGCAGACGTCGCCGGATTGACACCGATACTCGATGCGCTGACGCGAATGGAAGGCGGGGCGCCGCATCCCGCTGACTTCGACTTGCTGGATGGAAGGTGGAATATCCGATCGAGTCTGGAGCAGGCGCTGACGGACAGCGGCTTGGCACACCTGCACCCGCAAGGGCTGGCGGGCGCGCTGAGTGGCGGTGAACTCACCCGCGTTGCCTTGATAGGCGCGTTCCTTTCCGACGCCGAAGGTCTGGTACTCGACGAACCCACCAACCATCTGGACCGCACCGCGCGCGACTGGCTGCGTGACAAGCTGACGCGGTGGACAGGCGGTCTGATCCTCGTCAGTCACGACCGCGAATTACTGGACCTGATGGACCGCATCGTAGAACTGACGCCGGGCGGGATGCGCAGTTACGGCGGTAACTACACGCTCTATGAGGCTCAGCGCAGCGCCGAAGCGTCGGCGGCGCAAGCTTTGCTCGACCGCGCACGGACAGATCGCAACGCCGCCGAACGTGCGGCGCGGCGACAACATGACGCACAGCAGCGCCGCACCGCCCATCAGGCAAAAGGCGCGAAGGAGGCGAACATGCCGGGCATCGCCCTGGGCCGTCGCAAGGATGGCGCAGAGGCGTCTGCGGGCCGGCAGCGCCTTCGCCGGCAGGAAATGCAGGTTAAGGCCGACGAGGCGGTTCAACAGGCGGCGCGGCGCATCGAGCCCGACAAAACCGTCGCACTCATCCTGCCAGCCACTGCCATTGCGGCGGGAAAGCGCGTGATCCATCTGCAAGACGCCGTCCCGCCGTTTCCGCAAGACAGCGCGCCCCTTACGCTGAGGCTGACGGGACCGGTGCGCGTCGCCGTGACCGGTCCAAATGGCTGTGGCAAAACCACGCTGCTAAAGATGTTGGCCGGCACACTTGCCCCGGTCTCTGGCATTTGCCAGACTGGCGTGCGCAGCGCATGGCTCGACCAGCAGGCGACCCGCGTATTGCCACCGCAACTATCGGTGCTCGATCGCTTGCACGCGCTGAAAACACCGCTGCCGGACGGGCTGCTGCGCAGCCATCTTTCGTTGCTGGGCTTGAATGCCGACGTGGTGAACCTGCCATCCGGCGCGTTGAGCGGCGGTGAGCGCCTGAAAGGTGCGTTGGCGTGCGTACTGTGGAGCACCGAACCAGCGCAGCTGCTATTGCTGGACGAACCGACGAATCACGTCGATCTGGAATCCATTCAGGCGCTGGAGCAGGCATTGGAGGACTTTCCCGGTGCCCTGGTCGTGGCTTCTCATGACACGCGTTTCCTTCAGTCGCTTCGTTTCACGCACCGGCTGGAGTCAGATGGAAGACATTGGCAATTGATAGCGGAGTGAATCGCAGGCGGGGGCCGGCTGCGGACTCTGTTCAGTCTGGTGACAAGGCGGCGGCCGACTCAGGCGCTTCTGCCAGCGGGAGGGTCATGGAGAACACCGCGCCCCGGCCCGGCGCGCTGTCAAGCCCAATGCCACCGGCATGCCGCTCGACCACGGTGCGAACGAACAACAGGCCCAGCCCCGTGCCGCGCGTGGGCCGGGCGCCTTCCGCCCGCAACGTACTGAATGGCTGGAACAGCCGGGGCTGGTCGGCCAGCGCGATACCGGGTCCGCGATCGGCGATGGAGACGGTGCCGCTGTTGCCGGTCCTGCGCACGGTCACGGTAACAGTGCCGCCGTCCGGACTGAACTTGATCGCGTTGTCGACAAGGTTAGCCACAGCCCGCATCAGCAACGAGGGCTCGGCGCGCACGACCAGTTCCTCCTCCGCGATATCGAGCGAAATGCCGATGCGCCGCGCATGCGCTACCGGCCAGAGCTCGTCGGTGGCGTCCATGACGAGGCTCGAAAGATCGGTCTCGACCAGACGCAGCGCCTGCGATTCGGCACGTGCCAGCGTGATGAAATCATCCGCGAGCTCGAGCGTACGGGACGCGAAATGCTGGATCCGCTCAAGCAGCGCGTCGTACGGCATGGCTCGGGCTGGCTCGGACTGCAGTTCGACAAGCGCAAGGATCGACGCCTGCGGCGAGCGCATGTCGTGGGAAATGAAGCGCAGCGTCTCTTCGCGCCGGCGCTCGGCCGCGCGCGCCTCAGTAATATCGACGAAGCTCAGCGCGATGCCGGCCACACCGCCGTCACTGCTCCGTAGCGACGCGGCGCGCACGAGCATCGGGCAGTCGGTGTGCGTAGTCAGTTCCACGGCATCGAAGACCGGCGGCGCACCAGCCGCCGGCATCGTCTCGACGCACGCCCGCCGCACGGTGTTCCAGTAGTCCATGCCGCGCTGTGGCACAGCGAACGCTTCGGTCATTACCGCACGAATCTCGGGTGCTGGCGCGCCCGCCTGGGCCAGCCCTCCCAAGCTGCGTGGCATCAGCGCCAGGCTCCTCGCGTTGGCCAGCAGCACGTTGCCATCGATATTGCAGATCAACGTGGCGTCGGGCAGGCCGGACATCGCATCCGCGAGGAACTGCCGCATATCTCGCAGCCGGGTGGTCATCCAATACATGGCCTGCATGCGTGCGTCCAACGAGGGGCCGAGCCCGGCCACCGGCGACGGTTGCCCACGCAGCATCGGTTCCTGCTCGCGCTCAAGCCTGGCCACTTCGCCGGCCAGGAACGCAAGCGTCGCTTCCTGTCCGCGCCAGCTCCACAGCGGATAACAGGCCAGGCACGCGAGCATCGCGGGCACCGGGTCGAACCAGGCATGCGCACCCCGGACCAGCATGATGCTTGCGCCGAGCAGGCCGGCTACCATCGCCAGGCTGACCAGCAGCGCCATGCGCGGCGACAGGCGCAGCGCGGCGACCCACACCACGCCCAGTGCGGCGAATGCCAGGGCCCAGGATGCGGTGCGGTCCAGCGCGACAATGGCTTGGCCGTCGAGCAGCGTCTGTGCCGCGTTTGCCATGATCTCCACCCCGCTCATGCCGGCGCCGTCCCGTGACAATGGCACGGCGAACATGCCACCGAGGCCGGCGGCCGTGACGCCGATCAGCACGAGCCGGTTGCGGAACATCGCCGGATCGACGCGACCCGCCATCACGTCGCGCGCGGACACCGTAGCGAACGTGCCCGCCGGGCCGGCGAACGCGATGCGCACGCGGCCATCGCGGCGCCACGCCGCGGCTGACGCCGCTGGATACGGTTCCTGGCGCAGCTGGCTAATGACATCGGGGCCGTCCCGCAGCGCCAGCATCCGCACGACCAGATGGTCGATCTCCCGCCCTGGCGGCCCTTCGCGAAGAAAGACGTCGCGAACCGGGCCGTCGCCGTCCAAGCCGATGTTGATGTGGCCCACATCCGCGCGCAGCGCCGGTATCGGATAACGCAGACCGTCCGGCGCCTCGGCAGCCACAGCGGGCAATACCACCTTCCCGGCCCGGGCGATGCTGCCGGCGAGCGTGGCGTCGTCGCCGGGATGGCGCTCGTCAGGCTCCGTCAGCACCACATCGAGTGCGATGACCGCTGGTTTGCCCGCGGCCACGCCATCGACGAGCCGGCTGAGCTGAGTGCGCCGCCATGGCCATCTCCCGCTGGCCTCGAGCGTGCCGTCGTCGATGGCGACGATGACGATGTCCTGGCGCGGCGCATGCTGCTGGGCCGCGATGGCGACGTCATAGACCGCCAGACTGGCGCGGCTGGTCCAGCCGAGGACGCTGGCACCCACCATGAACGCGGCGAGCATGGCCAGCAGCAGTCCCCATTCTGCCAACGTGCGCAAGCGATAGCCGCCGACGAGCCCCAGGCGCGCGGCGGGCGTGGCGGCGTCATCCACCATGGCGCACCGGGGCATCGGTCGCCCGCACGGGGTTCCCCGCGGCATCGCGCAGGTAAGCCGGCAGGACGATGCGTTGCGGCGCAGAGTAAGGCGACGTCGCGCCATCCGGCTCGATGCGCGCTACGCGCACCCAGTAGTCGCCTGCTGGCGGACGCGGCACCGCGGCCTCGCCCTCGATGCTGCGCAGGTCGGCCCGCACATGGGCAAAGCGCGGATCATCGGCAAGCTGGAGCCGGTATGCGGCCGGCTTTGCCACCGTGGCATCCACGCCCCAGCCCAGCCGGAGCACGGCGCCGTCGTCGCCAGTGACCGCCGCGGCGGGCGCAGCCGGCGAGATCGAGAACGGCAGCACGGCGCTCCACGGCCCCGGCTCGCCATCGGCATCTAGGGAGCGGATGCGCCACCACCAGTCGCCCGGCGCCAGCGGTACCTGCCAGTTGACCTCGGCGGTCGTCTGGCGCGTCTCGACGGTAGCAAATCCGGCGTCGCGGGCCAGTTCGATCTCGTAGCGCGCGGCGTTCGCGACAGCCGCCCACTGCAGCGTGATCGCGCTGCCGTGATGGCGGGTCCGTGCGCCCGGCTCCAGTGTGAAAGGCGCGGCCGGCTCTAGCTTGACGTCGAGCGGCGCGACAGCGGGATAGCCGGCGAAGCCGTCAGCGCCAACGGCCCGAACCGAGAGGTACAGCCTGCCATGCGGCAGGCCGGCCGGCGTGGCATGCGGCTCGCGCATCGTGGCGGACCAGATCGGTTCGGTGCGTGCGCTGTCGCGCGACACGATGACGCGCCATGCAGTGGCGCCCGGCGCGGGCTGCCAGGCCACGTTCAGGCTCGGCGCGTAGATCCGTGCGGGCAGCGGCTGGAGTATCGGGGCCGCCTGCAGCGGGCGCGGGGGCGCCAGCCTGCCGCCCGGGCCCACGGCAATGCCGAAACCGTCGGGCACTTCCTGGCTGCCGTGCCGCGCCGCGACGGTCACGCGGCCCTCTAATACCGTGCTGCGCGACTGGGCGCCGCTGGCCTCTACCTCGAAGCGCGTGCCGCGCACGCCGGTAATCATCGTCCGCGTGCGCATCTCAAAGCGGCCGACGCCATTGTGGTTGGGCGCCACGCTGGCATCGGCGCCGCCGCGCTCGATACGCAGCACCGTATCCTGCAGCAGCGCCCGCGCAAAGACGCGTAGCCGGCTCACCTCGACGACCGAGTCCGGCGGCAGCGCCACCCGCGAGCCATCGTCAAGCTCCAGCGTGGCGCGCCCATCGGCGCCGGTCACGACGCGGGCCGCCTCGTCCAGCTGCGTGCCTGGGCGCAGCGGCGTATCGCCAAGCCGTACCGTCCCGCTCGCGGCAATCACCCTGACGTTGGCGGGTCGCGTCGGAATCCAGCTGAGCGGTATCCGTATACGTAGCCCCGGCGGCAGCCGTCGGGGGTCCGCGACCTGGTTGATCCGTTGCAGCTCAGTCCATTTGCGGGCATCGCCGAGATAGCGGTCAGCCAGGCCGATCAGCGTATCGCCCGAGTCCACTACATGGATGAAACGGTCGCCGTCGGCGCCCGCCGGGCCGGCAAGCACGCCTGCCTGCCAGCCGAGCAGCAGCCCGGCCAGGACCGCAGCGCGGCGCCTGCCGTGCCGGTTGGAATCGCGGCGGTCAGCCGGCATGGCTGCTCCCGCCGCACCGCTCGAAGCGATAGCCGTACGAATACACGGAGGCCAGCCGCACGCCGTTCTCGGGCCGAAGTCCGAGCTTGACGCGCAAGCGCGACAGATGGCTGTCGAGCGTGCGCGACCCCACGCCCATGGCGCGGCCCCACACGGCCAGCTCGACGAATTCGCGCGAGAGTAGCCGGTCCATGTTCCTGAACAGGAACCACGCGACGTCGAACTCCTTGGGCGACACCTCCACCGGCCGCCCATCGACGGTGACCGTGCGCGCCACGGGATCGAGGCAATAGGCGCCCTCGCGGACCGATTCCTGCGACAGCACCGTGGGATAGGTCCGCCGCAACAGCGCCGCCACGCGCGCGGTCAGCTCGCCGCTGCGGACCGGCTTGACCATGTAATCGTCGGCACCGGCAGCCAGGCCGGCCACGATGTCTTCCTCCAGCGAGCGCGTGGTCAGGAAAATTATTGGCGGCACGGCGCCGGAGCGCCCCCGGATATGGACGATCACGTCGTAGCCGCTGATGTCCGGCAGTTGCCAGTCCATGACCAAGAGGTCGAACTGCCGGTCACGCATGGCGCGAAGCAATGACTGGCCATCGGGGTAGCTTTCACAATCGTGGCCCGCGCCGGTCAGGATCTTCTTGATCAGGGCCGCCTGGCCCGGATCGTCTTCCACGGATGCAATATTCATGATTCTGTGACGTCCTCGTCCGCGCGGGATGCGGTTCGACGCGCATCCTATCCAATCCCATCGGGGGCAATTGTCAATGATTGTTGCGATCTGACGGGGTCGGGTGCGCATGTTCGACTGGATCAGCAGAACTGTCAAATATTGTTGTTTGGTGGCAAAACGGACAGTCCGCCGCGCCCCTTTCGGTAGAATCGCTCGCCATTCGAGACCGGCCCGGACACCGCCGCGACTGCATGCCGCAGGCGGCCAGCGAGCCGTACGGGGATGCGGAAATGCCTTCAGACATGGATCTACCGAGCTTCGCCGCGATCGTGCTGTTCGCCGGCCTGACCGGCATCGCCATGGCGCTCCGCGCTGGCGCGGATGGCAGCGACCGCACCGCATGGGCCGGTGCCAACGTGCTCGCGTCGCTCAGCGGCATGCTGCTGGCGTTAAACGCAAGCTGGGACGTCACCGCGCTGGCCGTGGCCGGGCACATGGTCGGCATCGTCGGCCAGCTGGGGCTGCTGCAATCGTTACGGCGGCCGCAGCCCGTCGATGGCCCGCGGGCCCATTGGTCGCAAAACGTGCCGGCCGTCGCGACGGTATCCATCGGGCTCGCAGCGATGCTCGTCGCGCATCTCGACACGGCGCTGATCGCCCTACTGGGACATGGCGCCACGGTCGCCGTGGTCTGCGTGACGACAGACACGCTGTTGCGCGACCGCCGTCGGGCCATGGGCATGGGCCGCCCGCTCGCGCTCATGGCGTGCCTGATCCAGCTGACGGCGCAGGCCGGCTTCCTGGTCATGCTCGGATGGCGCTGGGAAGACGGCCCCCTGCTGCTGTCCATGGTGCCGGCGGCAATCCAGTGGCTGGGCTGCATGCCGGCCCTATTGCTGCTGATGGCGACGTTCGCCAGTATTGCGGCCTTCGCGCTGATGGCAATCGAGGACCGCGCAGCGCTCGACATGGCTCGCGCGCGGCTTGATCCGCTCACCGGTGTGCTGCATCGCGGCGCCCTGGACAAGCATGCGCTTCGGATGGCGGCGGCCCACGCGCAGCAAGCCAAACCGCTGGCCTGCCTGGTCATCGACATCGACCATTTCAAGCGTGTCAACGACAACGCGGGGCATCGCGCGGGGGATATGGTGCTGCAGGCGGTCGCGCGCGTCCTGCAGGACACCGTGCGCACGATTGACGTGGTAGGGCGCTACGGCGGCGAGGAGTTCTGTGTGTTGTGCCCGCGCACCACGATGGAGGAAGCCGCGGCGATTGCCAAGCGTGTGGTGGAGCGCGTCTGCACCCTGCCGCTGCCCGCGCCGCTGCCGGGGCACGTCAGTGTCAGCATTGGCGTGGCGGCGGTCAACACGACCGGAGACGCACGCCGCTTGTGGGACACCCTGTTCGAAGCCGCCGATCGCGCGCTCTACGTCTCTAAACGGGCCGGCCGCAACGGCGTGGTCCGCGCAGACGCTTTGCTGATGCAGCCGTATACGACGCTGGCCTCCGCCGCCGGCGAGCGGTAACCGCCCCGCCCCGCCTCACCGACTCAGGCTTGCGCGCCAGCACTCCGGGGCGCGCGGGTGTCCGGGCCCCCGCAAGGCCACGATGACTCGCCCATCGCCCTGACTCCGGAAAAAGAAGCCCGTTTCGAAAGAAACGGGCTT
The DNA here is from genome assembly GCF_052115685.1 of Cupriavidus sp. 2KB_3. Taxonomy (NCBI): domain Bacteria; kingdom Pseudomonadati; phylum Pseudomonadota; class Betaproteobacteria; order Burkholderiales; family Burkholderiaceae; genus Cupriavidus; species Cupriavidus sp. 2KB_3. The sequence goes on from NZ_JBFRHD010000003.1 coordinate 311,598, forward strand.
CGTCAGTTACGCGTAAGCCTTAGGACGTGAGAATAGCGGCCTGCACACATTTCGCGTATCGCAAGGTCGCGAAGTTCCGACAGCGCGTTTTCTCACGCATATGAGTGTCTCTCACGACTCTCCGCGAGAAAAGAAAGTATTTCTTATGAGAGCAAAAATATCTTTGATGGCGGGATCCGTCGCCGCGCAAACCGTGGCCAAGTTATGATGAACGAAGAAACATTACGACGTAATCCGGAACCGGCGTCGGCAGCGCAGCGCATGAAAAGGCACTTTAAATCCGAGCAGCTCCGCACGTTTCTTGTCGTCGCACAGCTTCGGAGCTTCACTAAGGCGGCGAAGGTCCTGCATCTCACCCAGGCCGCAGTCAGCACGCAACTTCGTCAGCTAGAGGCAGAAGCTTCCGTGAAATTGCTTGCGCGCACCCCGGGCTCACTCACGCTTACCCCGGCTGGAGAGACGTTAAGGACATATGCTGAGCGGATCCTGGATTTGCATGAACAAGCGCGGGAAGAACTGGCATGCGAGTCCAGCGAGAATATCTTGCGGGTCGGCACACCCGATGCCTATGCCAGGCTGATATTCCCGGCTGCACTGCGCGCACTGACTGACCAGTTCCCGAAGATTCGTGTCGACGTCGTCTGTGTACCTACGCTTGAACTAGGCCGTCGACTCGAAAGTGGAGCGCTGGACCTGGCTGTAGGCACTTGCTGCTCCCAATTTCCTGGCCCTCCGATCTTCTTCGAAGAACTTGTATGGGTCGCGCTTGAGTCTGCGACCGGCCTGGCCGCATTGCGACCAATACCGCTTGCGCTCTTCGAGATTGGATCTGTGCCTCGATCACTTGTTGCCGAGGCACTGGGCACGGCCGGGATACCCTATCGCTGTGTTTATGCAAGCCCAGATACAGCAGGAATACTGGCTGCTGTCCAAACTGGAAAAGCAGTTGCGGCACTCCCGATTCACTCGATAAGCGGCGATCTTAAGATACTTGGCAGGCATGAGAACCTGCCGGACCTTCCTTCGCTTGCGCTTACCGTGGCAACCGGTAGGACTCCGAATCGGCCGGAGAAGGACGCGTTGATGGCACTGCTCACTCAACGCGCGTCGAGTAAATTGAGGACAACCAGGGATTGACGGGCGACTGACTCAAGAATTCGTGCGGCGAGCCGTTGACGTGAAAGTGACACTTCCGGCGGAATCGAATTGCCCTTGAATCATCGCTCCATCCCGTACGCCCTGGATCAACCATTCGGGCACGACATCTCGCCAGCGCAGGGTGAGTCTTCCGTTCTTGAATGGTTGCTACATGACGACCAGGTCATGCGGGAGTGCTTCCGGCACGCTACCGCGATACTCAAGAGCGTTACGCAGGGCTCCATCTCCGCAATTCTCCTGCTGGATGCCGAGCACCAGCACTATCGCGCTGAGGTCGGGCTGTCTGTCCTTCCTATCCCTCGCAGGCAATCATTGTGCAATTACGCTGTGCAAGCCAATGATCTGTTCATCGTGGATGACACACGGTCGGATGCACGGTTTTCTGACTGCATACTGGTCAAATCCGCGCCATACGCCCGGTCCTACGCGGCGATCCCACTGCGCGGGCCCGATGGCGGCATCGTCGGCGCGCTATGTGCGATGGACTCCCTGCCGGGTCGCTTCACGCGTGCGCACGCGGACGTGTTCCGGCACCTGAGTGCGATGATCGAGAACGACCTCAGACTGCGCACCGCAAGCGCCACCGACCCGCTCACGCAACTGTTCAATCGTCGCTACATGCTCGAGAGCATCCGGAGAACCTGGGATGATGCTGCGGACGGCGTCGAGATAGGCGCAGTGATGGTCGACATCGACTGGTTCAAGCAGTACAACGACACCTATGGTCATCAGGCCGGGGATGCCTGCCTGCGTGAGGTGGCGAACGTGCTTCGCGCTGTCGCCGACGAGCACAAGATGATTGCAGGACGTCTGGGAGGCGAAGAGTTCGGGCTGTCTCAGTGCGGGCTGCAGCGTCTCGCGTTCGAGGCCGCGCTGGAAGATCTGCGCGCTGGCGTGATGAACCTGGCGATTGAACATCGCCAGTCACCCACAGGCGTGGTGACCGTCAGTATCGGGGCCGCTGTCACACAACGGATTGGAAGCAACGATCTGGCGCGCCAGACAACGTTTGAATCCGCGGATCGCGCACTGTACCGGGCAAAAGCCAAAGGGCGTAACCGTGTCGTGATGTTCTAGACGGCGCCGGGGTCTATGGTGACCCAACGGGGTTGCCCGGGACGGGTGTCGTAGCGGGCAACCACGGCATTCCGCACGCGGCGTCGGCCCAAGCCGCGCATCGCAGACCACGAATGGGGGGATCTTCTCGTCCCGTTTGAAAGTCATTCAACGTCCAGCCGAATTATCAAAGCGGCGTCATCGCCAGACAATGCGTCCACGGCACGGCGAGCATCCACGCGCCCGTCTGTATCGGCAACCCCGCACCGCATGCCCGGTGCATCAAGGGCGCGCATGCGCCAATAGGACGCACATCATGTCTCAGTTCCAAGATTCGTCGGCTCCGTCGGCGCAACCCAGCCGCAGAACCTTCATGACCCGCGCCGGCGCCGGAATTGGCGCAGGCATCCTGGCGATGAACGCCGCGTTGCCATCGACCCCGGCGCATGCGCAAGGCTCGGCGCAACAGTCCGCCAGCGGCCCCACGCCGAATCGGGGCGACTTCTGGCCAAACGGGGCGCGGCTGGTCGTTTCTATATCGATGCAGTTCGAAGCCGGCGGACAGCCGCCCAAGGGAGCGGACAATCCGTTCCCGAAAGTTGATTTTCCGAGCAGCGTGCCGGCCGATCTCGCCGCGCAGACATGGTTTGCATACGGCTACCGCGAAGGCATTCCACGCATGCTCGACCTGTGGGACCGTCACGACGTGAAAGTGACCGCCCACATGATCGGCGAAGCGGCGACACGGCATCCAGCACTGGCCCGCGAGATCGTCGCGCGCGGACATGAAGCCTCCGGCCACGGTCCGCGCTGGAGTTCCCAGTTCGCGATGTCACGCACCGAGGAGCGCGAATTTCTGCTGAAAGCGATGACGATGGTCGAGCAGGTCACGGGCCAGCGCCCCACCGGCTTCAACGCCAACTGGCTGCGCCGCAGCCCGAATACCTTGCCGCTGTTGCAGGAACTTGGTTACCTCTATCACATCGACGATCTGAGCCGTGACGAGCCATTTATCGAAACGGTCAACGGCAAGGACTTTGTCGTCGTGCCCTACACGCTGCGCAACAACGATATTTTTCTGGTCGAAGGCCGCAATTATTCGCCCGACCGGTTCCTTGAGCAGATCAAGCTGGAATTTGATCAGCTCTACGAAGAGGGCGGCTCGCGCCGCAGGATGATGTCGGTCAGCGCGCATGACCGGATCAGCGGATCGCCGCAGATGGTGCGCGTCTGGGATGCGTTCCTGCGCTATGCAAAGCGCCATCCCGGTGTGGCCTTCATGAGAAAGGACGACATCGCGCGCTACGTGCTGCAAAGTACGCTGACGCTGCGCGAGACGGAAACCATCTGAGCGCTCGCTGTTCGACACGGCAGCACGGATTCGTTGGAGTGCCCCATGCATCTCGATCACGTTACGCTCGTTGCCGATGACCTCGAGGCGCTGCGACGGTTCTTCGTCGATATCGCCGGGCTGCGCGTGGGCCCACGGCCGCCGCCTTTTCGCGTGGACGGGTACTGGCTGTATCTCGATGGCCGCGCGGTGCTTCACCTCGTCCGCTCCAGCTCTCCTGCACTGCATGCCAGGCCGACACCGCGCATCGATCACTGCGCGTTTCGCGTCGACGATCCGCAGGCATGGCAGGCGCTGATCGACCGCCTGCGCGCGGCATCGATGCCCTTTCAGACCGCCGAAGTTCCATTGACGGGCGAACGCCAGATCTTCGTGGCGCTCACGCCAGCCGTGAGTGCCGAGTTCGTCATGTCGGCGGCGCAGCGCTAAGCGCGATTCTTCGGCTGTTTTTGAAAATCAATCAACTGCCAGACCCATTATCAAATCCGTCTGGCGCACCGAGAATGCATGACACCGGCCGCACGCAAGCTACTGCGGACCGGACTGAAGGCTCGATGCCCAGGCAAACCATCTTCCCGCCCGCGGCCCTCGCGCTTGCCAATCTGCCGCTGGCCATCTATTGAAAGATTCTCATGTCCCGCACTGTTCCTTTCGCTTCGCATATCCGCGCCGCTGCCGCCGGTTCGGCCGCTCTTGCCATTGCCTTGCTCGGATTCGCGTTGCCCGCATCGGCCGTCGCGGCCGCTCATGCCGACGACCGCCTCATCGTGCCGCACACGCTGATCGTTGATCACGCATTGCCTAAGCCGCAGATCGACGCGCAGATTCGCGCGGCACGCACCTACGGCACCTTCTGGAGCACCGGCGACGAAGCGCTGGCTCGGGAGGCGCTGGCCGATGACTTCACGGATCGCACCTTGCCGCCCGGCCGCCCGCAAGGCATCGCCGGTGCGCTGGCGGCGTCGAAGGTGTTCCATGCGGCCGTGCCAGACGTCAAGGTATCGATCGAGCAGATGATCGTCGCCGGCGATCGCGTCGTCACGCATCTGCACTTTACGGGTCATTTCAGCGGCACATTCAATGGTCTTCGCGGCCAGGGCCAGCCGGTTGATTTCGTCGCAACCGACATCTATCGTATCCGCGACGGCAAGATCGCGGACAACTGGCATCTGGAAGACAATCTGACGTTTCTGCAGCAACTTGGCGTCGTCGCCAGGTAGGTCGCCGTTACGCATACCTCAAGGAGAAACAGCATGTCCACGCAGACATTCGAAGGGCAGACAGTGCTCGTCGTCGGAGGCAGTTCAGGGATCGGCGCGGCGGTCGCGCAGAGGTTTGTCGACGCGGGCGCGGCGACCACGATCGCGTCGCGCAACGCAGCAAAGCTTGCATCGATCGCGCAGCAGATTGGCGGCGATGTGAAGACGGCGACGCTGGACTTCACCAACGACGAAGCTGTCGCGGCATTTTTTGCCGATGCTCCCGCGTATGATCACGTCGTCGTGACGGCAGGCGAGACGGCAACCGGTCCGGTGCGCGGCTTGGCCCTCGACGACGCCTATGCCGCGATGAACAGCAAGTTCTGGGGCGCCTATCGCGTGGCGCGCGCTGCAAGCATTCGCGAAGGCGGATCGCTCACCCTGGTTTCGGGCTTTCTGAGCGTGCGGCCGAGCAAGTCGTCCGTGCTGCAAGGCGCGATCAACGCTGCACTGGAGGCGCTGGGGCGCGGGCTGGCGCTGGAACTGTCGCCGGTGCGCGTCAATACGGTTTCGCCAGGACTGATCGCAACACCGTTGTGGTCCAAGCTTGACGCCGAGGCGCGCGACAAGATGTTCGAGGCCGCTGCGGCACGCCTGCCGGCGCGACGCGTCGGCCAGGCGGAAGACGTCGCGCGCGCCGTGCTGTATCTTGCATCGACGCGCTATGCAACGGGATCGACGGTACTGGTCGACGGCGGCGGCGCGATCGCCTAGCAATCGATAAGACTTACGCTAACCATAAGGAGCAGCAGCGCGTGGATAACCTCGGTGACCTGCGGTTGTTTGTTGAAGCCGCCGCGCTTGGCAGCCTGTCCGCCGCAGGGCGCAAGCTCGACCTGTCGCCGGCGGCAGCGAGCGCGCGTCTGGTGCGGCTGGAAAGCGCGCTGGGTGTGCAGTTGTTCGAACGCACCACGCGCAGCCTGCGCCTGACGGACGAAGGGCACACCTACCTGGTGCACTGCCAGCACGCACTGCAGACACTGGACGATGCGCATGCCGCCATGCAGGCGGGACGCCAGATCGTCAGCGGAAAGTTGCGCGTGTCCGCCACTTCAGACTTCGGCCGCAACGTGCTGCGGCATTGGCTAGACGCTTTCAATGCACAGCATCCGGGCGTGAGCATCGCGCTCGTGCTGTCCGATTCGCTGTCGCATCTGCTGCAGGACGATATCGATCTGGCGATCCGCTTCGGCGTGCCGGCAGAAAGCACGATGGTCGCCAGGCGGCTCGCGCCCAACCGTCGCGCGCTGTGCGCGTCGCCCGCGTATCTCGACGCACACGGCACCCCTGCCGATTTCGATGCGCTGGCAAAGCACCGCTTCGTGCTGCTGTCGTCATCAGCCGGCGTCGCCAACGATTGGCGCTTCGAACGCCACGGCGAGAGCGCAACGTTCACCGCCCCCACTTCGCCATCGCGCGAAACCAACGACGGTGCAATCGCACGCGAATGGGCGCTCGAAGGTCACGGAATCGTAATGAAATCGATCTGGGACATCGGCGCAGATCTGCAGTCCGGCCGCCTGCGACTTGTACTGCCAGAATGGCGCTGCCATGACCTGCCCGTGCACGCGCTATTCCAGCGACGCCAGTTCATGGCCCCCCGCGTCCGCGCGCTGCTCGATTTCCTCGCGGAGCGCTTCGCCGAAAGCGCGAGTCAGTATGCGGCCCATCTGGACGGCTTTGGTTCGGGGATGGAGTGAGGCAGTGGCGGCCCTTGGCGTGCTCGCGACAGAGTCTCGGTACCGGCCAGTCCCATCCAAGCCAAGCGACGCAGATCCGTGGCCGCTGCCTTGACCAGAAGTGCATGGACGACCGTTTCCCGCGAGTCCGCGAATGGCGAGATAGTTTCCTTTTTCGCAGACCGGAGAGCTGGTCGTTCAAGGTTGATCAGCCAGTTGCGCCAACTCAGATGCAGGTGAATGCTGCCATGTTTCCCTTGATAACCGCCAACGTCGTGCACTTCTTATGAAGGATGCCTCGGCAGATCAAAAGTGACTTGGTAAACACCGCTTGTTTTGTGAATTGCGGACCCTTGCGTTGCCTAGAATCGTCAGCGCCGGAATACCCCGGCTTCACCTATTTTCTTCAGGAGATATTGATGAGCCAACTCAGACTCGGTGGACTTGATTCGATCCGCAGCGCGCAAGAATGGTCGTCACTCAGGCACACGCAGACCGCCGAAACGGCGAGCGCAAATGCTGGTGCCATGGCGCGCTTCAAGGCACGCGGCGTTCCCCTGAAGTTGGTGGACATGGTCGATGCGTTCAAAGAGGATAAGCTCAAGGCCACCGATCTTAATCACGATGACGTGGTGTCCCTCAGCGAGCTTGGCAAGCAATTGGCCGGCAAGAGTGAGGAGGAGCTGTCGAAAATCCATGAGGCCATGGACGTCGATAAAGACGGTCTGGTGTCTGCCTCGGAATTCAAGGACAGCATGCCCCTCGATGAATACTTCAACATGACGGACGCGGCCAGCAACAAGGGCGAGCTGATGGCACGTTTCAGCGGGCTGCGTACCGGCATATTTCAAGCAGCAAGCGCTCCGTGGTTTTCACCGAGCAACGTCGTGCCTCCCAATCAGCCTAACTCGTCCGATCTCCTCGCGCTTTTGCCGTAGCAACGGAATCCAACGGGGTCGACGCCAATCAAGACTTGCACAGCTGGTGGTAAAGCCAAGATAGCGACCAACACGTATTGACCTTGGATACGCCGAAGAATCCCATCCGCGCCCGGCGCGGATGGCTGACCGTTCAGCTATCGCGTGCGCGAGCACTGGAGAGTAGTGGACGTCGGCGGCGGCCGATTCACCGCCGCAAGGGCCCAAGGGGCCGTTCACGGCGGCTTTTCCGCATGCCACTAGAAACCAGCTGTGGCTCAATCAACAATGAAAAGCTTGGCACCTGTCTTGGTAAAAGACTGATGTGGCTCTGCGTTGTCGCCTACCTGATAGCTCATGCCCGCCGTCAAAACATACTTCCGTCCGTCTTCGAGCGTTGTCTCCAACTCACCTTCCATGCAGAAGAGGACATGTCCCTTCTGGCACCAATGGTCCGCGAGGTAGCCAGGGGTGTATTCCACCATCCGCACCCGAATCTGATTTGGCTCTTCACCGAAGAATCGAGTGCGCCAATAAGCCATGCCGGTTTCCCCCTGGTGCTCTGTCTTCTCGACTTCCGCCCAGTTGGTCGTCCCAAATGCAAATGCATCCATTTTCATGCTGTCATCCCTTGTCTAGTCTTGGCTCACGCTATCGTAGTCGATGCGGCCGCTAGGCGTGTCGGTTCACAATTGCCGCCGCTGCCAGCGTTTCACGTATGCCTGGGCGATCGGCGGGCGAAGCAAGGCCGATGCAAACCGATAGTTCCTCGCCCTCGACCAACGACCTGTAGACGACGCCAGCGCGTCGTAATGCGGTGAACGACTTCGGCAGCAGGGCGATACCCTTTCCATTCGCCACATCAGCAAGTAGAACGTGATGGTCCGATGGCTCCCTCAATTTGGACGGGGCGAAACCATGGCGGGAGAAAACTGCTTGGCAGTGATCGAAGAACGCGGGCTGTCGCGCACGCTCGAACCAGAAGACTTGCTCACGAGCCAGGTCCGCGAGTCCAATTCTTCTGCGCTTGGCCAGAAGATGGCGTGACGGTATCGCAACGACCATCGGCAGTCGGTCGAGCTCCTTGACCTCCAGCTCGTGCGTGTCTGTAGGCAGCGCGATGAACGCTGCATCCAGCTTTCCAGCGCGAAGCTGACGTACGAGCCGGGGCGATGTATCGGAGAAGGTCGAGACGACGGTTCCGGGATGACTCGCCTGCACCCGTTGGGCCAGCCCTTGGAACCAGGCCGGTTCCACGGCGCTTGTCAGACCAAGCCGGAGGTTGGCCGGCAGACCCTTGATCGTGAGCGCTGCCTCGGCCTCGCGAAGCAATTTAGCAATGCTGCGTGCGTAAGGGAGCAGCTTCTCTCCAGCGAGAGTAAGCGTCACGCCCTTTGTATTGCGGTCAAACAACCGCGTTCCCAACCGCTCTTCGAGTTCTCGAATTGCCCGGCTCAGCGGGGGCTGGGAAAGATGCAGCGTCTCGGCCGCCTGCCGGAAGCTTAGCGCGTCCGCCACGGCAAGGAAAAGCAAAAGGGATCGGGAATGGAGACGATCAGACATACCAAAAAGGTATCATAAACTTGGTTATTCCGCTTCCGCAATGCGCGTCCTACATTTACGGCACCCACTCTTATGGAGAAGATCAATGAACCTGACTCATCATGCTGTCCGGGCCGCTGCTTACCGGCGCAATTGTCAAGGGGGTGACCTATGAGCGCAGAACGTTACGAGCGTGGCCTGGGGATGCTGGCGGCAGTCGATGGAGTTGCCGGTCAGAATGTCGTCGACACGCTGGCACAATCGTTTCCGGACTTTGCGCGCTATGTGGTTGAGTTTCCGTTCGGCGACATCTACGCGCGGAACGGGCTCGGCTTGCGCGAGCGGGAACTTGCAGCTGTCGCAGCGCTATGCGCACTCGGCAGTGCGTTACCGCAGCTTCGCGTGCATGTACAGGCTGCATTGCACGTCGGCTGCAAACCGCGAGAGGTGGTGGAAGTTGTGATGCAGATGGCGGTATACGCGGGATTTCCGTCGGCACTGAACGGCTTGTCCGTCGTACGCGAGGTATTCGCAGAGAATGGGATACCGCTACCACTGGATTGAGACCGCGGGCCCGACGCGGAATTCTGCACACTGACCGTCTCAGAATGGCCGGCAAGCGCCTGACCGACCCAGCAATCCGCTCTGGTGGTGTCGGTCGGCAGGAGCCGACCCACAACGGCTCTACTTTTTCCCAGAAGCAGACACCGCGGAAGTATCTTCCGTTTATGTCCTATGGCAGGCTACTGGCATCGTCAATGAGTACAAGCGGCCCGGTGCTCTTCACGAGCTCGCCGAGGACTCGCGTCCGCGCAAGGTTGGCGCAACGGAGCAAGGCTCAGATGCGCTGGCCGCCCGATACCTCGATGCGTTGCGCGTTGATCCACCGGTTGTCGGCGGAGAGCAGACTCGCAATCATGGGGCCAATATCGTCGGGCACGCCGACGCGGCCCAGAGCGGTCATCGCTGCGAAGGACTGGTTCAGCTCGGGATTGTCTCGCACCGCACCGCCGCCGAAGTCGGTCTCGATTGCTCCCGGTGCCACCGTGTTGACCGCGATGCCGCGCTGGCCCAACTCCTTGGCCAGGTAGACCGACAGCACCTCGATGGCGCCCTTAGCCGCTGCATAAGCGGCGTAGCCGGGATAGCTGACGCGTGTCAGGCCCGACGATAGATTGACGATGCGGCCGCCATCGGCAATCAGAGGCAGCAGCGCTTGCGTCAGGAAGTAGACGCCTTTGAAATGCACATCCACCAGCCGATCGAATTGCGCCTCGGTAGTATCCGCGATCAGTGCGTAGTCGCCGTGGCCGGCGTTGTTGACCAGATGGTCGAACGAGTTGCGGCCCCAATGTTGTTGTAACGCCTTCCGCAGTTGTTCGGCGAAGGGCGCAAAGGTGACGACAGCCCCGGAGTCGAGCTGGAACGCCATCGCCTTGCGTCCCATGGCCTCGATTTCCGCCACGACGGCTTGGGCATCCTGCGCCCGGCTTTGATAGGTGATGATGACGTCGCCGCCCTGGCGGGCGATGCTCAGTGCGGTATTGCGGCCAAGCCCACGGCTTGCGCCGGTAACAACGGTGATTCGGGTCATGTCTGGCTCCTGTCTGGGGTGTGGATGACTGGAAGCCAGTATCGAATTCCACCGCCTCGAGGGGTTGTCGGAAACTCGGAAATTCTTGCCTGATCCTGCAAATTAGTCGCACCACTGCCGCCACAGGTGTAGGCTTGTCGCCATGGAATCCACACTACTCTCCGCCGTCCGACGCTATGCCGACGCCCATTCCGATGCAGCGGGCACGGCCCTGACGCCTGTTCCCGGACTGACCATCATCCAGGCCACGTCGGCGAGCGCGCTGCTCTATTCGATCTCGCGGCCATTGATCTGCCTCGTACAGCAGGGCAGCAAACGCGTGACGATAGATGCACAGAATTTTGATTTCACCGCCGGGGATTCGCTGGTGATTTCGGCTGATGTGCCGACCGTCAGCCAGATCACCCGGGCAAGCATCGCCGCACCGTATCTGTCGCTGGTCATGGAACTCGATATCCTGCTGATCGCCGGGCTGTGCCAGGAGATTGGCGCTGCCGGCGATATCGATGAGACGCCCGTCCGCGTCGATCGCACCGATACGGAAGTGACAGACGCTGCCTTGCGGTTGATGCGTTTGCTCGATCGTCCAGCGGCTGTCCCGGTATTACAGGCACAACTCGTGCGCGAACTGCATTACTGGTTGCTGATGGGGCGCCACGGCACGGCAATCCGAAAGTTGGGCAAGGTAAATAGTCACGCGCAACGCGTGGCACGCGCCGTCGCCGTGATTCGCGCCGAATTCGACAAGCCGCTGACTGTGGAGCGGCTCGCAGCGGTGGCAGGCATGAGCCAGGGCTCCTTTCATCAGCATTTCCGTTCAGTGACATCGCTGACACCGCTGCAATTCCAGAAGTACCTTCGCCTCATCGAGGCGCGGCGCCTGATGTTGTCAGAGAGCGCAACTGCCAGCCGCGCGGCCTTCGCCGTCGGCTATGAAAGCGTGCCGCAGTTCACGCGCGAATACGGACGCATGTTCGGCCAGTCGCCGGCGCGGGATACGCGGGCGGCGCGCGGCAATATCAAGGATGCGGCATAAGGTCCACGCGATCCGTAAGACTAGCCGGCCGTAGTATCTTCCAATCCTTTCTCTTTGATACCGGGATCGTCGACGATACATTGAGGATCGTCGAATGACTGCTCATGGCCGAGGGCTGCCCGTGGCGGCAATGCAAGACTAACCCGCAGGGAAAGCGACAAACCTAAGTCACAGTCCGGCCAGGAGCGGTCTCTACACTCAACAGATCAAGGGCCGGCACTCAGCCCAAAGCGGCCGCTTAACATTGCAGCATTCAACGAGCTGCCAGTGCGCCGCTGATTTCAATTCACGCGGCCTTAGACCTGGCCACTGGATTTTCCTGATGTCGACGAAGTGACATCTCGGGCGATTTCGGCCAGGCTCTTCTTTCCAAAAATCCGAAGCATCGTCGTCTCTGCAGAACTCAGTCCCTCATTGATGTGGCGATTCACGGCAGCCTCTACCGGGCATGCCGGATTGTCATCAGCGGGGCCGAGTGCGAAAAGCGCCGTGTGCGCAATCGCCACGTAGACATCCTTTACCGTGAAGTCCTCCAGGTCTCGCGCAAGCTCCCACCCGCCCCCTCGTCCGCCCGCGGATTGGACGTAGCCTGCGTCGCGCAGCGACGCCATCGTTCTTCGAACCACAACCGGGTTGGTGTGCAGCATCAGTGCAATGTTCTCGGACGTGGTTGAACCACCGCGTAGATGCATGTGCACCAGAACGTGCAGGAGTCGAGCCAGTCGGGTGTCGAGTCGCATGAAATCAGAGCTGTTGATGTTCCGTAATGTTTGATGTTACGCTAACGCGATCAGTGCTGTAAACGACCATATTACCGAGCCAACATGAGCGCCTACCGTCACAGCTTTATTGAAGCCAATGGCATCCGATTGCATGTCGCAGAGCAAGGCAAGGGGCCCTTGGTGCTGCTTTGCCATGGGTTTCCAGAGACATCGCATGCTTGGCGGCATCAACTCGCAGCACTGGCGCAGGCCGGTTTTCACGCTGTCGCGCCAGACTTGCGCGGATATGGGTTGAGCGACTGCCCCGAAGGTATCGGGCAATACACGACGCTCGACGTTGTCGGCGATCTTGTTGCGCTCGTTGGCGTACTCGGCGAAAGCGAAGGAGTCATCGTCGGAAACGATTGGGGTGCAACTATTGCGTGGCAGGCGGCAATGCTTCGGCCTGATCGATTTCGGGGTGTGGTGGCGCTCGGCGTTCCGATGATGGGCCGCGCACCACTTGCGCCAAGTCACCTTTTTCCGCAGAACGACCAGGCGTGGTTTTACACCCATTACTTCTCCAAGCCTGGACTCGCCGAAAGCGAGCTTGAGCTTGACGTTGCTGCGACCCTGCGCAAGATCTATTTTTCGGCCTCGGGCGATGTCGGCGATCGCGACGCTAGCACTCCGAACCCGTTCGGATTGGTGCCTCGGGACAAGCAATACCTCGACGCCCTCGGTGATTTCCCGTCGTTGCCGGATTGGCTTGGTTCCGCCGATCTGGAAGCGTTCGTGCGCGCCTTCGATGTCTCTGGCTTTCGAGGGGGACTGAACTACTATCGGAACCTCGACAGAAATTGGGAAATGCAAGCCGCGTTTGAGGGGCTTCGAATCGAAGTGCCTGCCCTTTACCTTGTCGGCGAAAGAGATACGGGGCTCGCTATGCCCGGCATGCGTGAAATTATCGACGCCATGCCCAAAATCGTGCCAAATCTGCGTAAGTCTGATGTGGTTTCGACGGCAGGACACTGGTTGCCCCAAGAAGCACCGGGCGTCGTCAACGCAGCGTTAGTCGAATTTCTCCGGGGGCTTTGACGCCATCGATCCTCGCCGCCCCTTCCTGGCTCGTCACCGGACATTGCCCGGGGCGCAAGCAAGGGACTGCAACGGATCGTTCTGCCAGCCTCAGTCCCCGCAGACAGGCGATGAACCAAAAAAAAGCGGGCCCTCAATGAACTGCACCCCAAAAGTTGGACACCCGTTCAACCTTTGGGGTGTTTTTCATGGCGAAGTACAACGAGGCGTTCAAGCGCCAGGTGGTTCAGGAATATTTGTCCGGGGGAGTTGGGACTGGGACACTGAGCCGGAAGCACGGAATAG